>NZ_WIQI01000044.1 GCF_009602535.1 Ornithinicoccus halotolerans | reverse complement strand
CGGCGTCACGGCGCCCGAAGAAGACCCAGGGCACGCCCTCGGTGGTGACCACGGCGGTGGGCCGGAAGACGTCGGCGACCGTGCCCGAGACCGCCTCGGGCTCCGACGGCTCACCCGCTCCCGTCCGGAGGGAGGCGCGCACGACGTCTCCCTGCCCCGGCTCCCACTCCAGCCAGGTGACCAGCCGCACGTCGCCGCGGCAGGCGATGCTGGGGCGGGCGGCGTTGTCCGAGCCGTCCACCTGGTCGACGCCCGCCCGGCGGTGTCCGGCCAGCGGCGGGGCCTGGTCGAGGACGCGGTGGGCGTCGTTGATCATGTCCGGGATCCGGCCTTGGCCCTCGTCGACCCACATGTAGCGCAGCGGGTCGGGGTCCATGAACGCCTCGACCTCGGCGACGTCGTGGCCCTGGTTGATCAGGTCGGACATCCGGCGGTTGAAGGCGAGCACCAGGTCCAGGTCCTGGCGCTGCTGCGGGGTGTAGTCGCCGCTGTGATGGTCGGGGCCGCCACAGATGTGCGCGTGCACGCCGGGCGCGTGGACGTGCTCGTCTCCGCTGCCGGTTCCCACCACAGGACTCCCGTCTGCGTCGTGGTGTGCCTCCAGTCGCAGTCTGGCAGACCTCCCCCGCCGCATGGTGGGCTGCGCGGGCAGGGCACCCGGAGGACGCCACGTGCCGGAGCCACTCCTCGGTTCACTGGTCGGTGGGGGGCGGTCGGTCACTCTCCTCGTGTGCCTCCCGGGACGCGGCGCCGGGCCCGGGGTCGGCCACCGGCGCGCGCGGCCGTGCGCTCGCCGGCCCCACCGGTCCAGGCTCGGCCCGGACCTCGCTCGAGAGCGCCTTCATCAGCGCCACGCAGACGCCGATCATCACGATGACCAGCGGCACCGCGGCCGTGATGGTCGCGGTTTGCAAGGCACTCAGCCCCCCGGCGAGAAGCAGCACCGACGCGAACATGGCCACAACGACGCCCCAGATGATCTTGATCGGCCCGGCCGGATCGGGGTCGCCGTTCGTTGACATGGAACCCAGGACGAAGGTCGCCGAGTCCGCCGAGGTGATGAAGAAGATGGTCACCAGCACCAGCGCCAGTACCGCGGTCACCTCTCCCAGCGGGAAGGCCGCCAAGGTGTCGAAGAGCGCCTTGGGAAGGTTGTCCACCGCTGTCTCAGCGATGTTCGCCCCGCCGTTGAGGCTCAGGAAGATCGCCGACCCTCCGAAGATGGTGAACCACAGGAAGCTCACGATGGACGGCACGATGAGCACTCCGAAGACGAACTCCCGGATCGTGCGCCCCTTGGAGATGCGGGCGATGAAGGCCCCCACGAACGGCGCCCACGAGACCCACCACGCCCAGTAGAACAGCGTCCAGTTCTCCGCCCACGTGCTGTCTTCCCAGACGCTGAGGAAGAAGCTCATCCGGGGCAGCTCCCAGAGGTACTGTCCCAGCGACTGCGTGAAGACGTCGAACAGGAACGCGGTCGGGCCCACGGCCAGGATGAAGAGCGCCAGAACCAGGGCGAGGCCCATGTTCAGCTGGCTGAGATAGTAGATGCCGCGCTTCAGCCCGGTGGCCGCGGAGATCAGGAACGCGACCGTCAGGACCGCGATGATCACGAGCTGCACCCCATCGCGGACCGGGACACCGAAGACGTAGGAGAGGCCGCCGTTGAGCTGCAGGGCGCCCAGTCCCAGCGCCGTGGCGACCCCGAAGAGCACCGCGACGATACCGAGGATGTCCACGACCTTGCCGATGGGACCGTCGACCCGGTCCCCGAGCAGCGGGTAGAGCGTCGCGCTGATGAGGTTGCCCCGGTCCCAGCGGAAGTTGAAGTAGGCGATGGCCATGGCCAGCACCGCGTAGACCGCCCACGGGTGCAGCCCCCAGTGGAAGAAGGTGTACTGCATGCTGAGCTGAGCCGCGTCGACGCTGCTCGCTTCCGCCATGCCGAAGGGGGGCGTCGCGAAGTGGGAGGCGGGCTCGGCCACCCCCCAGAACAGGAAGCTCAACCCCACGCCCGCGGCGAACAGCATGGCGATCCACCCGACGGTGCTGAACTCAGGGCGGTCGCTGTCCTTGCCCAGGCGGATCTGACCGTAGCGGCTGCAGGCCAGGAAGAGCGTGAACGCCAGGAAGGCCGTGACGGCCAGCATATAGAGCCAGCCGAAGCTGGAGATCACGAAGTTCAGCGCGCCCGTGAACACCTCGGAGAGGTTCGCCGTGAACAGCGAGCCCCAGAGCACGAAGAGCACCGACAGCGCGATGGAGACGTAGAAGACCGGCCCGACCTGCGCTCTCACCTTCTCCAGCATGGCTACCCCGTCCTTCGCGGCTGGTTACTACCGAGGATTCGAGCGTCGCGGATTCCGTGACTTCTCGTTGCGTGGCTGCTTCGGCTTAGGACGCCCTGCGGGACGGGCCACGAGGACCGGGCAGGGGGCATACCGGACGATGCCGTCGGAGTCGCGGCCCACCAGGGCCTGGTCGAAGGAGCGTCGTCCGCGGCTGCCCACGATGATCATCTCCGCCCCGAGCTCCCGGGCCAGCTTCACGACCTCCTCGTCCGCCCGGTGCCCCGTCCGGAAGTGCGCCTCCGCCACCTGTCCGCCGCTCTTCTCCACCGTCTGGACCTGCTCGTCCAGCACCCGCTGCTGCTGCTGCTTCACCTTCTGCAGCTCCTTGTCGGACAGCGTGCCGGTCATGACCCAGGGTGAGAGCACCGCCACGTAGACCACGTGCAGCTCCACGTCGACCTTGGCCGCGAGCAGGCCCGCCATCTGCAGCGCCAGCACCGAGTCGCTGGACCCATCGGCGGCTACCAGGATCTTCTGGGGGAACGTCTCCATCAGCTCGGCCCTCCTCACGACAGACTTCGTCGTGTCGTCGGGTGCGTCCGACCGCGCACGCACGTGGCTGGTCGAGAACGCTACAGCCGGTCACCCCTCGTCGGCTAGACACTTCGCGTGACGTGACAGCGCGCCGGCGGCTACCACCTGGGGCGGTTGCGGGCACCGTGGTCGGGGGGCACGTCGATCCCGTGCTGCACGCGGGAGAACGCGTCGATGCCCCAGGCGATGTGGCGGATGCCGCTCCACAGGGCGCGGAGCAGGCGTCGGAGGGGCTGCGGGGCGCCCCGGTGGGAGGCCGTCGCCTCGTTGGTCTGGCTGACCTGCTGGGCGATGAAGTCGTCGAAGTGCATGGCTCAACCGTCGCAACCGACGGCCGCCCGCGGGAGTGGCAGGATTGACGTTTACTGCTAGGATCTTGCCACCATGGCCAGCCAGCGTCCCACGATCGCGGTCCCGCTCATCGACGGCATGACGCTGTTCGAGATCGGCATGCCGCTGGAGGCGCTGGGCTACGGCTGGGACCCCGACCAGGGCCCGCTCTACGACGTGACGCTGTGCGGTGACCTGCGCGGCGTGCGCACCCACACCGGCGCACGCCTGGCCCCCGAGCGGCCGCTGAGCGCCGTGGCCGACGGCGACACCGTGCTCGTACCGGCAGTGCCCCCGGGGCGGTCGGTCGGCCCCCGGCTGGTCCGCGAGCTGCAGCGCGCCGCCGGCCGGGGCGCCCGCATGGTGGCCTTGTGCACCGGCACGTTCGCGCTCGCAGAGGCCGGCCTGCTCGACGGTCGTCGGGCCACCACCCACTGGCGGCACGCGCCGCTCCTGCAGCGGATGTACCCCGACATCGAGGTCGACGCGCGGGCCATCTACGTCGAGGACCAGGGCGTCTTCACCAGCGCCGGCTCCGCAGCCGGCCTCGACCTGTGCCTGCATCTGATCCGGCGCGACCACGGCGAGCGCGCCGCCAACGCCACCGCCCGCTACCTCGTGATCGCCGCCCACCGTGACGGTGACCAGGCGCAGTACGTGCACGCGGAGCCGCTGGAGGACAGCGCCGCGTGGCTGGACCACCTCCGCGCCTGGCTGCGCGAGAACCTCCGCGGGCCGGTGACGCTGACCGAGCTGGGACGCGCGGCGAACCTCTCGCCCCGCACCCTCGCCCGGCGGTTCGAGCGGGACGTCGGCGCCACGCCGATGCGCTGGGTCGCCGCGGAACGGATCGCGGCGGCCAAGGAGCTGCTCGAGGTCACCGACCTGACGGTCGACCGGATCTCGTTCGAGGTGGGCTACGGGTCACCGGTGACCTTCCGCACCGCCTTCACCCACGAGGTCGGCATCTCACCCGGCCGCTACCGCTCGCAGTTCTCCGCGCGGCCCGTCCGGCCCTCAGCCCACGCGCGAAGCGTGCTGACCACGTGACGAGGCCGCAGCGATCATGGCGACCATCAGGTCGACCGCTGCGCGGTTCGACAGCCCGAGGTCCACGCACAGCGACCGCCAGGTGCCGAACGATGTCGCGTGCGCGACCGCGGCCTGCACCGTCCGCCGGCGCCGCCCGGGCAGTGCGCGCGTCAGCCGCGCCTGCCACTCCCGTTCGCTCGCGAGCCGGTCCTCGGTGAGCCGGGCAGGCAGGACGGCCGCGTCCCGCAGGACCGAGCTCAGCATCGGCTCGCCGTCGCGGAAGTACCGGTAGATATCGGTCAGGCCGGTATGCAGCACGGCGAAGGGATCGTCGTGGGCGTCCCACCCCCTCGGGTCAGGCAGCCGTTGCCGAGAGAGCCACTGCTGCGAGCAGGCCAAGAACAGGGACTCGTCATCGGGGAAGTGCCGGTACACCGTGGCCCGGGTGACCTCGGCGCGCTCGGCGATCGCGGAGATGGTGGCGCGAGCCGGGCCCACCTCGGCATGCAGCGCTTCAGCCGCGTCAACGATGCGTGCCCGGGTCGCCTGTTCGCCTTCGGCGCGCTTCACCTTCCGGTACGCGCGCTGTTTCGGCGAACGAATGTGTTCAGTCAAACCGTTGACACCAGCTCTCCGCAGGACGATGCTTTCGTCGTACACCACTGTACTGTGTAACCCGAGGAGGGTCCGGCCCATGAGCAGCAGCGACGCGCCAGAACTGACGATCGTGCAACCCGGCGAGGGCACGGAGGCGTCCCTCGGCACGATCGGGGTGGTCTTCAAGCTGTTCGGCGAGCAGACCAACGGGCTCGTGTCGATCGTCGAGCATCCGTTTCCCGTCGGCGCCTGCGTACCGCCGCACCTCCACACCAGGGAGGACGAGTACTCCATCGTGACCGAAGGCGAGATCGGCTTCCGGTCCGGGGACCGGGAGGTCGTCCTCGGCCCCGGCGGCTACATCACCAAGCCCCGGGGCGAGACGCACACGATGTGGAACGCCGGCAAGGTGCCTGCCCGGATGATCGAGGTGATCAGCCCGGCCGGTTTCGAGCACTTCTTCTGGGCAGTGGGCGAGGCCGGCGCCGACGGGCCCCCGGACCCCGAGGCCATCGCGGCCCTCGCGCGTGAGCACGGCCTGGAGATGGGGAGTGCGCCGTGGCTGGACGACGTGATCGCCCGTTACGACCTCACGCCCCCGCCCGGCACCCGCTGAGCCGAACGGGCTCTCGCGGGGAGCGCCGTCCGTCGTGGCCCACACCCGTCCGGGCAGCCGACATCGCTGACGTCGGGACCGCCTAGGATCGGCAGCCGTGCCTGGCTCTCCCTCCCTCCACCCAGGGATGGGGGCGGTCCCGCATGACGGAGGGGTCACCTTCCGGGTGTGGGCGCCGAACGCGCGCCAGGTCGCGGTCACCGGTGACTTCTTCGGGTGGGACCCGGCAGCCAGGGCGCGGCTCAGCCGCGACAACGCGCGTTCGGGCACCTGGTCGACGTTCGTTCCCGGCGCGGGGCCTGGCAGCCACTACCGGTTCCTGATCAGGAGCGGCGGCCCCTACCGCTCCCGCATCGACCCGGTCGCCCGGCAGGTGACGCACTCCGCCGGCGACGCCGTGGTCTTCGACGCCCGGACGCTGGACTGGAGCGAGGACCAGTTTGTGATGCCGGGGTGGGACGACCTGGTCCTCTATGAGGTCCACATCCCCACGTTCGCGGCCGATGGCGGCAGGCCTGGCACCTTCGACCTGGCGATCGACCGGCTCGATCACCTGGCCTGGCTCGGGGTCAACGCCGTCGAGGTGATGCCGCCGTTCGCCTTCGCCGGGCCCGTCAGCTGGGGATACAACCCCTCGCACCTGTTCGCGATCGAGCCCTCCTACGGCGGCCCGCACGCCTTCGCCCGCTTCGTACGGGCCGCCCACGCCCGCGGCATCGCTGTGATCCTGGACGTGGTCTACAACCACCTGGGCCCCGGTGACCTCCACCTGTGGCGCATCGACGGTGGCCGCAGACGGCACTACGGCGGCAGCTACTTCTACAACGACCGTCGCGCACTGACCCCGTGGGGTGCGACCCGGCCCAACTACGACCGCAAGCAGGTGCGCAACTACCTGCGTGACTCGGCGGTGATGTGGCTCGAGGACTTCCGAGTCGACGGCCTGCGGTTCGACGCGACGCAGTACATCCGCTCCCGGTGGGGCGACGTCCACCACCCCCGCGGCCGGATCGCCGCCGGACACCGGTTCCTGGCGGCCACGACCGGCGACATCCGCTCCCGCCAGCCGTGGAAGCTCCTGATCGCGGAGGACATGCAGGGCGACCCCACCGTCACCCGGCCCAGCGGCGAGGGCGGGCTGGGCTTCCACTCCCAGTGGGACGCCGGCTTCGTGCACCCCGTCCGCGCCGCCCTCGAGACCCCGGATGACGAGCACCGCGACCTGTCCGCCGTGGCACGCGCCGTCACCGGGCACGGGTTGAGCGCGCCGCATGAACGGGTCATCTACACCGAGTCCCACGACGAGGTGGCCAACGGCAGGAGCCGGCTGCCCGAGTCCGTCTTCCCGGGGGCGGCCGACTCCTGGCACGCGCGCACCCGCGCCGCGCTGGGACTGGTGCTGACCCTGACCTCTCCTGGCATCCCCATGCTGTTCCAGGGGCAGGACGTCCTGGAGGACCGCTGGTTCGACGACCAGACCCCCGTCGACTGGGACAAGGCACACCGGCACGCCGGCTTCCTGCATCTGACGCGGCAGCTGGTCGCGCTGCGCCGGAACCTCTCCGGGGCCACCCGCGGACTCGCCGGACGGCACACCCGGGTGATCCGTGTCGACGACGACCGCAAGATCCTGGCCTACCACCGTTCCTCCGGCGGCGGCCCGCGCGACGACACCGTGGTGGTGCTGAACCTGCGCACCACGCCGGTATGGGACTACCCGCTCGGGATGCCCCGCCCCGGGCGGTGGCGAGTGCGCTGCAACACCGACGCGCCGCTCTTCGGGCCCGGCCTGGGTGCGGTGCACGTCACTGACCTCGACACCGAGCCGCACGGGTACGACGGCTACGGCCAGCACGCTCGAGTCACCATCGGCCCGTACGCCGCACTGGTCTACTCCCAGGACGCGTGAGGGGAACCTCGCAGCCCGCGCAGCTGGACATCGCTGCTGCCCCGGCAACGGCGCCTCGTGGCCCCTGTCGGGCCGCTGACCGTCACCCGCTCATCGGCGAGGACCAGAAGATGCGTTCTGCCTCGCCGGAGTCGGTTCGGGGGCACAGGCCTCGCTGAGGCTGACCGGCTCACGCGAGGTCGCGCACGAATGCTCGGAGGTCGGCGACCAGGCTTTCGGGTTGTTCGAGGGCAGCGAAGTGGCCCCCGTCATCGACGTCGGTCCATCGCACGATCGTGTTGCCCCGTTCTGCAAAGCGGCGGATCGACGGATCCTCGGCGTAGGCGATCACCGCGGTCGGGACACCCGAGTCGGCGAATGCAGTCTGGGGGTCGGCGAAGAGCTCCCCGTAGGCCGCGTAGATGTTGTCGGCGGCGGAGGTGGCAGTGCGGGTCAACCAGTAGAGCAGGACGTTCGCCAGGTGGCGGTCTCGGTAGTGCCGGTCGGTGAGCCTTGCCGGATCGTGGGTCCATTGCTCGACCTTCTCCACGATCCACGTGAGCTGCGCCACCGGTGAGTCCTCGAGGCCGTAACCGATCGTCTGCGGTCGCGTGGCCTGGATGACGTTGTAGCCGTTGCCGTCGGTCAGGAACGTCGAGATCAGCTCCAGCCGGCGGTGTTCGACCGGCGACAGGTCGCCAGCGGTCTCCTCGTCGATCTCAGCCATTGGCATGAACCCCAGAGTGGCGGCGTTGACGTGAATGCCGCGCACCCGCTGGACGTCGACGCGGCCGAGGTGCGGGGCGAGGACCGCGCCGTGGTCTCCGCCCTGGACAACGTAGGACTGGTAGCCGAGCTGGGACATCAGCGCGGCATACGCCCTGCTCGTGCGCGGGACCCCCCAGCCCGGTGAGGTGGTCGGACCCGACAGTCCGACACCCGGATGCGACGGGATGACGACGTGGAAGGCCGGGTCACCGTCGGACTCCGGCCCAGTCAGCGGCTCGATGAGGTCGATGAGCTCCACGACTGTCCCCGGCCAGCCGTGCAGGAGCAGCAGCGGGACCGCGTCGTCACGCTCTGAGCGCACGTGCACGAAGTGGATCGTTGTGCCGTCGATCTCGGCGGTCCACTGGGGGAGTGCATTGAGCTCGTCCTGCAGAGCACGCCAGTCGAACTCGGCCAGCTCCTGCGCCCAGGCCTTCGCCTCGGCCACGGGTACGCCCTTGGACCAGCCGTCGGTTCCGGGTAGCTGTTCGGGCCACCTGGTCTGCGCCAACCGATCGCGCATTGACTGGATGTCGGAATCGGCGATGTCGAGCTGGAACCGCTGCATGGCAACTCCCTTGGCTGTGCGTGCTCCGGTGAATCTCAGATTAGGTAGCCGGGAGGACGGGTGGTGTCCGCATGAGCTCGGATTCTGGCCACGCGGGCGACATCTTTGTGAATACCGCGCGAACGGCATCCTTGTGAGGCGGAAACGGATGGTTGGTGCGGGCCGACCGCCGCTGACGGGTCCAGCTAGCGGTTGCGGGCAAGCGCAGCCACCGAGGCGGGCACCGGCGCCTCGGGGTCCTGCCCGGGCGCCGGTTGCGGGTCACCCCATCGCTCATGGAGAGGGACGACACCACGCCAGGCACCAGGGTCGGTACCCGGCTCGCCAGCCGAGCCGGTGCGCGTCTTGACCGTCCAGCCGCCGTCGGCGATCGGCAGCCGCAGCGACCGGGTCGCGGCCAGCTCCTTGGCCGTCACGTCGACCACCTCGGCCACCCGGCCGGGCAGCAGCCGTTCGGTCATCGCCAGCAGCGCCGCGCGGTGCTCCTCGCCGTGCAGCGGCTCGAGCCGGCCCCGCACCACAGCCGAGCGGTAGTTGGCCGAGTGGTCGAACAGGGTGTCGGCCACCACCATCGCGTCCAGCCGGGCGACGGTGAAGCAGGCCGGGGCTCCTGCGGCCACCTGCCGCAGCGCGCCCGCGCCGGTTGAGCCGTGCAGCACGATCCCGTCCCCCACCCGCGCGTAGAGCATCGGGACCGCCCACGGCCAGCCGTCCACGACCGTGCTGAGGGTGCCGATGAGCATGGCGTCCAGCACGGCGTCCAGGTGGGCGCGGTCCCCTGCCGCGCGGTCCGGTTTCCGGCCCACCCGCGCCAGCTCAGCTGGCTCGGCGGCGGTGGCCCCGCTGGTGTCGTCCGTCGTCCTGCTGCTCCTGGTGGTCACCAGATCATCCCAGCGGGCAACCGGCCTGCGGGCAACCGCCAGAATCACTGATCAGCGCAAACCAGTATGGTGCCGCTGTGCCCCGCTCCGCACGCCCCATCGAGGTGCCGCTGACTCTGCCGCCGGGGTCTGCGCCGCTGCCACGCCGGGTCGCCGACGCCGTCCTGGCCACGGTCGCCGACGGGCGCCTGGCTCCGGGTGACCCGCTCCCGGCCACCCGCGCGCTGGCCGGCCAGCTGGGGATCAGCCGCACCAGTGTGATCGCCGCGTACGAGGAGCTGCTCGCCGCGGGGTACGTCGTCACGCGCGGTGGCTCCGGCACCTACGTCGCGCCCGGTGCGCGTGAGGCGCTCGTGGCCCGGGCGGCCAGCCACGTGACGCCGGCCGAGGCAGTCCCACCACCGCGCCCGAGCCGCACCCTAGCCCGGGACGCGCCGGTGGACCGGGAAGGGCCCTCGGGCGGGCCCGAGCCACTCGACCTGCGCCCCGGACGACCGGACACCGGCCTGGTGGACCGTGCCGAGTGGCGTCGGGCCTGGCGGGCTGCGGCGGCCGCCCCGATCGCCGATGACGCCTACACCAGTGACGGCCCGCTCGCGGCCGCCCTGTCTGGTCACCTGCGCCGGACCCGTGGGGTCACCGTGGAGCCGGAGCGGCTGGTGCTGCTCCCGGCGGTCGCGCTGGGGCTCCGGGTGCTGGGCATGGCCCTCGGCATCACCGGCGCGCAGGTCGCCGTCGAGGACCCGGGCTACCGGCGGGCCGTGGCTACTTTCGCCGGGCTGGGCGCCCGGGTGCGCCCGGTTCCCGTGGACGAGGACGGGCTCGACCCGGCGCTGCTGGAGCCCGGTGACCGCGGGGTGTACGTGACACCGGCACACCAGTACCCGACGGGTGGGCGGCTGCCGGTCGAGCGGCGGGCGGCCCTGGTGCAGTGGGCTCGCCGGACCGGCAACCTCGTGGTCGAGGACGACTACGACGGCGAGTTCCGCTACGGGGTGCCCCCGCTGCCGGCCCTGCACGCGCTGGCCGGCGCCCAGGACCACGTCGCGTACCTGGGGACGGTGTCCAAGGTGCTTACCCCCGCACTGCGGGTGGCCTGGCTGGTACCGCCGCCCCGGCTGCTGGAGCCGGTCCGCGCTGCCTGTGACGAGCTGCGGCTCGGGGTCGGCCAGGCCGACGCGCTCGCGTTGACCGAGCTGATCAACAGCGGCGGGCTCACCCGCCACCTGGCCCGGGCCACCCGGCTCTACGCGGCCCGGCGGGCCGCCCTCGTCCAGGCCCTCGTGGGCCGGCTGCCGGTCACCGGTGTCGAGGCCGGGCTGCACCTGACGATCCCGCTGCCGGAGGACACCGACGACCAGGCGGTCGCCGCCCGGGTGGAGCGCAGCGGCTACCTGGTGGAGCCGCTGTCCAGCTGTGCCCGGGCCAGCACCCGACGGGGCCTGCTCGTGGGGTACGCGCCGCTGCCGGAGAGCCGCGCTCCACTGGTCGGCGCCGCGCTCACGGCAGCGATCGAGGCCCGGTCAGCCGCCGAGACCTGAGCGGAGAACCGATGAGCCATCCGCCTCAGCTCTCACCGCCCTGCCCCTCGTCGGCTCCCTTCCGGGCGTCCAGCCCTGCGCCGAGCGCCACACCCAGGCCGAGCAAAGCCAGGAAGGCGACCTGGTCGGTGACCAGCCACAGCGCCACCCCGAGGGTCAAGCCCAGCGCGACCCCTATCCCCGCGTACATGCTCCGCAGCCTATCGCTGCCCCGGACTGGTCGGCAGGACAGCCGGAGCTGGCTGGGTGAGCATGGGAGCCATTGCTCTCGTCCCCGGAGGACCCCATGACGCAGCCAGCGGCCCGGACAACCCTGCGGTCGTTGGCCGAGCAGGACACCCACGAGCTGGGCGGGCGGATGAGTGTGCTCAGTCGTCAGAAGTCGGACCACGTCCGCCTTGAGCAGCTGCTGGTGGAGCTGGCGGCGTGCCCGCCGGAGCAGCAGCGGCGCGTCCTGCTGGCGCTGTACCGGCTCGTCTTCCCGCACGCCTTCGCCGAGGAATCGGTGCTGTGGCCCGTGCTGCGTCGCCTCCTGCCCGATGGCGAGGCCCTGACACTGCGGGTGGAGCAGGAGCACCAGGAAGTCAACGAGCTGGTCACGCGGCTGGAGACGCTGGCGCTGCAGGACGGCGAGCGCGAGCCACTCCTGCACCGCCTGGCCGAGGTGCTGCGTGAGGACGTCCGCGACGAGGAGGACGAGCTGCTGCCCCGGCTGCAGGAGCAGCTGAAACCCGGTGACCTGCGACGGCTGGGCCTCCTCTGGGAGGTGGTGCGCAGGGTCTCACCCACCCGGCCTCACCCGGTGGTCGCCCGCCGCCCTCCCGGCAACGTGGTAGCGGCGCTGCCGCTCACCATCATCGACCGCATCAGGGACCTCGTGGAGCGGGCGGCGCTCGGCGGCCGGCCCTCGGTCACGCGACGGATGACCGCGCTCGACCACCACCTCGGACGGGCGGCGCACGCGGTCGAGCTGCTGCCGATCATGAGGACGGGCGAGCACCGCTCCACCAGCAGGGCAGGCGACCCCTGGTCAGCGGCCATGCCGGTGTCCTTCCTCCCCAGGTGAGAGGCAGCCCGCAACGGGCTGGGCGCTCCCGGTGGGCATGCCTCGGGGGAGCGCTCCGTACTCTTGGCCGATGCGGGTTCTGGTCGTGGACGGCGCGAACGTCGTCGGCAGCCGTCCGGATGGCTGGTGGCACGACCGGGCGGGTGCGGCCCGGCGGCTGCAGCAGCGGCTGGTGGCGGCCACCCTCTCCTACGACGAGGTCGTGCTGGTGCTGGAGGGCGCCGCCAAGCGGGGCGGCCCGGCCCGCCAGCAGGGCAGCGTACGCACCGTCCACGCGGCAGGGTCGGGGGACGACGCCATCGTCGACGAGGTGAGCAGGCAGGTGGGGGACGACGGCCACGCCGTCACCGTGGTGACCGCCGACCGAGGCCTGCGCGAGCGCGTCCAAGCGGCCGGCGGCACGACGACGGGCCCGGAGTGGCTCCTCACCCAGCTGTCCCCCTAGTCCGGCTGCGCGAGCGCCCGGCGCTCGGCCTCGGCGTCGACTCCCAGCGGCGGGCGGCCGGGCCTGCCGGGCGGGACCCCCTCGGTTTGCAGCCAGTGCCAGGTGTCGGCCACCGTCTCCTCCACCGGACGGCAACGCAGGCCCTCGGCGTGCGCCGCGGAGACGTCACCTGCGTGCAGCCCCTCCAGCTCAGTGCCCGCGGGGACCCAGATGGGCAGCTCCGTCCACGGCGCGATCCCCGCCGCCTGGACCGCCTCGGCCGATCGCCAGACCAGCTCCGCGCGGTTGCCCGTGACCTGGTTGCAGGCCACCAGCAGCTGCCGCATCGTCGCGTGCCCGCGGTGGCTCACCGTGTTGAACGCCCCGGTCAGCCGGCGCCGGGCGGCGTCCAGCATCCAGCCGGCGAGGTCGCGGGCGTCGACGTACTGCAGCGGCAGCTCCGGCGGGCCCGGCGCGAGGACGCGGCCGCCCGTGCTCATCCGGCCGAGCCACCATGGCAGCCGGCCGACGTCCTCGTACGGCCCCAGGATGATCCCCGGCCGCGGCAGCAGCGCTCGTCCCGCGAAGTGGCGGAGCACCGCCAGCTCGCCGCCCCGCTTGGCCGCCGCGTAGTCCGAGCCGTCCTCGCTGTCAGGGTCCCCGTCCACGACCGGTGCGGTCTCGTCCGCGCCGGGAGCCAGCGGCCAGCGGTGCACCGAGCGGCTGGAGACGTACCCGTAGTGCTGGGCCCGGTCGGCCAGCACCCGGGCCGACGCCGCTACCACAGCGGGCTCGTCGGACCAGGTGTCGACGACGGCGTCCCACTCCCGGTCCGCCAGCGCAGCCTGCAGGGCGGTGACGTCGCGGCGGTCGACCCGGATCGTCGGCCCGTCGCTGTCACCGGTGGCGCTGAGCCCGCGGTTCAGCGTGGTGACCTCGTCACCGCGGCGCCGGGCCTCCGCCACGACCGCGCGGCCCACGAAGTGGCTGCCGCCCAGCACGAGCACTCTCACCTGGTCCTCCTCCGCCGCAGCCGCTACCCGCTCATCGTGCCACCCGTGGTGGCCGTCCCGGCGGAACGCCGTTTTCACTTCCGCTGCTCGGCTGCGTAGCGTGGCGAGGGTGCGCACCCGGCCCGGCTTCCTCGCCCGTCGCGCGGCTGGCCCGACCCGCGGTCCGGACCACACCGGCGGGACCGCGACGACGACGGGGAAGGATGCCCCCGAGCGCCCGCACGTGGGCGCCGCCGGCCTGGTGCTCGCGGCGGCGCTGTCGACCCAGTTCGGCGCCGCTTTCGCCACCATGCTCTTCCCTCACACCGGCGCGGCGGGGGCGGTCACCCTCCGGCTGACGCTCTCGGCGCTGGTGCTGCTGGCGATCGCCCGGCCGCGGGTGCGCGGCTACCGGCGGACCGACTGGCTGGCGATCCTCGCCTTCGGCCTGGCGATGGCCGCCATGAACCACCTGTTCTACGAGGCGATCGCCCGCATCCCGCTCGGGACGGCGGTCACCCTGGAGCTGCTCGGCCCGCTGGTGCTGTCGGTGATCGCCGGACGCTGGCCGCAGAGCCTGGTCTGGGCGGTGATGGCCTTCGCGGGGGCGGCGGCGCTCACCGGCGCCACGCTGCAGGTGGGCAGCCTCCTCGGCGTGGCGTTCGCGCTGGGAGCAGGCACGATGTGGGCCTGCTACACGCTGACCTCACGTCGGGCCGGTGACCGGTTCCCGCGGCTGGACGGGCTGGCGCTGGCGATGACGGTCAGCGCGGCGTTGAGCCTGCCGGTCGGCATCAGCAGCGCCGGCGCCGCCCTGCTCTCCCCCCGCGTGCTGCTCATCGGCCTGGCGGTCGCGCTGATGTCCAGCACGCTGCCGTACGCCCTGGAGCTGGTGTCGCTGCGCACGCTGCCGCCCTCCACGTTCGCGGTGCTGCTCAGCCTGAACCCGGTGGTGGCCTCCGCCGCCGGGCTGGTCGTCCTGGACCAGGCGCTCGGCCCGGTGGAGCTGACCGGGATCCTGCTGGTCGTCGCCGCCAGCGCCGGCGCGGTGCACACCGCCGCCCGGGCCCACCAGTCGGCCGCGACCGGCTCGGCCCCCGGCTAGCGGCTGGCCCGCACCGGCCACCCGCGAGAGGCTGGGGGCATGGCGGTGCCGCTGCGGTCAGTGCTGGCGCCGCTGGCGGTGCTGCTCCTGCTGCTGCTGGTCCTGGTGCTGGCGCTGTGGGCAGGGCAACGGCGGCTGATCTTCCTGCCGGACGGCAGCCCGCCGGGCGCCGTCGAGCAGGTGCTCCCCGGCGGCCGGGAGGTGCCGCTCACCACCGCCGACGGGCTGCAACTGACTGCCTGGTACCTGCCGGCGCGGGGCGGACCGCGGGAGGACCCGCCCGGGGACGGCCAGGTCAGCCAGGCCGCAACGGCGGTGCTGGTGGCCCCGGGCAACGCCGGGCACCGGGAGGCGCGGGCGCCGCTGGCGCAGGCCCTCGCCGAGCGGGGGCTGGCGGTGCTGCTGCTGGACTACCGCGGCTACGGCGGGAACCCCGGGGCCCCCGACTCGGGGGGCGTGGTCGCCGACGCCCGTGCCGGCCTGGCCACGCTGGAGTCGCTGGGGCACCCGCGGGCGCGCACGATCTACTTCGGGGAGTCGATCGGCACCGGGGTCGCCGCCGCCCTGGCCGCCGAGGCGCCGCCGGCCGGGCTGGTGCTGCGCTCGCCCTTCCCGCGGCTGCGCGACCTCGCCCAGCACCACTACCCCTGGCTGCCGGTGGGCCTGCTGCTGCGCGAGCGCCTCCAGGTGTCCCCGCACCTGCGGTCCCTCGAGGCGCCGGTGACCGTGATCTACGGCGACGCCGACGAGATCGTGCCGCCGGCGATGTCGGCCGAGGTGGCCGCCGCCGCGCCCACGCTGCACGAGGAGGTCGTGCTCCCGGGGGTGAGCCACAACGACGCCGTCATGGTGGGGCCCCCGGTCGCGGACGCGGTGCGGCGGCTGGCCGACCACGTCGGCCGGGTCAGCGGTACTGGGTAAAGGCCGCCTCCGCCGGGTCGGCGCCCAGGCGCTGGTCGGAGTCGAGACCGGAGATCGCGGTCATGTCCTCGTCGGTGAGCTGGAAGCCGAACAGGTCGATGTTGCTGGCGATCCGGGCGGGGGTCACCGACTTGGGGATGATGATGGCGCCCTGCTGCAGGTGCCAGCGCAGCACGACCTGACCGGCGGTGACGCCGAGCCGGTCGGCAATCCCGGTCACGACCGGGTGCTCCAGGTCGGCGCCCTGGCCGAGCGGGCTCCACGCCTCCACGGCGATACCGGCCGCGCGGCTGGCGGCCTGGGTGGCCTGCTGCTGGAAGGTCGGGTGCAGCTCGATCTGGTTCAGCGCGGGCACCACGTCGGTCTCGGTGGCCAGCCGCTCCAGGTGCTCGGGCAGGAAGTTGCTCACCCCGATGCTGCGGACCGCACCCTCGGCCAGCAGCTTCTCGAAGGCCCGCCACGTCTCGACGTAGAGGTCCTTGCTCGGGACCGGCCAGTGCACGAGATAGAGGTCGACGACGTCCAGGCCGAGCGCCTGCCGGCTGTCCTCGAACGCGCGCAGCGCCGAGTCGAAGCCCTGGTCACCGTTGCGCAGCTTGGTGGTGACGAAGACCTCCTCGCGCGGCAGCCCGCTGGCGCGCAGCGCGGCGCCGACGCCCTTCTCGTTGTAGTAGGCGGCCGCCGTGTCGATGTGGCGGTAGCCGGCCTCCAGCGCCTGCTCGACCGCCTGCTGGGTCTCGTCGTCCGGGATCTGGAAGACCCCGTAGCCGACCTGCGGGATGCTGACGCCGTTGTTGAGTTCGATCGAGGGCACAGAAGGGCTCATGTCGGGAGCCAACACCGTCGGCGCCGGTCTATTCCCCGGCCGGCCGTGACTATTCCCCGATCGCCGCGCCGCGGCCGGTGGGAGCCGCTACCGGGGTGACCTCGCCGGCAGCCAGTGCCCGGGCGAGCGCGCGGACCTTGTGCAGCACCTCGGCATGCTCCTGACCAGGGTCGGAGAGGGCGGTGACCGCCCCGCCGGCACCGGCCTCGGCGACGCCGTGGGCGACCGTGGCGGTGCGGATGGTGATCGAGGTGTCCATCGCGCCGGTGACCGCCCACCAGCCGACCGCGCCGGAGTAGACACCGCGGGCGCGGGCCTCGAGCTCGTCCAGGATCGCCAGCGTGCGCTCCTTGGGGGCGCCGGTCATCGAGCCGCCGGGGAAGCAGGACGCCAGCGCGTCCAGGGCTCCCATGCCGGGGGCGAGCTGGCCGCGGACCGTCGACACCAGCTGGTGGACGGTCGCGTAGCTCTCCACGGCGAACAGCTCGGGCACCGTGACGCTGCCGGCCCGGCACACCCGGTGCAGGTCGTGGCGCAGCAGGTCCACGATCATCAGGTTCTCGGCACGGTCCTTCTCCGACGCCGCCAGCTCGCCGGCCAGCGCCGCGTCGCGAGCCGGGTCGGGGTCGCGCGGGCGGGTGCCCTTGATGGGGCGGGCCTCCGCGGCGCCGTCCGCGCCGACCGAGAGGAACCGCTCCGGGGAGGCGCCCAGCACGTCCAGGCCCGGGCCGCGCAGCCACGCCCCGTAGGGCACCGGACTGGTCGCGCGCAGCGCCCGGTAGGCGCTCCCGGGGTCCACCGGTCGTGGCCAGCGCAGCGCCGTGGTCAGGCAGATCTCGTAGGACTCCCCGGCCCGGATCTGCTCCTGGCAGCGGGCGACCAGCGCCCGGTACTCGCCGGGGCCGTGCCGCAGCAGCGCCGCGGTGCTCGCGTCGTCGGGAGGCTCCGGCAGGTCACCCGCCTGCGGGAGCCCCGGCGCGCCGGGACGGGACCGGCTGGCCGCGACCGCGCGGCCGACCTGCTCGGCCCAGGCCCGCTGCCCACCGGCGACGGGACCGTCGTCCTCCAGCCAGAGCGCGTGCACCTCGCTGGCGTGGTGGTCGACGAGCACCAGCCGGTCGGCGAGCAGCAGCCGCGCATCCGGGTACGGCGAGCGGTGGGGCGGCGGGCTCGCCCCGCACGTCTCGGCCTTGAGCTCGTAGCCCAGGTAGCCCAGCAGCCCGGGCCGCAACCCCGTCGGCAGGTCGGCCGCGGCGTCCTCAGTCACCTGCCAGCGCTCCAGCAGCGCCTGCATCGTCGGCAGCAGCGGCCCCGGGTAGCGGCGGCCGCCCCGGGTGCGGGCACCCTCCCCGACCCGGTGGGTGAGCACGTCCGCCCAGGGCCCGCGGGCGTCGGCGAGCACCGACCAGCGGGCCGCTACCGGGGAGTCCGGGCCGTGCCGCTCCCCCAGCGTGGAGTCCAGCCAGACCGAGTCGGGAGCGTCCCCGACCAGCCGGGCGTGCAGCTGCCAGGTGTCGACCGGCCCGGGCCAGCTGGCGCGGGCCACGCGGACCGGCCGGGCCGGGCGGCCGGTCCGCGGCTGCGCCAGGTGCGGGTCCGGCGCGTCACCGGTGGCGACCCCGGCGCGCCGCACCGGGCCGGCCGTCCCGCGTTGGGCGGCACTCGGTGGGGTGAAAGGTGCGCCGGAGCGCACGGTTCGCCCTACCGAAGCCGGCGGGTCGGGACGGAGCTGACCCGGCGCGGGCGGGTGGGGCACCCCCGGCGTCGGCACCCCGTTGCCGCGCAGGAAGGTGCCGACCAGCGCCGCGCCGTGCTCGGAGAGCACCGACTCGGGGTGGAACTGCACCCCGGCTCGCCGCAGCGGCTCGCTGCGGTCGGCGAGCGCCATCACACTGCCGTCGTCGCGGGCGCGGGCGGTGACCCGTAGCGGCGGGGCCGGGCCGGGTGGGCGCGCGCGGCCGCGGTCGTGCTCGGCGGTGACGGTCAGCGAGTGGTAGCGCACCACCCGCAGCGGGCTGGGCAGCCCGGCGAACAGGCCGGTGCCGTCGTGGTCGACCTCGCTGACCCGGCCGTGCCGGGGGTCGGGCAGCTCGGTGACCGGCAGCCCGGCCAGGTGCGCCAGCCCCTGGTGACCGAGGCACACCCCCAGGACCGGGACCTCCCGCTGCTGCAGCGCCAGCAGACTGAGACCCAGGTCGCCGGGCCGCTGCGGACGGCCGGGCCCGGGACCCACCACGATGGCGGCGAACGACCGCAGCCGCTCGGCCAGCTCCTCCCAGGCCCCCGGGCGGTCGTTGCGCCACACCACCGGCGCGCGCCCGGTGACCTGGTGCAGCAGGGCGGCGATGTTCCAGGAGAAGCTGTCGTGGTTGTCGACCAGCAGCACCCCGCCCTGGGGCTGCGGGGACGCCTCACGACCGGGCCGCATCTGCACCGCGTCACCACCTCCGTCGGTCTCGCCATTGTGCCTGGTTAGGGTCGGCCCATGAGCAGCGCGAGCAGTGACCCCGTCGCCGTCCTGCGCCAGGCCATGCTCGCCGCCGGGCTGCAGCCGGAGCTGGTGCGGCTGGAGTCCGAGGTGCCGACCGCCGCGGCCGCTGCCGAGCAGCTCGGCTGCGAGGTCGGCGCGATCTGCAACTCGCTGGTGTTCGACGCGGCGGGCGAGCCGGTGCTGATCCTGGCCAGCGGCGCGGCGCGGGTGGACACCGCCAAGGTCGCCGCCGAGCTGGGGCTGCCGCGGCTGCGGCGGGCCAGCCGCGAGTTCGTCCTGGAGCACACCGGCCAGCGGGTCGGTGGCGTCGCCCCGGCCGGGCACCCGCAGCCGCTGCGCACCGTGATCGACCCCGAGCTGGGCCGCTACGAGCGGTTGTGGGCCGGCGGCGGTGACGTGCACACGATGGTGGCCACCACGCTGGACGACCTGGTCCGGCTGACCGGCGGCGAGGTGCACCCGGTGCGGTGAGGTGACGGAGGCGGGCGACTGGGGTGATCACCCCACCGCCGGCCTGGCGAAGCCGGCCCGATCGCCCGACGCGGCGGGTACCCGCGCGTTCCTAGCGTCGAGGCATGAGCACCTCACCAGACACCAGCGGCATCCCGGCTCCCACCGCGCGGCCGGCCAGCAGCACGACCGACCACGGTCACCTGCCCGTCCTCGTGGTGGGCGGCGGCCAGGCCGGTCTGGCGACCTCCTACCACCTCACCCGGGCGGGCATCGAGCACCAGGTCCTGGACGCCGAGCGGCGCACCGGGGACCAGTGGCGGCGGCTGTGGGACAGCCTCGAGCTGTACAGCCCCGCCAGGCTGGACGGCCTGCCCGGGCTGCCGTTCCCCGGTCCCGGCGACCGGTTCCCGACCAAGGACGAGGTCGCCGACTACCTGGAGGACTACGCCGCCCGGTTCGCGCTGCCGGTCCAGCACCAGATCCGGGCGACCCGGCTGTCCCGCCCCGCCGGTGCTGACGGCCCGTTCCTCGTGGAGAGCCCCGAGGGCCGGCGGACGGCCGACGCGGTCGTGCTCACGACCGGCACCTTCGGCCGCGCGCCGGCCGTCCCGGAGCTGGCCGGTGCGCTGGACCCGGCGATCTACCAGCTGCACTCCAGCGACTACCGCAGGCCCGAGCAGCTCCCGGACGGGCCCGCGCTCGTGGTCGGTGCCTCCCACTCCGGGCACGACATCGCCCATGAGCTGGCCGCGCACCGGCCGACGGTGCTGGCCGGCCGCGACTGCGGGCAGATCCCGCTGCCGCTGCACAGCCGCCGGATGCGGGCCGCCTTCCCGGTGCTCTGGTTTGTGTGGGGACACGTCATGAACCGGCACACCCCGGTCGGCCGCAGGATGCTGGTCCACACCCGCCACCACGGCGGCCCCGCGCTGCGCTGGAAGCGGGCGGACCTGCTGGCCGCCGGCGTGGAGCGCCTCGAGGAGCGGGTCACCGGCGTCGTCGACGGCCGCCCGCAGCTGGCCGGCGGGCGGGTGCTGGACGTGCGCTCGGTGGTGTGGGCGACCGGCTACCGGCACACCCTGGACTGGGTGGAGCTGCCGGTGCTGGGCGAGGACGGCTGGCCGCGCGAGCAGGACGGTGTCGCCACCGACGTCCCGGACCTGTACTTCTGCGGGCTGTCCTTCCAGACCTCGTTCCGCTCCATGCTGATCGGCGGGGCCGGCGAGGACGCCGCCCGGGTGGTGCAGCAGGTCACCGCCCGCCACGGGGCCGCCGCCCGCGCGGCCGCCGCCTGAGCCCACCCGCTCCCCGCTTCCCCGCTGCCCGCGGGCCACCGTGGCCGGCGGGCCGCGGCTGCCGGCGGTGGTGGTGGTCCCGCCGGCCCAGGAGTAGCGTGAGGACGGAGGGAGCGGAGCGGCACGTGACGGTCGTCGAGGAGCTGGAGCTGGCCCGCCGCGCCTATGAGGGCCAGGCGTGGACGGAGACCTCAGCGCGGCTGGCGGCCCTGGACCAGCAGGCACCGCTGGCGGTGGACGACCTGATCCGGTGGGGCACCGCCTGCCACCTGCGCGGGGACCGCGAGCAGTCGCGCCGGCTGCTGCAGCGCGGTCACGACCAGGCCGCCGGGGAGCAGGACCCCTGCGCGGCCGCCCGGTGCGCGTTCTGGCTCGGGATGTCCCACGTCGAGACCGGCCAGCACGCCGTGGCCGCCGGCTGGTTCTCCCGGGCCGGGGAGCACCTGGAGCGCGGCCCCGAGGACTGCCCGGAACGCGGCTACCTGCTGCTGCCGCAGGCGTTGATGCGGCTGGAGGGCGGCGACCTCGCCGGCGCCCAGGAGGCCGTCGAGCAGGTCCGGGCCGTCGGCGAGCGGCACCAGGTGCCGGACCTGCAGGTGGTCGGCACCCACGTCCTGGGCCGGCTGCGGCTGTACCGCGACGACATCGCCGGCGGCCTGACGCTGCTGGACCACGCGATGACCGGGCTGCTCTCCTCCCGGCTGACGCCGATCCTGGCGGGGCAGGTCTACTGCAGCACCGTCGAGGCCTGCCAGGAGCTCGGTGACCTGGACCGGGTCCGGCAGTGGACCGCGGCGCTGGTGCAGTGGTGCCAGGAGCAACCGGACCTGGTGCCCTACACCGGCCAGTGCGCGGTGCACCGGGGCCAGCTGATGGCGCTCGACGGCGCACTCGACGACGCCTGCCAGGAGTTCCGGCTCGCCTGTGAGCGGTACCAGCAGATCGGGGCGCCGTTCGCCGCCGGGCTCGCCCGCTACGAGGAGGGCGAGGTGCACCGGCTGCGCGGGGAGTACGACGCCGCGCGCGGCTGCTACGACGAGGCCGCCGAGCACGGCCACGACGGCCACCCCGGCCGGGCGCTGCTGGCGCTGGCCACCGGGGACGAGGACGCCGCGCTGCCCGGGCTGGAGCGGGCGCTGGCCGAGTCGACCGGGCCGGTCCGCCGGCTGCGGGTGCTCCCGGCGGTCGCCCGGGTGGCGACCGAGACCGGCGAGCTGGACCACGTCCTCGACTACGCCGAGCCGCTGCCCGGGCCGGGGTACGTGTTCATGGACAGCCCCGGCA
>NZ_WIQI01000043.1 GCF_009602535.1 Ornithinicoccus halotolerans | reverse complement strand
GCGCCCTCGAAGTGCTGGAACCACTCGCGGGCGGTGGCCGGGTCGTCGGTCAGCGGGGTGAGGTGCACCGGCGGCCGCTGCGGAGTGCCGCACCGGCCAGGAGGTGCGGCTGGTCACCACGCTGGTGGTCCGGGAGGAGTCGCTGACCCTCTACGGCTTCCACCACCGCGAGGAGCGCGAGCTGTTCGAGCAGGTGCAGACCGTCTCCGGGGTGGGCCCGCGGCTGGCGCTGGCGCTGCTGTCCGTGCACAGCCCCGAGGAGGTGCGCCGCGCGCTCACCGAGTCCGACCTGGCCGCGCTGACGCGAGTCCCGGGGATCGGGCGGAAGAGCGCCGAGCGGCTGGTGCTCGAGCTGCGCGACAAGGTGGCCGCCCCGGACGCGGCGGTGCCCGCGACCGGGGCGCGGCCGACCCACGGTGACGGCGGCGCCGGTGACCAGGTGCTGGAGGCGCTGACCGGCCTGGGCTGGACGGGCAAGCAGGCCGAGGCCGCGCTGGCCACGGTGACCGCCCGGCCGGACGCGCCGCAGGAGGTCTCCGACCTGCTGCGGACCGCGCTGCGGGAGCTGGGCCGGTGACCGGCGGGCCCCACGGCGAGGCAGCACGCGACCGCCCCGGCGAGGTGGGCGGCTACCAGGACGGCTCGCTTGACCTCACCGACCGTGTCGTGGACCCGGCGACGGGGGAGGAGGAGCGTCGCGTCGAGGCCGCGCTGCGGCCCCGCCGGCTCGCGGAGTTCCCCGGCCAGCAGCGGGTCCGCGACCAGCTGGGGCTGGTCATCGAGGCCGCGCGGCGCCGCGGCAGCCCGCCGGACCACGTGCTGCTGTCGGGCCCCCCGGGGCTGGGCAAGACCACGTTGGCGATGATCATCGCCAGCGAGCTGGAGCAGCCGATCCGGGTCACCAGCGGGCCGGCCATCCAGCACGCCGGCGACCTGGCCGCGATCCTGTCCTCGCTCGCGGAGGGCGAGGTGCTGTTCCTGGACGAGATCCACCGGATGTCACGGCCGGCCGAGGAGATGCTCTACCTGGCGATGGAGGACTTCCGGGTCGACGTCATCGTCGGCAAGGGCCCCGGGGCGACCGCGATCCCGCTGGAGCTGCCGCCGTTCACGGTGGTCGGCGCCACCACCCGCTCCGGGCTGCTCCCGGCGCCGCTGCGGGACCGGTTCGGGTTCACCGGACACCTGGACTTCTACGAGACCGAGGACCTGGTCCAGATCCTGGGCCGCAGCGCCCGGCTGCTGGAGATCGAGGCCGACCAGGACGGCATCGGCGAGATCGCCGCCCGCTCCCGAGGCACCCCCCGGATCGCCAACCGGCTGCTGCGGCGAGTGCGGGACTGGGCCCAGGTGCACGGGCGGCACGTGGTCGACGGGGAGGCCGCACGCGCCGGGCTGACGCTGTTCGACGTCGACGTCCAGGGGCTGGACCGGCTGGACCGGGCGGTCCTGGACGCGCTGTGCCGGCGGTTCGGCGGCGGGCCGGTCGGGCTGAGCACGCTCGCGGTGGCCGTGGGGGAGGAGCCGGACACGGTCGAGACGGTCGCCGAGCCGTACCTGGTGCGGGAGGGCTTCATGGTGCGCACGCCGCGGGGCCGCGCCGCCTCCGCGGCCGCGTGGGAGCACCTGGGGCTAACCCCGCCGAGGGACGCGGCGCAGGACCAGCTCCCGCTGGACGACGGGCCGGGCCGGCTCGGTGGCTGAGCCGGCGACACCCCGGCGAGGCGCCTTTGGAGGCCGTTCGCCGCTCACCTAGACTGCCCCGGGGCCGGCAGACCGTCGACGAGCGTGCACCGTCGGCCCGTCGCGCCGCCCGGCGCCGTCACCGACCTTGTGAGGAACTCGACCATGTCGCCACTGGCCTCGGCCGCCGCCGGAGAGGGCAGCGGGACCGCCAGCCTGCTGCTGCTGGCTCTCCCGCTGCTGCTCATCGTCTACCTGATCTTCAGCCAGCGGCGCCGGCAGCGGCAGATGGCGCAGATGCAGGCCGAGCTGCAGGTCGGCGACCCGGTGGTCACCACGACCGGGCTGCACGCCCGGATCGTGCAGCTGGAGGACCAGCTGGCCGGCCTGGAGATCGCCCCGGGTGTCGTGGTGCGCTGGGACCGGCGGGCGCTGATGCGCGGCCCGAGTGACAGCACCCAGGCCGGTGGCGGCGACGCGACCGGGTCCACCCGACCCGAGTGAGCCCCTCGGTGCTGCGCAATCCCCGCAACCGGGGGCCGCTGCGGGTGCTGCTGGCGCTCGGGCTGCTCCTGGTCATCCTGTTCGGCGGCCTCGGCGCTGCCGCGCTCTGGGCGACGCCGCGGGCCTCGACGACCCCGCTGCTGGGCCTGGACCTGGCCGGTGGCCGGCAGATCGTCATCGAGCCGGTCGTGCCGGGCAACCAGAGCGTGAGCACCGAGCAGGTCGACCAGGCGATCGACATCATCCGGCGCCGCGTCGACGGCCTGGGCGTGGCCGAGGCGGAGGTCTCCCGGCTCGGTGACACGAACATCGTCGTCGCGATTCCCGGCAACCCCACCCCGGAGCAGCTGGAGTCGCTGAGCCGCTCCTCCCAGCTGCGGTTCCGGCCGGTGCTGGTGGCCGCGCCGGTCAGCGAGCTCCCGCAGGCCCCGGACCGGACGTTGCCGCTACCCGAGGGTGCCGAGCTGGAGGAGCAGCAGCCGACCGGTGACGACGGTGCGGAGGTGACCGAGCCGGCCAGTGACGGTGCCTACCCGCAGGGGCTGCGCGCCGGCGCCCAGCCCACCGAGGGCCCGGAGGACGACGGGGGGCAGGACGGCCAACAGGGCCAGGAGGACCAGGAGGGGCAGGACGACCAGCAGCAGGGTGACGAGGGCACCGGCCCGCAGACCGAGCCCAGCAGCCCCAGCGACCTGGCGTGGATCACCCCGGAACTGCAGCAGCAGTTCATGGAGACCGACTGCACCGACCCGCAGGTCGCCAGGGAGGCGGCCCAGGCCGACCCCGACCTGCCGGTCGTGGCCTGCTCGGTCGGCGGGCTCGAGAAGTACCTGCTCGGCCCATCCGAGCTCACCGGTGGCAACGTCTCCGACGCCGAGTCCGGCCTCGAGATGGGCCAGGGCGGGCCGACCGGCCGCATCGAGGTCCGGCTCAGCCTGGACGACGAGGGCCGGGAGGCGTTCCGGGAGATCACCGCCCGGCTGCTGCAGTACGGCACCAACTCCGCGCAGAACCGGTTCGCGATCGTGCTGGACGGGGAGGTGATCTCCGCCCCGGGGGTGAACAGCGTCATCGCCAACGGCAACGCCAGCATCGCCGGCGGGTTCACCCAGGAGTCGGCCGAGACGCTGGCCAACCAGCTGAAGTTCGGCGCGCTGCCGATGTCCTTCGACGTGCAGACCAGCGAACAGGTCAGCCCCACCCTGGGCGGGGAGCAGCTACGGCTGGGCATCATCGCCGGGGCCATCGGCCTGCTGCTGGTGTTCGGCTACTCGGTGCTGCAGTACCGGGCGCTGGGGCTGGTCACGGTCGCGTCACTGTCGGTGGCGGCGATCACGGTCTACGGCGCGGTCACCCTGCTGGGGTGGGCGGCGAACTACCGGCTGACCATGGCCGGTGTCACCGGGCTCATCGTGGCCATCGGCATCACCGCCGACTCCTTCATCGTCTACTTCGAGCGGGTCCGCGACGAGGTCCGGGCGGGCCGGCCGCTGCGCTACGCGGTCGACACCGGCTGGCAGCGGGCCCGGCGCACCATCCTGATCTCCGACGCGGTCAACCTGATCGCCGCCGGCGTGCTCTACTGGCTGTCGGAGTCCGGGGTGCGGGCGTTCGCGTTCGCGCTGGGGCTGACCACGGTGGTCGACCTGATCGTCGTCTTCCTGTTCACCCACCCGGTCGTGAGCATCCTGACCACGACCCGGTTCTTCGGAGAGGGTCACCGCTGGTCCGGCATGGACCCGGAGAGCCTGGGGGCCAAGCGCTCCACCTACCTGGGCCGCGGCCAGTTCCGCGCCCCGGAGGAGCGGCGGCCCCGGCACACCCGTGAGGAGCTCGAGGGAGGGGTCGTCTGATGCGACGTTTGGCCCGGGTCGGCAACGACCTCTACAGCGGCAACCGCTCGTTCCCGATCGTCGCGCGGCGCCGGCTCTGGTACGCCATCTCGGTCGTGCTGATCCTGCTGTCGCTGGTCGGCCTGGTCGGCCGCGGCCTCAACTTCGGCATCGAGTTCCGGGGCGGCACCGAGATGCGGGTCACCGGGGTGAGCCAGCTCAGCGAGTACGAGACGCGGGCCACCGAGGCAGTGCAGGAGACCGCGCCGGAGGCGGCCACGGTCACGGTCACCCAGGTCGGCGACGACGGGGTCCGGATCCAGACCGGTGACCTCGACCCCCAGGTCGTCGAGGACGCGCGGGCCGCGCTGGCGGAGGAGTTCTCGGTCCCTGTCCAGGACGTGACCAGCTCCTTCGTGGGCCCCTCCTGGGGGCAGACCATCACCACCAAGGCGATCCAGGCGCTGGTGGTGTTCCTGCTGCTGGTCACCCTCGTGCTCGCGGTCTACTTCAGCACCTGGAAGATGGCGGTGGCCGCGCTGGTGGCGCTGCTGCACGACGTCGTCTTCACGGTCGGGCTCTACGCGCTGCTGGGCATCGAGGTCTCTCCGGCGTCGGTGATCGGCTTCCTGACGATCCTGGGCTACTCGATCTACGACACCATCGTCGTCTTCGACAAGGTGCGCGAGAACACCGAGTACGCCCTCGAGAGCCGCACCATGAGCTACGCCCAGGCGGCCAACCTCGCGGTCAACCAGACGCTGGTCCGGTCGGTCAACACCTCGGTGGTGGCGCTGCTGCCGGTGGGCGCGATCCTGCTGTTCGGCATCACCCTCATCGGGCCCGGCACGCTCCTGGACCTGGCGGCCGCGCTGTTCATCGGCATCGCGGTCGGGACCTACTCCTCGGTCTTCGTCGCCACCCCGCTGCTGGTGCACCTGCGCGAGGGCGAACCGGAGCTGCGCCAGCTGGAGCAGCGGGTGCAGAAGCGGGGGGCCCAGCAGCCGGTCCCGGCGACGGTGGGCGGTCCGGCGACCCCGCAGACCGAGCCGGCCCCGCCGACCGAGGTGGCCGAGGACGAGGCCCCGGCGACCGGTGGCGGCCCGGGCAGCCCCTCCTCGGAGCACCCGGGTGGGCCGGGCGCCGGTGCGGCCACCGACCGGTCGGTCCACCCGTACGCCCAGCGGGGCCCGCGCAACCAGCCGCGGCGGCGGCGCCGCCGCCGGTGAGCCGGGAGCTGCTGGCCGAGCAGGTTGCCGCCGCGCTGCGCGACATCCCGGACTTCCCGCGGCCCGGGGTGGTGTTCAAGGACTTCACCCCGCTGCTGCTCGACGCCTCGCTGCGCCGGCGGGTGGTGGCCGACGTGGTCGACCGGCACCGTGGTGGGGTCGACCTCGTGGCCGGGGTCGAGGCACGCGGATTCGTCCTCGGTGCCGTGGTGGCGCACGAGCTCGACGTGGGGTTCGTCCCGGTCCGCAAGGCGGGCAAGCTGCCCGGTGACGTGCACGCGGTCGGCTACGACCTGGAGTACGGTTCGGAGACCATCGAGCTGCACCGGGACGCCATCCGCCCGGGGCAGCGGGTGCTCGTCGTCGACGACGTGCTCGCCACCGGCGGGACCGCCGCCGCGACCTGCGAGCTCATCGAGCGCTGCCAGGGCGTGGTCACCGGGGTCGAGGTCATCCTGGAGCTGGCCTTCCTGCAGGGACGGCACCGGGTGGGGGACCACCCGGTCCGTGCGCTGGTGAGCGCCTGACTCCCGGGCCGGAGCCCTACAATCGGGACATGACCGAGGGCGTGGCAGCATCCGCCGCCTCCGGCCCGCAGGGCGTGCGCGCCCGGCTGGCCCGGCTGGGCGGCACCCGCGCCGGGGCCAACCCGGTGCTGGAGCCGCTGCTGCGCGCCGTCCGTGCCACCCACCCCAAGGCTGACCTGACGCTGATCGAGCGGGCCTACGCCGTCGCCGAGCGCGCTCACGAAGGCCAGCTGCGCAAGAGCGGGGACGCCTACATCACCCACCCGCTGGCGGTGGCGACCATCCTCGCCGAGCTGGGGATGACCCCCTCCACGATCGCGGCGGCGCTGCTGCACGACACCGTCGAGGACACCGACTACCGGCTGACCCAGCTGCGCACCGACTTCGGCGACGAGATCGCGATGCTCGTCGACGGTGTCACCAAGCTGGACAAGGTCACCTACGGCGAGGCCGCCCAGGCCGAGACGGTGCGCAAGATGATCGTGGCAATGGCCCGCGACATCCGGGTGCTGGTCATCAAGCTCGCCGATCGGCTGCACAACGCCCGCACCTGGCGCTACGTCTCCCGGGAGTCGGCGGCGCGCAAGGCCTCCGAGACCCTGGAGATCTACGCCCCGCTGGCGCACCGGCTGGGCATGAACACCATCAAGTGGGAGCTGGAGGACCTCTCGTTCGCCCAGCTCTACCCCAAGGTCTACGACGAGATCGTGCGGATGGTCGCCGAGCGGGCGCCGGCCCGCGAGGAGTACCTGGCCAAGGTGCGCGCGCAGATCTCGGCCGACCTGCGCACCGCCAAGATCAAGGCGACCGTCACCGGGCGCCCCAAGCACTACTACTCCGTCTACCAGAAGATGATCGTGCGGGGGCGCGACTTCGAGCAGATCTACGACCTCGTCGCGGTGCGGGTACTGGTGGAGTCGGTGCAGGACTGCTACGCGGTGCTGGGGGCGCTGCACGCCCGCTGGAACCCGGTCCCGGGGCGGTTCAAGGACTACATCGCGATGCCCAAGTTCAACATGTACCAGTCGCTGCACACGACGGTCATCGGGCCCGAGGGCAAGCCGGTCGAGATCCAGATCCGCACCCACCAGATGCACCGCCGGGCCGAGTACGGCGTCGCGGCGCACTGGAAGTACAAGGAGAACGGGCCCGAGGGCGGCCGGATCACCCAGGGCGCCGACGGCGGCACCGGCCCGATGGAGGGGATGGCCTGGCTGCGCCAGCTGCTGGACTGGCAGCGGGAGACCGCCGACCCCGGGGAGTTCCTGGAGTCGCTGCGGTTCGAGATCAACGCTGCCGAGGTGTACGTCTTCACCCCGGAGGGTGACGTGATGGCGCTGCCGGCCGGGGCGACGCCGGTCGACTTCGCCTACTCGGTCCACACCGAGGTCGGCCACCACTGCGTCGGCGCCCGCGTCAACGGCAAGCTGGTGCCGCTGGACTCCGGGCTGAGCAACGGCGACGTCGTGGAGATCATCACCTCCCGCTCCGACAGCGCCGGCCCCAGCCGCGACTGGCTCGGCTTCGTCAAGAGCGGCCGGGCCCGCAACAAGATCCGGCAGTGGTTCTCGAAGGAGCGCCGCGAGGAGGCGATCGAGTCCGGGAAGGACCAGATCGCCCGGGTGCTGCGCAAGCAGAACCACCCGCTGCAGCGGCTGATGTCGCACGAGACGCTGACCGCCGTCGCGGCCGAGCTGCGGTACCAGAGCATCGACGGCCTGTTCGCGGCGGTCGGGGAGAACCACGTCTCCGCCGACCACGTGGTCAAGCAGCTGGTGGCCACGCTCGGGGGTGAGGAGGGCGCCACCGAGGACCTCGCGGAGGCGACGCTGCCGCGGCAGGGCCGGGCGACCACGACCGACCCGGGCGTGACGGTGGTCGACGCCGACGACGTGTGGGTGAAGCTGGCCCGCTGCTGCACCCCGGTGCCCGGCGACCCGATCATGGGCTTCGTCACCACCGGCAAGGGGGTCTCGGTGCACCGCACCGACTGCACCAACGCCGAGGAGCTGCGCCGCCACCCCGAGCGGATCATCGACGTGGCCTGGTCCCCCACCGAGTCCAGCGTGTTCCTGGTGCAGATGCAGGTGGAGGCGCTGGACCGGCACGGGCTGCTGTCCGATGTCACGCGGGCGCTGACCGACCAGAAGGTCAACATCCTCTCCGCCTCGGTGCAGACCAGCCGGGACCGGGTCGCGCTGTCGAAGTTCACCTTCGAGATGGCCGACCCCTCCCACCTGGACAGCGTGCAGCGGGCGGTGCGCCGGGTCAGCGGGGTGCTCGACGTCTACCGGATCACCGGCACCCAGCAGACCGACCCGCACCGGCGCCACCGGTCGGCCTGACCACCGGCGCGCGCGGGCGCCAGCGGGTCGCTCAGCCGGCGGGGGAGAGGAAGGCGGCCAGCGCCGCGGCGTACATCACCTGGTCGGCCGCCCCGGCCAGCTCGCGGGTGGAGTGCATCGACAGCGTCGGGGCCCCGAAGTCGACCGTGCTCGCGCCGGTCAGCGCCGAGGTCATCGGCCCCACGGTCGAGCCGCACGGCAGGTCGGTGCGGGTGACGAAGGTCTGCACCGGCACCTGCGCCTGCTCGCAGGCGAGGCGGAAGGCCGCCGCCCCCAGCGCGTCGGTCGCGTACCGCAGCTGGGCGTTCACCTTCAGCACCGGTCCGCCGTTCATCCGCACCTGGTGCTCCGGCTCGTGCCGGTCGGCGTAGTGAGGGTGGGTGGCGTGGGCCATGTCACCGGAGGCGATGACGCTGCCGGCCAGCGCCTGCAGGTAGCCGCCCCGGTCGCCGCCGCGGGCCAGCACCGCCCGCTCCAGGGTCGCCGGGAGGAAGGTGGACTGCGCGCCCCGCTCGGAGGTGCTGCCCACCTCCTCGTGGTCGAACAGCACCAGCACCGGCACCACGCCGTCGGCCGGGTCCTCGACCGCCCGCAGCAGCGCCTGCACCCCGGCGTAGCAGGTGGCTTGGTTGTCCAGCCGCGCCGAGGCGACCAGGTCCTGGTCCCGGCCGACCAGCCGGGCCGGGGTGAGGTCGTGGGCCATCACGTCCCAGGCCAGCACGTCCTCGGGCCGCACCTGCACGCAGTCGGCGAGGAAGGCGCGGAAGTCGGCGGGCGCCCGGCCCAGCCCCCAGTGCGGGGCCAGGTGCTGCTGCGGGTTGAGCCGCAGCCCCTCGCTGTTGACCTGCCGGTCCAGGTGGACCGCCAGCTGCGAGACCCGCAGCAGCGGCTCGTCCAGGTGCAGCAGCACCGGCATCGCCCGGGAGCCGTCGCGCACCGCGACCCGGCCGGAGAGGCCGAGGTCGCGGTCCAGCCAGCTGTTGAGCAGCGGGCCCCCGTAGACCTCCACGCCCAGCAGCTGCCAGCCCGCGCGGGCGTGGTCCGGCTGCGGCTTGATCCGCAGGTTCGGCGAGTCGGTATGCGCGCCTACCACCCGGAACGGGGTGGCCGGGTCGGGCGCGTGCTCGGTCGAGAACGCCACCAGCGAGCCGCCCCGCACCACGGCGTAGCGGCCGGGCGCGGCCGGGAACGGTGCGCTCTCCTCGAGCACGGTGAAGCCGGCCTCGGCCAGCGCGGCGGTCGCGGCGTGGACGGCGTGGAACGGGGAGGGGGAGGCGTCCAGGTACTCGCACAGCCCGCGCACCAGGTCCGCCCCGGCACGCTGCGGTCCGGGCCCGTCGGTCACCCTCACCCCTCCAGCTCGGCCAGCCCGCTACGGGCCTGCTGCAGCCACTGCTGGCGGGCCGCCAGGGCCTGCTCGGCCTCGGCCTCGGCGCGCGCGTCGCCGTGCTCGCGGGCCCGGGCGAGGTCGGCCTCCAGGCCGGCCACCCCCTCCTCGAGCTGGGTCACCATGGAGCGGGCACGCTCCAGCCGCTCGGGGTCGGAGCGCTGCCAGCGGCGCTGCTCGTGGTCGCGGACCGTCTGCTCCACCTTCCGGAGCCGGCCCTCCACCCGCGCCAGGTCGGCCCGCGGCACCTTGCCGGCGCTCTCCCAGCGCTCCTGGATCGAGCGGAGGGCCGCCTTGGCGGCGTCCAGGTCGGTCACCGGCAGCAGCGCCTCGGCCTCGGCGAGGAGTCCCTCCTTGACGGCGAGGTTCTGCCGGAACTCGGCCTCCTCGGCGGCGACCACCTCGTCCTTGGCCGCGAAGAACCGGTCCTGGGCGGCCTTGAACCGGGCCCACAGCGCGTCGTCGTCGCGCTTCTGGGCGCGGCCGGCCTGGCGCCACTGCTGCATCAGCTGCTTGAAGGCCCCGGCGGTCGGGCCCCAGTCCCGGCTGCCGGCCAGCTGCTCGGCCTCGGCGACCAGCCGCTCCTTGGCCCGCTTGGCCTGCTGGTGCTGCTCGTCCAGCTGGCTGAACCAGCTGCGGCGGGTCTTGTCGAAGGTGTTGCGGGCGGCGCTGAACCGCTGCCACAGCGCGTGCTCGGTCGCCTTGTCCAGCCGCGGGCCGCGCCGCTGGTGAGCCTTCCACTCCTCGAACAGCTCGCGCATCCGCCCGCTGGCGACCTTCCACTGCATCCGCGCCGGGTCGGTCCCCGCCAGCTGCTCGGCCTCGGTGACGAGGGCCTCCCGCTGCTGGGCGGCCTCGGCGCGGGCCTGCGCGCGGTGCTGGGACTCCTCCTCGACGCGGCGGGCCACCTGGGTCTCGATGGCCTCGATGGTGCCCTCGAGCGCCGGCAGGTCGCCGACGACGTTGGCCTCGCCGACCTGCTCCCGCAGCCGCTCCAGCGACTCCCGGGCCTCCTGGGCGGACACGTCGGTGCGTTCCAGCCGCTGCCGCAGCAGGCCTGCGGCCGCGGCCAGCTCGTCGTACTTGCGGGCGAAGTAGGCCAGCGCCTCGGCCTCGGTCGAGCCCGGGTAGGAGCCGACGGCGCGTTCGCCGTCGGGCGTGCGCACGTAGACGGTGCCGTCCTCGGCCACCCGGCCGAACTCGGTGGACGGCGTGCTGGACACGGCCGCCGGGGTGGCGGCCGGGGCGGCCGCGGGCGCGCGACGGCCGGCCAGCACCGCCGGGGACGGCGGCCGGGGCGTCGGCTTCGGGGGAGTGGGCTTGCTCGGCTCGCTCACGGCGTCATGCCTTCTCGTCGGTGACCCGGACGTCCAGCAGGCTGATGGGCTGGGCCGGCTGGCCGTCGGCGCCACCCCCGTCCACGCCCGCGGCGGCGACCCGGTCGATGATGTCCATACCGTCAGTGACCCTACCGAACACGGTGTAGCCACCACCCTCGACGGGCAGCTCGGTGTCCCGGTACACGATGAAGAACTGCCCGCCGTTGCTCTCCGGGTCGCTGCTGCGGGCCATCGCCAGCGTCCCGCGCGGGTAGTAGCCGTCGGGCGGCGCGTTCTCGATGCCGTACGTGTACCCGGGACCACCGCGGCCGGTGCCGGTGGGGTCGCCGCACTGCAGCACCCAGATGCCCTCGGTGGTGACCCGGTGGCAGGGCGAGTCGGCCCAGTAGTCCTCACCGGCCAGCAGCTCGAAGCTGGCCACCGTCTGCGGGGCGCTCGCGCCCTCCAGCTCCACGGTCACGTCACCGCAGGTGGTCTCCAGCACCGCGGTGAGCTGCTCGCCCGTGGGCTCGGTCGGGGCGTCCTGCGGGGCGAACGTCGCGTACTCGCTGGGCAGCGGCGGGACCGGCTCGCACCCCTCGACCGACGCGGTCGAGGCCGCCCCGGCGCCCAGCGTCGCGGTGGCCCGCGAGCCGCTCCCGGCGCCCCCGTCCCCACCGGCACAGCCGGCCGCCAGGAGCAGCACGAGGACGCTTGCCGGCAGGGACGGCACGCGGGCGCGTCGTCGCTGGGCACGGGTCATCGGCGGGTCCTCCTGGGTCAGTGGGGTCCAGTGGTCGGTCAGCAGTGACACGTCCGGGCGGGTTGAGTGTAGGCAGCCGTTTCCGGCCCGGTGGTCACAGCGCGATGACGGTTTGGACACGATCGTGACTAGGCTGGGTCAGGTGTTGGTCAGGAGCGTCACCGCGGCGGCTTTCGGCACGAACTGCTACCTGCTGGCACCGGCCGAGGGGGAGGAGTGCCTGATCGTCGACCCCGGCATCGGGGTGGTGGAGCAGGTCCGCGCCCAGCTGCGGGAGCTGCGGCTCCGCCCGGCGGCGGTGCTGCTCACTCACGGCCACCTGGACCACGTCTGGTCCGTGACACCGCTGTGCGCGGGCAGCGTGGCGGCCTACGTCCACGCCGAGGACCGGTACCGGCTCGCCGACCCGATGTCCTCGCTCAGCCCGGAGATGCAGGTGATGCTGCGCGAGGAGTTCCGCGGCCGGGACGACTGGCGCGAACCCGACCGGGTGGTCCAGCTCGGTGGTCCCGGCGGCCCGGGCACCCAGCTGGAGCTGGCGGGGCTGCGGGTCAGCACCACGCACGCGCCCGGGCACACCGAGGGCTCGGTGATGTTCGGGCTGGCCGACGTGCCCGACCAGATGCGGGACAGCTCCGCCGTGGCGACGACGGTGCTGACCGGTGACGTGCTGTTCGCCGGGTCGATCGGCCGCACCGACCTGCCCGGGGGCGACCCGGCGGCGATGGAGCGCTCGCTGCGGGAGGTCGTGCTGCCGCTGCCGGACACCACGCTGCTGCTGCCGGGCCACGGCCCGGCGAGCACGATGGAGCGGGAGCGGGCAGGCAATCCCTTCCTCACCGCGCTGCGGGCGCCTCGTTAGACTCCCGGGGTGATCACGCCGCGCACCGCTTCCGGGGTCCTGGAGCTGCTCCCCGCCGAGCAGATCGCCTTCCAGCGGATGCTGGACACCATCCGGGCCGGCTACGAGCGGTTCGGGTTCCTGCCGGTCGAGACCCCGGCGTTCGAGGTGTCCGACGTGCTGCTCACCAAGAGCGGCGGCGAGACCGAGCGGCAGGTCTACTTCGTGCAGTCCACCGGGGCGCTGGAGAAGGCCGCGGCGCAGCCGGACCCGGGGCTGCCGGAGCTCGCGCTGCGGTTCGACCTGACGGTGCCGCTGGCCCGCTACGTGGCCCAGCACGAGCACCAGCTGGCGTTCCCGTTCCGCCGCTACCAGATGCAGCGGGTCTACCGGGGGGAGCGGGCCCAGCGCGGCCGGTTCCGCGAGTTCTACCAGTGCGACATCGACATCGTCGGCTCCGGCGAGCTCAGCGTGCGGCACGACGCCGAGTGCCCGGCGGTCATCCACGCGATCTTCAGCGACCTGGACATCGGCTCGTTCACCATCCAGCTCAACAACCGCAAGCTGATGCGCGGCTTCTTCGAGGACCTGGGCATCGCCGGCGAGCAGCAGGCCGCCGTGCTGCGGGAGGTCGACAAGCTCGACAAGCGCGGTCCGGAGGCCGTCCGCGCCACCTTGCGGGCCGAGCCGTTCGGGCTCCCGGAGCCGGTGGCCGACCGGGTCCTGGACCTGGTCACCGTCCGCTCGACCTCCCACGCGGACGCGCTCGCGCAGCTGGACAAGGTCGAGGGCGCCTCGGCCGGGAGCGCGGTGCTGGCCGAGGGCGTCGCCGAGCTGCGCGAGGTGCTGGAGCTGGTGCGCGCGATGGGGGTGCCCGAGAGCGACTACGCGCTCAACCTGGCCATCGCCCGGGGCCTGGACTACTACACCGGCACCGTCTACGAGACGACGCTGGATGACCACCCGGAGATCGGCTCCATCTGCTCCGGCGGCCGCTACGACGACCTGGCCGGTCACTACACCAAGTCCAGGCTGCCGGGGGTGGGCATCTCGATCGGGCTCACGCGGCTGTTCTGGCAGCTGCGCGAGGCGGGGCTGGTCGACGTGGCCGAGTCCACCGTGCAGGTGCTGGTGCCGCAGGTGGAGGAGTCGCTGCTGTCCGAGCAGCTGGCGCTGGTGACCGAGCTGCGCCACGGCGGCATCAACAGCGAGACGGTGCTGGACGGCGGCCGGCTGGGCAAGCAGCTGCGCTACGCCGACCGCGCCGGCATCCGGTTCGTGGTCATCCTCGGGCCGCAGGAGGTCGAGGCCGGCACCGTCACCGTCAAGGACCTGCGCCGGCAGGACCAGTTCACGGTGCCGCGGGCCGAGCTGCTGCGCGCGCTGCGGGTGGAGCTGGCCCAGCCGCTGGTGTAGCCAGCACACCCGCGGGTTGGGTGCGTTCGCGCGGGGAGCGTTCCCGCGGATCCTCCTGCTTCCCGCGGTGCTGCACCACGGCGGCGCCCGGCCGTGCGAGGACCCGAGTTGTCCGACGGCGGGGGCGCCGTGTTAGCGTGCTAGCACGTTAGTACGTTGATGCGTGGACGCAGCCCGACCCCTACTCCGCAGGAGCCACCCGTGAAGCGCCGTGCCACCGACGCCCCGGAGTCCCCGGCCGTCGAGGACCTCGCCGCCGTCATGGCCGCCATCGGCGACCCGCAGCAGCTGGTGGCCTTCCTCACCGACCTGTGCACCCCGGCGGAGCTGGAGGCGCTGGCGGACCGGTGGTCGGTGGTGCCGCTGCTGGCGCAGGGGGTCCCGTACCGCACCATCCACGAGCGCACCGGGGTGAGCGTGACCACGGTGGGCCGGGTCGCCCGCTGCCTGGACCACGGCGCGGGCGGGTACCACGCGGCACTCGCGGCGCGGGGCGAGCGGCATCGCGACGGCGCGCGGTCCGCCACCGGCTGACCCCGCGTCGACACCCCAGCACGATCCTCGCCCGCCCGGCGCACCGAGCCCGCCGGGCACCCCTCGACCAGGAAGGTCACGCATGACCCCGCCCGCCCCCGCCCGCGACCGCCTGCGCGTGGCGATCCAGAAGTCCGGCCGGCTCGCCGAGCCCGCCCGTGACCTGCTCGCTGCCGCCGGGCTGACCTGGCGCGAGAGCCGCGACCGGCTGTTCTGCTACGGCGAGTCGCTGCCGGTGGACCTGCTGCTGGTGCGCGACGACGACATCCCGGGGCTCATCACCGCCGGCGTGTGCGACCTGGGGGTCGTCGGCCGCAACGTGATGCAGGAGTACGAGCTGGGCCGGGAGTCCGCCGGCCACGAGCCGGTGCTCAGCGAGTGGCGCCAGCTCGGCTGGGGCCGGTGCCGGCTCGACATCGCCATCCCCGAGGACCAGGAGTGGACCGGCCCGGCGCAGCTGGCGGGGCTGCGGGTGGCCACCACCTACCCGCGGTTGCTGGAGCGCTGGCTGCGGGACCAGCAGGTCGAGGCCCAGGTGGTCCCGCTGTCCGGGTCCGTGGAGATCGCGCCCCGCCTCGGCCAGGCCGACGTCGTGTGCGACCTGGTCTCCACCGGCGGCACGCTGCGCGCCAACCAGCTCAAGCCGGTCACCACGCTGCTGCACTCCGAGGCCGTCATCGCCGGTCCCGCCGCGGGCCTGGAGGACAGCCGCGGCGAGCTGGCCGAGCTGTTGCTGGGCCGGATGGACGGGGCGCTGCGACTGAAGGAGACCCGGCTGCTGATGCTCCGTGCCCCGCGCGCCGGCCTGCCGGAGGTGACCGCGCTGCTGCCCGAGGGCGGTGAGCCCACCGTGCTGTCGGTCGACGGCACCGACGAGGTGTCGCTGCAGGTGCTGTGCCACTCGGCGGTGTCCTGGCAGCGGCTGGAGGAGCTCAAGCGCGCCGGTGCCTCCCACCTGATGGTGCTGCCGGTGGAGGGGATGCTGGTATGAGGCTGCTCACCTGGTCCGCGCTGTCCGCCGCCGAGCGGGCTGACGTGCTGCGCCGCGCCACCGCCGACGCCGGGCCCGAGGTGCGCGCCTCGGTGGCCGACACGCTGACGCGGGTGCGCCGGGAGGGCGACGTCGCGGTGCGGGAGCTGACCGCCCGGTTCGACGGGGTCGAGCTGGACGACCTGCTGCTCGAGGCGGGGACCGCCGCCGAGCTGGTGGCCGCGGTCCCCGCCCCGCTGCGGGCGGCGATCACCGAGGCCGCCGACCGGATCCGGGCCTTCCACGAGGAGGGGATGCAGCGCGACTACACCGTGGAGACCGCGCCGGGCGTGGTCTGCCAGCGGGTGGTGCGGCCGGTGCGCCGGGTCGGCCTCTACGTCCCGGCAGGCTCGGCGCCACTGCCCTCGACCGCGCTGATGCTCGGCGTGCCGGCGCAGCTGGCCGGATGCCCCGAGGTGGTGCTGTGCACCCCACCCGGCCCGGACGGTCGACCGGACCCCACCGTGGTCGCGGCCGCGGCCGAGTGCGGCATCGACCGCATCTACCTGGCCGGTGGCGCGCAGGCGGTCGCGGCAATGGCCTACGGCACCGAGACGCTGCCGGCCTGCGACAAGCTGTTCGGGCCGGGCAACGCGTGGGTGACCGAGGCCAAGCGGCAGGTCTCCACCGCCGAGGGCGGCCCCGGGATCGACATGCCCGCCGGCCCGTCCGAGGTGGTGGTGATCGCCGACCGCGGCGCCGACCCCGAGTTCGTGGCCGCCGACCTGCTCTCGCAGGCCGAGCACGGCCCCGACTCCCAGGTGCTGCTGCTCACCGACGACCGGGAGCTGGCCGAGGCCGCCCTGGAGCAGGTGCTGGCGCAGGTCGAGGAGCTGCCGCGGGCCGACATCGCCCGCAAGTCACTGGCCGCCAGCCGGGTGGTGGTGACCGAGGACCTCGCCCAGGCCGTCGGCATCAGCAACGAGTACGCCCCCGAGCACCTCATCCTCGCGCTGCGCGAGCCGGAGGCGTGGCTGGCGCGGATCGAGACCGCCGGGTCGGTCTTCCTCGGCGACTGGGCCCCGGAGACCCTCGGCGACTACTGCAGCGGCACCAACCACGTGCTGCCCACCGCCGGCGCCGCCCGCTACACCGGGGGAGTCAACGTCGCCAGCTTCCAGGTCGCGATGACCGTGCAGCGGGTCAGCCCTGCCGGCCTGGCCGCCGTCGGGCCGTGCGCGGTGGCGCTGTCCGAGGCGGAGCGGCTGCACGCCCACCAACGGGCGGTCACCCGCCGGCTGGCCCGCCAGGACGACGGCCGCGGAGGAGCGTCATGACGGCTCCCCGCGAGCCGGCCGCGCTCCCGCCGTTCCCGACCGGGCTGCTGCGGGAGGACCTGCGCGACTTCGCCGGCTACTCCTCGGCCCGCACCAGCGCCCCCGACCTGCCGGCGCGGGTGTGGCTCAACGCCAACGAGGCCGCCGAGGCCAGCGCGGTGGACCCGGACGGGCGGCTGCGCCGCTACCCGGACCCGCAGCCGGCCGGCGTCCGCGCGGCGCTGGCGGACCACTACGGCGTCCCGGAGCAGCGGGTGGTGGTCGGCCGCGGCAGCGACGAGGCCATCGAGCTGCTGGTGCGCACGCTGTGCCGGCCCGGCGGTGACGGCGTGGTCATCACCTCGCCGACGTTCGGGATGTACGCGGTCAGCGCCCGGTTGCACGGCGTGCCGGTCCACGACGTGCCCTGCCTGGAGGAGCAGGTGAGCGGCGCCTGGCGGGTCGACGTCGACGCGGTCGCCGCCCGCGCCCGGGAGACCGGCGCGCGGCTGGTGTTCCTGGCCTCCCCGGGCAACCCGACCGGCGCGACCGTGCCCGTCCCGGAGGTGCGGCGGCTGGTCGCCGCGCTGGCCGACCAGGCGGTGGTCGTGCTGGACGAGGCGTACGCCGAGTTCGCCGCCACGCCGAGCCTGGTCACCGAGGCCGGGCCGCTGCCGACCCTGGTGGTGCTGCGCACGCTGTCCAAGGCGCACGGCCTGGCCGGTGCGCGCGTCGGCGTCGCGGTGGCCCACCCGGACCTGGTGGCGGTGCTGCGGCGGGTGCAGGCGCCCTACCCGGTGCCCCGCCCGGTCGCCGACCTGGTCGAGCAGGCGCTGGCCCCGGAGGCCACCGCCCGCACCCGCGAGCGGGTCGCGGCCACGCTCGCCGCCCGGGACCGGCTCGCCGAGGTGCTGGCCGCCTCGCCGCTGGTCTCCCGGGTCCACCCCGGCGAGGCCAACTTCGTGCTGGTCCGCAGCCCGGACCCGGACGCGCTGCTGGCCCGGCTGACCGGACGTGGCATCGTGGTGCGCGACCTGCGCGCCCGCCCGGAGCTGGCCGACGCGGTGCGGGTCACGGTCGGCAGCGACGCCGAGATCGAGGCGGTCGCCGCGGCGCTCGGCCCCGACACCGCGACCGGCTCCGCCGGCCGGCCCGAACCCACCGACACCCCCCTACCCGACGGGGCGCGCACGTCGCGCCCCCCGACGCCCAGCCGAGGACCCAGATGACCACGCCCCGTCCGATCCTGTTCGTCGACCGCGACGGCACGATCATCGAGGAGCCGGCCGACTGCCAGGTCGACTCCTTCGACAAGCTCGCCCTCGTGCCGGGAGTCATCCCGGCCATGCTCGCCATCCGCGACGCCGGCTACGACTTCGTGATGGTGTCCAACCAGAACGACCTGGGCGGCCCGAACTTCCCGAAGGAGAGCTTCGAGGGTCCGCACGAGCTGCTGCTGCAGATCCTGGCCAGCCAGGGCATCACCTTCCGCGACGTCTTCGTCGACCCGCACCCGCCGGGGCCGGAGCAGCCGTGGACCCGCAAGCCGGGGATCGGCATGGTCGCCCACCTGCTCAAGGACCGCTCCGTCGACTGGGAGCGCAGCGCCATGGTCGGTGACCGGCTCACCGACAAGCAGTTCGCCGACACCCTCGGCATCCCGACCTACCTGCTGGCCAGCGCCATGAACCAGGCCGGCGACGCCGCGGTCAGCTGGGCCGACATCGCCCACGACCTGGTGACCCGGCCGCGCACCGCCCGGGTGGAGCGGGTCACCAGCGAGACGCGGATCACCGTCGAGGTGGACCTGGACCGCCGCGGGCACATCGAGGCGGCCACCGGCATCGGCTTCCTGGACCACATGCTGGACCAGCTGGCCAAGCACGGCGGGTTCTCGATGACGGTGCGCTGCGAGGGCGACCTGCACATCGACGACCACCACAGCGTCGAGGACGTCGCGATCGCCGTCGGCGAGGCGCTGCGGACCGCGCTCGGCGACAAGCGCGGCATCGGCCGCTACGGCTTCACGCTGCCGATGGACGAGGCGCAGGCCACCGCGGCGCTCGACCTGTCCGGGCGGCCCTACTTCGCCTTCGAGTGCGACTTCGACCGGGAGCGGGTCGGGGACCTGTCGACCGAGATGGTGCCGCACTTCTGGCGTTCCTTCGCCGACGCGCTGCGGTGCACGCTGCACCTGCGCGTCACCGGCGAGAACACCCACCACATGGTCGAGGTCGGCTTCAAGGCGGTCGCCCGCGCGCTCCGGCAGGCGCTGCCGCGGGAGGGCAGCGAGCTGCCCTCCACCAAGGGGATGCTGTGACCGCGACGCAGCCGACACCGGCCCCGGTCGTCCCGACGTCGCGCCCGGTCCGGGTGGCGCTGGTCGACTCCGGTGGCACCAACATCGGCTCGGTGCGCACCGCGCTGCAGCGCCTCGGGGCCCAGGCCGAGCTGACGGCCGACGAGGCCACCATCAGGGCCGCCGACCGGGTCGTGCTGCCCGGAGTCGGCGCGGCCGGCGCCGGGATGCGCCGGCTCCACGAGGCCGGGCTGGTCCCGGTGCTGCGGGACCTGCAGCAGCCGCTGCTCGGCGTCTGCCTGGGCATGCAGCTGCTGCTGGAGGGCAGCGAGGAGGACGGGGGCGTGGAGTGCCTGGGGCTGCTGCCCGGCCAGGTCGTCGCCATACCCGGCAGCGCCCGGGAGCGGGTGCCGCACATGGGGTGGAACACGCTCACCCCCGTCCGGCAGGACCCGCTGCTGGCCGGGATCGGCGACGGCGACCGGGCCTACTTCGTGCACGGTTACGCCGCCCCGGTGCTCGAGCACACGCTGGCCACCACCAGCCACGCCGGCACCTGGAGCGCCGTCCTCGGAGGCCCGGACGGCCGCTGCTGGGGCGCCCAGTTCCACCCCGAGCGCTCGGCCGCGGTCGGCGCCCGGCTGCTGCGGAACTTCCTGGAGGTGCCCGCATGAGCGAGTTCACCGTCTACCCCGCCATCGACGTCCGCGAGGGACGCGTGGTGCGGCTGCACAAGGGCGACTACGACAAGGAGACCAGCTACGCCGACGACCCGGTCGCGGTGGCCGAGTCCTACGCCCGGGCCGGTGCCCGCTGGCTGCACCTGGTCGACCTGGACGCCGCCCGCGCCGGCGGCTACACCCTGGAGCCGGTGCTGCGCGAGATCGTGGACCGTACCGGCCTGCAGGTGCAGACTGGCGGGGGCGTGCGCTCGGCGGGGGACGTCGAGCGGCTGCTGGAGGCCGGCGCCACCCGCGTGGTCGTCGGCTCGGTCGCGGTCCGCGAGCCCGAGACGGTGACCGGCTGGCTGCAGCGGTTCGGGCCCGAGCGGCTGACCGTCGCGCTGGACACCCGCACTGCCGAGGACGGCAGCTGGGTGCTGCCGGTCTCCGGGTGGACCTCGGTGGCCGAGCAGGACCTCCCCAGCGTGCTCGGCCACTACGCCGCGGACGGGCTGCGGCACCTGCTGTGCACCGACATCGGCCGGGACGGCACGCTGGCCGGGCCGAACCTGAACCTGTACACGATGCTGACCCGGTCGGCCCCGCAGGTGCGCATCCAGGCCTCCGGCGGCGCCCGCCACGTGCCGGACGTGCGCGGGACCCGCAAGGTCGGCTGCGCCGGGATCGTGCTGGGCAAGGCCATCCTCGAGGGGCGGCTCACCGTCACCGAGGCCGTGGCGGAGGAGCGGGTATGACGCTGGCGCGCCGCATCGTGCCGTGCCTGGACGTGCGGGACGGCCGGGTGGTCAAGGGCACCCGGTTCCGGGACCACGTCGACATGGGCGACATCGTCGAGCTGGCCCGCCGCTACCGCGCCGAGGGCGCCGACGAGCTGGTGTTCTACGACATCACCGCCAGCCCGCAGTCCCGGCGGGTGGACCTGGACTGGGTCACCCGGGTCTCCGACGCGCTGGACATCCCGTTCTGCGTCGCCGGCGGGATCCGGTCGGTCGAGGACGCCCGGGCGGTCCTGCACGCCGGCGCCGACAAGATCTCCGTCAACACCCCCGCCACGCAGCGGCCCGAGCTGGTGGCCGAGCTGGCGCGGGCGTTCGGCACCCAGTGCGTGGTCGTGGGCGTGGACAGCCTGCGCGACGAGGACGGGGTATGGCGCATCCGCCAGCTCACCGGCGCCCCCGAGGCGACCCGTGCGCTGGAGACGGCCACGCTGGCCTGGGTGCAGCAGGTGCAGGACCTCGGCGCCGGTGAGATCGTGCTCAACTGCATGGGCAGTGACGGCGTCCGGGAGGGCTACGACCTGGAGCAGCTGGCGGCCGTCCGGGAGGTCTGCCAGGTCCCGCTGGTCGCCTCCGGCGGCGCGGGCGCCATCAGTCACTTCGTCGACGTCTTCCAGCAGGCCGACGTCGACGCCGCACTGGCGGCCACGGTGTTCCACACCGGCAGCGTGCCGATCCCGCAGCTGAAGGAGGAGCTGGCCCGCGCCGGCGTGGCGGTGCGGCGCACCACCGACGAGGAGGCCGCCCGATGACGCCGCTGACCCTGCCCGCGGGGCTGACCCCTGCGGACCTGGCGTTCGGCCAGCAGGGCGGGCTGCTGCCGGCCGTCGTCCAGGACGCCGCGGACGGACGGGTGCTGATGGTCGGTTACCAGGACCAGCAGGCACTGGCGCAGACGCTGCGCACCGGGCTGGCGACCTTCTACAGCCGCAGCCGCGGCCGGCACTGGGTCAAGGGCGAGACCAGCGGCAACACGCTGCGGGTGCTGGCGGTCGAGGTCGACTGCGACGGCGACACCCTGCTGCTGCGGGCCGAACCGGCCGGGCCCACCTGCCACACCGGCACCCGGAGCTGCTTCGACGCCCCCGCGCCGGCCGCGACCACGCAGCCACCGGAGCCGGCCGGCGAGTCCGGCCCCGACCACTCCGCCACCGCGGGCTTCGTGCCCCGGCTGGCCGCGCTGGTCCGCGAGCGCGACCGGGAGCGGCCGGCTGGCTCCTACACCACCTCGCTGCTGGAGGGCGGGACCCGCCGGGTCGCGCAGAAGGTCGGCGAGGAAGGGGTGGAGACCGCCCTGGCCGCGGTCGCCCAGGACGACGAGGCGCTGCTGGGGGAGGCCGCTGACCTGGTGTACCACCTGCTGGTGCTGCTGCGCTCCCGCGGCCTGGAGTGGGAGCAGGTGGACGCGCTGCTGCGGGAGCGGCACGGCCGGTGACCACAGCGAGAGGGCCGGGCCGGCGGGTCCACCCCTGTGGAGTCACCCCGGCGGCCGAAGCCCGAGCGTGCGCAGCTCCAGCGCCGCCAGCCGGCGGATCGCCTGCTCATCACCACGCCGCCAGGCGCCCGCGGCGTCCTCCTGGACCCGCCGGAGCAGCCGTGGCGGCCGCCTGGACGACGCGCCCGGCCAGCAGCACCTCGAAGGTCGGCGCCAGCCCGGACAGGGTGGTGCCCAGGGAG
>NZ_WIQI01000042.1 GCF_009602535.1 Ornithinicoccus halotolerans | reverse complement strand
GGCGCCGGACGCCGCCCTCACCGACCCGGTCGGCACCTGGGCCGGCACGCCCACGGCCGCGGGCGAGCGGCTGCTCTTCGGGGCCTACCTGGCAGGGTCGGTGTCCGCGGCGACCGCACCCGGCCTGCACCAGCGGATGAGCCGGGCACTGGCCGCGGCGATGGACCTGCCGGCCGGGGCGGTCCGCGCGGTGCTGCTGCCGCACGTGCTCCGCCTCAACGCGCCCGCGGTCCCGGAGGCGACCGCCCGGATCGCGCGCGCCCTGGAGGCACCGGAGCCGGTGCGCGGGCTGCGGGGGCTGCTCACCGAGGCCGGCGCCCCGCACGACCTGGCCCGGTTGGGGATGCGCCCCCGGCGGCTGGAGGAGGCGGTGGAGCGGGTCGCGGCCGCGGTCCTGCCCGTGGAGAACCCGCGCCCGGTGGGGCGGGCCGAGCTGCACGCCGTGCTCGAGGCGGCCCTGGAGGACCGTCGCGGCTAGCTGCGGTCAGGGAACCGAGCCGGCCACCACCCGCTCGGGCCGGGAGTAGACCGTCAGCCGGTCCCCCCGGTTGAACCCGACGACGGTCACGCCGGTCTCCTCCCCCAGGTCGGCCGCGGCCGCGGACGGCGCCGAGACCGCCGAGAGCACGGGGACGCCGGCCATGGCGGCCTTCTGGACCAGCTCGAACGACGCCCGGCCGGAGACCTGCAGCACGGTCCCCGCCAGCGGCAACAGGTCCTGCCGCAGCGCCCACCCGACCACCTTGTCGACGGCGTTGTGCCGGCCCACGTCCTCCCGGACGCAGAGCACCTCCGGGGACCCGGCGGCTCCCTCAACCGCAGGGCGTAGCAGCGCCGCGGCGTGGGTGCCACCGGTGCGCCCGAACACCCGCTGCCGTTCGCGCAGCAGGTCCGGCATCACCAGCAGCTGGTCGACGGGCACCCGGAGCGGGTCCTGGTCCGGAGCGTGCCGGGAGGCCTTGCGGACCGCCTCGACCGAGGCCGTCCCGCAGATCCCGCAGCTGCTGGAGACGTAGACGTGACGTTGCGAGGCGGCCGCGGGCGGCACCGCTCCCGGGCCGAGCCGGACGTCCACCACGTTGTCGTCCCGGCGTCCCTCGGCGGTCACCCCGGCCCCGGCGGCGACCGCACGCAGCTGGGCGGCGGCTGCGACCACGCCCTCGGACACCAGGAACCCGGCCACGAGGTCCAGGTCGTCGCCCGGGGTGCGCATCGTGACGGTGAACGGCTCACCGTCCAGCCGGACCTCCAGCGGCTCCTCCCCCGCGAGCGGCTCCGGCCGCGGGTCGCGCGGCCCGGCCGCAGTCCACCGCTGGGCGCGGCTGCCGCGGGCGATGCGTGCCATGGCTACAGCGTCCCTCCTGCTCGGCGACGGGTCCTGCCTACCACGGCGGACCCGCGGCTGCGCCCGCGGCCTGGGCGCGGCAGGATGGACAGGACCGCACACCGGAGGCGGACAGCCCGAGCGGCTGCACCGCCAGGAAAGGAGTGACCATGGCAGACGCCGTCGTCAGCACCGCCAGCACCGCGTGGAGCGGTGACCTCGCCACCGGCTCCGGCCGGACCACCCTGGAGACCTCGGGCGTCGCGACCCACGACGTCAGCTGGAAGGCCCGCACCGAGCCCGGAGCCGGCACCACGACGCCGGAGGAGCTCATCGCGGCGGCCCACGCCTCCTGCTTCTCCATGGCGTTCTCCGGGGCGCTGGCCAAGAACGACACCCCGCCGACCTCGCTGGACACCCGCGCCGAGGTGAGCTTCGTGCCCGGCACCGGCATCACCGGCATCCAGCTGACGGTGGTCGGCGAGGTGGAAGGCATCTCCGAGGAGGACTTCACCCGGCTGGCGCAGGAGGCGAAGGAGGGCTGCCCGGTCTCCCAGGCGCTGAAGGCGGTGGACATCTCGCTGTCGGCCAGCCTGGGCTGACGCGGTTCCGTCCCCGGTGCCGCCCGGGCACCGCACTGACCTCGGCCCGGTCCCCGCGAGGGGGACCGGGCCGAGGTGCGTCAGCGAGCAGCCGAGGTCAGACGCTGGCGTAGTCGGCCAGCACGCCGTGCAGGTCGGGGGCGACCTTGGCGCGCACCCGCGTGCCGTCGGCGGTGTGCTCCTCGGCGAGGACCTCGCCCTCGGTGTGCAGCCGGCTCACCAGGTCGCCGCGCTCGTAGGGCAGCAGCACCTCCACGTGGATGTCCGGCCGGGGCAGGTCGGTCTCCACGGCCGTCAGCAGCTCGGGGACTCCTTCACCGGTGCGCGCGGAGACGACCACCAGGTGCGGCGACAGCCGCCGTAGCCGGTCCAGCACCTCGGGGGCGGCCCGGTCGGCCTTGTTGACGACGATGAGCTCCTTGACGTCGGCCGCGCCCACGTCGGCGAGCACGCCGCGCACGGCGCTGACCTGGCCCTCCGGGTCGGGGTGGGAGCCGTCCACCACGTGCAGCAGCAGGTCGGCGTCGGCGGCCTCCTCGAGCGTGGAGCGGAACGCCTCCACCAGCTGGTGCGGCAGGTGCCGCACGAAGCCGACGGTGTCGGCCAGCGTGTAGACCCGCCCGTCGGAGGTCTCGGCACGGCGCACCGTCGGGTCCAGGGTGGCGAACAGCGCGTCCTCGACCAGGACCCCGGCGCCGGTGAGCCGGTTGAGCAGCGTGGACTTGCCGGCGTTGGTGTAGCCGACGATGACGACCGACGGCACCTGCTGGGCACGGCGGGAGGACCGCTTGGTCACCCGGGTGCTGCGCATGCCGGCGATGTCGCGGCGGAGCTTGCCGATCCGCTGGTTGATCCGGCGGCGGTCCAGCTCGATCTTGGTCTCACCGGGCCCACGGGAGCCGATGCCCTCACCCCCGGCGACCCGGCCACCGGCCTGCCGGGACATCGAGTCACCCCAGCCACGCAGCCGCGGCAGCAGGTACTGCAGCTGGGCCAGCTCCACCTGCGCCCGGCCCTCCTTGGACTTGGCGTGCTGGGCGAAGATGTCCAGGATCAGCGCGGTCCGGTCGATGACCTTGACCTTGACGATGTCCTCCAGGGCGCGGCGCTGGGAAGGACCGAGCTCGCCGTCGAAGACGACGGTGTCGGCGCCCTCGGCGAGGACGATGTCGCGCAGCTCGCGAGCCTTGCCGGAGCCGATGTAGGTGGCCGGGTCCGGCTTGAGCCGCCGCTGCACCACGCCGTCGAGCACGATGGAGCCAGCCGTCTCGGCCAGCGCCGCCAGCTCGCGCAGCGAGTTCTCCGCGTCCTGGGCGGTGCCCTCGGTCCAGATGCCGGCCAGCACCACCCGCTCCAGGCGCAGCTGGCGGTACTCGACCTCGGTGACGTCCTCCAGCTCGGTGGACAGCCCCGCGACGCGGCGCAGCGCGGCGCGCTCCTCGCGGTCGAGCTGGTCCCCGTCCCCCTCGATGCCGGGTGTGTCCCCCCGCAGGAAGCTCAGGTCGGGCCCGCCCTCACGATCCAGCGCCTCGGCCCGTCCCTCGAGGAGTCGAAGCCGGTCGCCCCCGGCGGCGGGCTGGGTGGCGGGAGTGGTGGGGTCGTGCTCGCTCACAGGCCTCCTTCGTCGGCGGTGACCCTCTCAGGGTCTCACCGGGTCAACGCCACGCGCCAGGGATTTGTGCCCGTAGACTCCCGCCGATGCCGCCCCAGCCCGACCACCAGCAGCACTACTTCACCGCCGACCCGGCCTCCCCCGGGGAGCTGCGCGAGCGTGAGGTCGTGCTGGCCGGAGCCCCCCGGACCGTGGTCACCGCCGGAGGCGTGTTCTCCGCGGACGGGATCGACAAGGGCACGGCCGTGCTGCTGCGGCAGGCGCCCGAGCCGCCCGAGACCGGCCGCTTCGTGGACCTGGGCTGCGGCTGGGGGCCGCTCGCGCTGACCCTCGCCCTGGCGCGGCCGGAAGCGCAGGTGGACGCCGTCGACGTCAACCGGCGGGCGCTGGACCTGTGCCGCCGCAACGCCGAGCGGCTCGGCTGCGGCAACGTCACCGCGCTGGAGCCCGACCAGGTGCCCGCCGACCGCCGCTACGACCTGCTCTGGTCCAACCCGCCGGTCCGCGTCGGCAAGGCGGTGCTGCACGGGATGCTGCGGCAGTGGCTGCCTCGGCTGGCTCCCGGCGGGCGGGCGCTGCTGGTGGTCCAGCGCAACCTGGGCGCGGACTCGCTGCAGGCCTGGCTGGCCAGCACGTTCGCCGCCGGCGCCGAGGAGGCTGTCCCGGAGGGGCTGGCGGTCGAGCGGGTCGCCAGCTCCAAGGGGTTCCGGCTGCTCGGGGTGACCCGGCCGTAGCGGCTCAGCCCCGGCCGCGCGCCGCGGCGACCAGCCGGTCGTGCGCGTCCGGGCCGCCGCCGACGCCGCCGGGAAGCCGCAGCAGGAACACCAGCCCCAGCAGCCACCACAGGCCGAACATCAGGTACGGCTGCACCGGCAGCCCCGAGGGCATGCCCGGCACGTAGAGCAGCAGCAGGCCGAGGGTGAGCACGACGGCGACCGCGCCGAGCACCGTCCCGCCGGCACCGCGCCCGCCGACCCGCAGCGGGCGCTCCATCTCCGGCTCCCGGGACCGCAGCACCAGGAACGACACCGCGACGAGCAGGTAGGCGATGACGATGCTCGGGGAGCCGGAGTCGACCAGCCAGCCCAGCATCGCGTCACCGAAGAACGGCGCCGCGACGGACAGCCCGCCGATGAAGAGCAGCGCGTTGGCCGGGGTGCGGTAGCGGGGGTGCAGCCGGCCGAACCAGCCCGGCAGCATCGCCGAGCGTCCCATCGCGAACAACAGCCGCGAGCCGCCGATGAGGAAGGCGTTCCAGGAGGTGAGGATGCCCGCCACGCCGCCGGCGATGAGCACGTTGGCCATCAGGTCCGAGGACCAGAGCGCCCCGAGGGCGTCGGCGGTGGCCAGCTCGGTCCCGGCCAGCGCGGCCACGCCCATCGAGGAGGCCACGGTGGCCATGACCGCCATGTAGAAGAGGGCGGCCAGCACCACCGCGAGCACGACGAGCTTGCCGGTCTGCTGCGGCGGGATGTTGACCTCCTCGGCCGACTGCGGGATGACGTCGAACCCCACGAACATGAACGGCACCGCCACCAGCACCGCGACGAACCCGCTGAACCCGCCGGTGAAGAACGGCTCCAGGTGGCCGCGCTCGCCCCCCACGGCGCTGCCGAGCAGCAGCAGCACCAGGATGCCGAGCAGGAAGAGCACGGCGAAGGTCTGCAGCAGGCTGGCCGGCCTGATGCCCCGGATGTTGATCCAGGTCAGCACCACCGCCGCGCCACCGCCGATGATGATCCATGGCAGGTACACCTCCGCACCGGCCACGGTCCACAGCGGCACCGAGTCCACCCACGGCAGCAGGTAGGCCAGCGTGCGCGGGAGGGCCACGGCCTCGAAGGCGGCGACCGAGATGTAGCCGCCGACGATCGCCCACGACCCGACCAGCGCCCACCGGCCGCCGAGCGCCCGCAGCACGTAGTTGTGCTCGCCCCCGGCGCGCGGCATCGCCGAGACCAGCTCGGCGTAGACCACGCCGACCAGCGCCATCACGACGCCGCCCACCGCGAACGCCAGCACCGCGCCGGCGCTGCCGGCCGAGCCCAGCCAGTCCCCGGTCAGGACCACCCAGCCGAAGCCGATCATCGCGCCGAAGCCGAGGGTCAACGCCTCCCGGTTGCCGAGGACCCGCAGCAGGTCGGTGTCCTCCCCCGCGGTCGCGCCCGTTGCGGGGGGCTGGTCGCTGCTGGCGCCGGTCATGGCCACTCTCCTCACCCGATGCGACTCCGTCGACCAGCACGCTAGCGGCTGTCGCCGGCCCGGGAGGGTTTCCCGGCTGCTGGCCTTCGACGCGGGGGTCGCCACGTGCGGGCTGTGGATGCTCACCTCCGGGGGGTGACGCGGGTCAACTCCGACCCTCCGTGACGAGGGTCCGCCGGGTGCGGTCCGGGACCTTGGTCACAACCTGGCAACAAGTTGGCCAGCAGTTCGCGACGCCGGTGCCCGCAGGAGCATGCTTCTCGCCATGACCGCACGCCCAGAACGGGTCCTGGCCCTGGTGGTGGGGCTCGTCCTCGCCGTCGCCGTCGCTGCGGCCGTGGTGGCCGCCAACCGCCCCACCACCACGGTCGAGCCGGGAACCCCCGAGGCGGTGGTGCAGGACTTCCTGACCGCCGTGGTGGACGGCGACCGGGAGGCGGCGCTGTCCTACCTGGACCCCGAGCTGAACTGCGACGAGCGGGCCCTGGAGCACGCCGGGGACGAGCAGGCGCGGGTCACGCTGCTGGAGAGCGAGGTCGACGGTGACGAGGCCCGCGTCGTGGTCAGCGTCTCGCAGGGCTCGTCGGGCCCCTTCGAGACCGGCGAGTACAGCCGGGAAGAGACCTACCGGCTGCTCCGCACGGAGGACGGCTGGCGGATCAGTGACGACGTGGGCTGGCCGGTCTACGGGTGCCCGCGATGGTGACCGGGGGCGGGGAGGTGCGGCCGGTCCGGCAGGTCTTCCACGTGCTGCTGCTGCTGGTCGCCACCGTCGTCGTGGCGATCGGCCTGTCCGGGCTGCTGGGCCGGCTGCTGCAGCCACCGGACCTGCTCGACACCGGGAGCGCGGCACTGGCGCGCAATGTGACGTTCACCGTGATCGGCCTGCCGCTGCTGGCGGGGCTGCTGCTGTGGGTGGCCCGGCTGCTGCGCGCGGACGCGGACGAGCGCCGCTCCCCGGGCTGGGCGGTGCTGACCGGGGTCACCGGTGTGACCGCCCTGGTCGTGACCATGGTGGCCGGCTACGGCGTGCTCAGCTGGGCACTGGGGCTGGCCCACTACGACGGCCGTGCGCTGGCCCAGCTGCTGGTGTGGGGCACGCTGCTGGCGGCGGTGCGCGTGGTCGAGGCGCGGGTGCTGCCGGCCGGCCACGCCGTCCCCCACCGCGTCGTCGCCGCGCTCGTCGGGCTGGGCACCTCCGCCGTCGCGCTGGCGACGCTGCTGGCCACGGCCGTGGAGCAGCTGGCAGGGCCGCTGGCCCGGGAGCCGCTGCTGGCGGCCGGCGCCGACCCCGTGCTGGCAGCGCTGGCCGCGCTGGTCGTCGGGGCCGTTGGGTGGGGCCTCTCGTGGTGGCCGGTGCGCCGCGACGGCGGCGTGCTGTGGCTGCTCTACGTGCTGCTGACGGGCGTCGCGGCCGGGCTGCTCACGGCGCTCACCGCGGCCAGCGTGCTGCTCTACGACGTGCTGGTCTGGCTGGTGGGCGACCCCGCCGAGAGCTCGGCGGCCGGCCATTTCACCGAGGTCGAGGGACAGCTGTCCGCCGTCGTCGTCGGCCTGCTGCTGTGGTGGTACCACCACGCCGTGCTCGAGGCGGCCGGGGAGCCGGGCCGGACCGAGGTGCGGCGGGTGTACGAGTACCTGATGGCCGCCGTGGGGCTGCTGGTCGCCTCGGCCGGTCTGGCCACGGTCCTGGTCGCCGGGATCGAGGCGCTGGCACGCGGCCGCGAGCTGGTCGTGACCGGGGGCGCGGTCAACACGCTGCTGGCCGCGCTCACCATGCTGGCCGTCGGCGGGCCGGTGTGGTGGCTCTACCAGGGCCGGACCCGGCGAGCGGTCGGCCGCGAGCCCGCCGAGGCGGGAGCCGCGGAGGACCACGTCGGGAGGGCGGCCGCGGCCGAGGCCGCCGAGCTGGCCTCCCCCACCCGGCGCACCTACCTGCTGCTGATCGTGGGCGTCTCCACGGTGGCCGTCGTCGTGGCGCTGCTGGTCGCGGTGTTCCTGCTGCTCGAGGACGCCTTCGAGGGCCGGTTCGGTGCCGAGACGCTCCGGCAGGCACGGTTCGCCCTCGCGGCGCTGGTCACCACCGGGCTGGTCGCGGGCTACCACTGGCGGGTCTACGGCCGGGACCGGGCCGCCCGCTGGTAGGCGGCCACGCTCGCCTCCTCGGTCACGGCCAGCACGTCCAGCTGGTGGTGCGGCACCCCCCGCCGCTCGGCGACCGGCAGCTTGGCGGTGCCGACGTCCATCCCTCGGTAGAGCTGGGAGGCGTCGGCGTTGACCACCTCGCCGCCGAGCCGCTCGGCCAGGGCGACCCCCAGGTCGGACTTGCCCGTGGCCGTCGGGCCCACCACCGCCACCACAGGCAGCTCGGCGGGCTCCGGGAGGTCCACGCCAGGCAGTCTGGCACGGCGACCCGCCATACTGACGCCATGCCGGACCGCCAGCACATCGAGGTGCACATCCTGGCCGACTCCACCGGGGACACCGCCGCCCGGGTGGCCCGGGCCGCGGCCGCGCAGTACGCCGGCTACGACATCCGGATCATGCGGCACCCGCGGCTGGCCTCCGCCCAGGGCCTGCGCAACGTGCTGTCGCAGCTGCCCGACGACAGGCCGGTCGCCGTGTTCTCCACGATCGTCGACCTCGGCCTGCGGGAGCTGGCGCAGGAGGCCTGCGAGCGCCACAACATCCCGCACGCGGACCTGCTCGACCCAGCGGTCGCGGCGCTGCAGCAGGTCACCGGGGTGGACCCGGAGCGGGTGATCCGCCCCGTCGGCGTCGGCAATGACTACTTCAAGCGCATCCACGCCATGGAGTTCGCGATCGCCAACGACGACGGCCACCTGACGCACCCGCTGGCCAACTCCGACATCGTCCTCATCGGGGTCTCCCGCACCGGCAAGACGCCGCTGTCGATGTACCTGGGCTACCTGGGCTACCGCACCTCGAACATCCCGCTGGTGGCCGGCATCCCGCCGCCGCCGCCGCTGTTCGAGGTGGAGCGCTGGAAGCTGGTGGGGCTGACCATCGACCCGAGCCGGCTGCAGACCATCCGGCGCAAGCGGGTGCGGGCGCTGGGCAGCCACGCGGGGCACGACGGCTACACCGAGCTCGCCCGCATCTACGAGGAGCTGGACGAGGTCGGGGACGTGCAGCGCCGGCTGGGCTGTCCCGTCATCGACACCACCTCACTGGCCCTGGAGGAGGCCGCGGGGCGCATCATCGAGGTCGTGGAGCGGCGCCGGGTCGCGGCGCTGGGCCGCTGACCGGGACGCCGTCCTGCCGCTCCCGGCGTGGGGCGCTAACCTCGCCCTCACAAGCCCCCGGTCGTCCCGTCCGCCCGGCCGACCCGGCCGGTGCCCGCCGGCCGACCGGGCGGGCACGACGACGTGACGCGAGGAGCCGCTGATGAGCGCCAGCCAGTCCGCCACCCGCTACCTCTACGACCTGGCCGACGGGGACGCCTCGATGAAGCCGCTGCTGGGCGGCAAGGGGGCCAACGTCGCGGAGATGATGCGGCTGGGCGTCCCCGTGCCGGACGGCTTCACCGTCACCACGGCCGCCTGCGTGGAGGCGATGCGCCGCGACAGCCAGTGGCCCGAGGGGCTGTGGGAGGAGACGCTGGCCGCGCTGGAGCGGCTGGAGGATCGCACCGGCCGGCAGCTGGGCTCCCCGGAGCGGCCGCTGCTGGTCTCGGTCCGCTCCGGGGCGGTGGTGTCGATGCCCGGGATGATGGACACCATCCTCAACCTCGGCATCAGTGACGCGACCGTCGAGGCGCTCGGCGCCGAGTCCGACAACCCGCGGTTCGCCTGGGACTCCTACCGGCGGTTCATCCAGATGTACGGCGAGGTCGTCGAGGGGGTGCCCGCCCACGCCTACGAGGACCTGATCACCGCGATGAAGCGCACCCGCGGCGTCGAGGAGGACACCGAGCTGGACGTGCCGGCGCTGCAGGAGCTGGTGGACCAGTTCAAGGCGGTCTCCCGGGAGCACATGGGCGAGGAGCTGCCGGAGGCGCCGCGGGACCAGCTGCGGCGGGCCATCGACGCGGTGTTCCGGTCCTGGCAGAACCCGCGCGCGGCCATCTACCGCAAGGCCAACGGCATCCCCGACGACCTCGGGACCGCCGTCAACGTGATGCAGATGGTGTTCGGCAACCGCGGCGACACCTCGGCCACCGGCGTCTGCTTCACCCGCAACCCCGCCACCGGCGCCAAGGAGCTCTACGGCGAGTTCCTGCTCAACGCCCAGGGTGAGGACGTCGTCGCCGGCATCCGCACCCCGCGGCCACTGGCCGAGATGAAGGACCTGCTGCCGGAGGCCTACGAGCAGCTGCTGGACACGATGCGCCGGCTGGAGGAGCACTACGGCGACATGCAGGACATCGAGTTCACCGTCGACGAGGGCTCGCTCTACCTGCTGCAGACGCGCAACGGCAAGCGCACCGCCCCGGCGGCCTTCAAGGTGGCCCGCGACCTCGTCGAGGAGGGCGTCATCACCCGCGAGCAGGCGCTGCGGCGGGTCGAGCCGGCCCAGCTGGACCAGCTGCTGCACCCGGCGATCGACCCCGAGCACGACCAGAAGCCGATCACCAAGGGGCTCAACGCCTCCCCCGGCGCAGCCGTCGGCGAGATCGTGTTCGACTCCGACACCGCCGAGCGGCGCGGCAAGGCCGGCGACGCCGTCGTCCTGGTGCGCTGGGAGACCACCCCGGACGACATCGGCGGCACCCTCGTCGCCCAGGGCGTGCTCACCGCCCACGGCGGGATGACCTCGCACGCAGCGGTCGTGGCCCGCGGCATGGGCAAGCCGTGCGTCGCCGGCGCCTCCGAGCTCAAGATCGACGCGGCCGCCCGGCAGCTGACCATCGGCGACACCGTCCTCACCGAGGGCGACGTCATCACCCTGGACGGCTCCACCGGTGAGGTGTACGCCGGGGCGCTGGAGCTGGTGCCACCGCAGATCAACGAGGACTTCGCCAGCGTCGTGGGCTGGGCCGACGAGACCCGCCGGATGCAGGTCCGCGCCAACGCCGACACCGGTGAGGACGCCGCCAAGGCCCGCGAGTTCGGCGCCCAGGGCATCGGGCTGTGCCGGACCGAGCACATGTTCATGGCCGAGGACCGGCTGCCGGCCGTGCGGCGGATGATCCTGGCCAAGGACGAGGAGGAGCGCGCGGCGGCGCTGGAGACCATCCTGCCGATGCAGCAGCAGGACTTCGAGGCCATCTTCGAGGCGATGTCCGGGCTGCCGGTGACCATCCGGCTGCTCGACCCACCGCTGCACGAGTTCCTCCCCGACCTGGTGGAGCAGGCACTGTTGGTGCAGCGGCTGGAGCAGCAGGCCGGCGAGGCCTCCGACAGCGAGGAGCTCGCCGAGGCGCGGCTGCTGCTGTCGCAGGTGAAGAAGCTCACCGAGATGAACCCGATGCTGGGGACCCGCGGCGTGCGGCTGGCGCTGCTCTACCCGGAGATCCCGCAGATGCAGGTGCGGGCGATCGCGCGGGCCGCCTTCGCGGTGCGCCAGCGCGGTGGCGAGCCGCTCGTGGAGATCATGGTCCCGCTGGTCGCCTACGCCGAGGAGCTGCGGCGGATGCGGGAGATCATCGAGGAGACCCTCGACGAGGAGTTCGAGAGCTCCGGCGAACGGTTCGACTACACCGTCGGGACCATGATCGAGCTGCCCCGCGCGGCCGTGGTGGCCGACCAGATCGCCGAGCACGCCGACTTCTTCTCGTTCGGCACCAACGACCTCACCCAGACCGGCATCGGCATCTCCCGCGACGACGCCGAGGGCAGCTTCCTCAGCGCCTACGTCGACTCCGAGGTGGTCGCGGCCAACCCCTTCTCCTCCATCGACGTCGACGGTGTGGGCGGGCTGGTGCGGCTGGGCGTCGAGGGCGGACGCCGCGCCAAGGCCGACCTCAAGCTCGGTGTCTGCGGCGAGCACGGCGGCGACCCCGCCTCGATCGGGCTGTTCGAGTCGCTGGGACTGGACTACGTGTCCTGCTCCCCCTACCGGGTGCCGATCGCCCGGTTCTCCGCCGCCAGGGCGGTGCTGGACGCCCGCGAGGACGACGAGGAGTAGCAGCGGACCGCCGGCGAGCTGGCCGCCGGGCCGCTCTACCCGAGCAGGTCCGTCAGCCGCACCACCGCAACCACGGTCAGCCCAGCACCAGCTCGGCCACGAGCAGCAGCGGCACGGACCCCGCCCAGGCGACGGTCGTGATGGCCGACCATCCCTTGAGCGCGGCCGTGCCCTCGAGCCCGGTGAACCGGGTGACCACCCAGAAGTAGGAGTCGTTGTAGTAGCTGAAGACCATCGAGCCGGCGGTGCAGGCCAGCGCCGCGATGAGCGGGGCCACCCCGAGGCTGGCGACCAGCGGTGCCGTCACCGACGCGGCCGTGATCATGGCGACCGTGCCCGACCCCTGGGCGACCCGGACCACGGTGGCGATGAGGAAGGGCACCAGGAACGCGGGCAACGCCATCGACCCGACCGCCTCGGCCAGCGCGTCCCCGACCCCGGAGTCGCGCAGCACCTGCCCGAGCGCCCCGCCGGCGCCGGTGATCAGCAGGATCAGGCCGGCGGCCGCGGCCGACTCGGCCAGCCAGCCGTGCACCCGGCGCCGGGGGGTCCACCGGGGCAGCAGCAGGTAGACGGCGAGCACCAGGCCGATCACCAGGGCCACCACGGGGTTACCGAGGAAGGCGAACGGCGTCACCCAGTCCGAGGGGGTGTAGTCGTCCCCGGCGAGCACGCCCTGGTTGTTCCGGTCCACGGCCGCGGTGACCGTGTTCGCGACGATCAGCGCCAGCGGCACCAGGAGGGGCAGCGAGCCCAGCAGCGCCCCGACCCGGTGCTCCGGGGCACCCTCCGGCGCGTCCTCGGCGACCGCCGGCCGGGGCAGCTCCTGCGCCGGGTCGGCCGGGTCGGCGGCGTCGCCGGTGCGCTCCTGCACGGCCACGCCGGTGCCGCTACCGCCGGGCCCCCGGCCGGCCCCGGCGCCGACCGCCCCGTAGACCGCCTCCCGTACCTGCGGGGTGATGTGCTCCTCCAGCTGCGGGCCGACCCAGCGCGCGTACGCGATCACCACCGGCAGCAGGATCACCGCGAACACCAGCCCGGTGACCAGCAGCAGCCCGAGGTCGGCGCCGAGCAGACCGGCGACCGCCAGCGGGCCGGGCGTCGGCGGGACCAGGTGGTGGGTGAGCGTCATCCCGACGCCGAGGGCGAGCGCGAGAGCCACGTAGCCGCCCTGCTTGACCCGCGCGATGGAGCGCGCCAGCGGGTTCATGATGACGTAGCCGGAGTCGCAGAAGACCGGGATGGAGACCACCCCGCCGATGGAGCCCATCGCCCACTCCTCGCGGCCCTTGCCGAAGGCGCGCAGGAAGGCCCGGGCCAGGGCGTCGGCGGCCCCCGAGACCTCGAGCATCTTGCCGATGGCCACACCGAGCCCGATGACGATGCCGATCGAGCCGAGGGTGTTCCCGAAGCCCGCCGTGATCGAGTCCACGACGTCGACGAGCGACTGGCCGGCCACCACCCCGGTGACCAGGGCGGCGATGAGCAGCGCCACGAACGCGTCGAGGCGGGTGCGCAGCACCAGCACCAGGATGGTGCCGATCCCGAGCACCAGGGCGAGCAGCAGCTGGGCGTCCACGAGGTCTCCTTCGACGGGCCGGCGGGTCGCGGCCAGCAGCGTAGCGAGCCGTCAGCGGGGCAGCACCGCGCCGCGCCGCTCGGCCTCGTCGTAGCTGTAGACCTCCCGGCCCTCCTGCCACACCCGCAGCGCCCGGGACTGCAGGTCCAGCGGGTCACCGGACCACAGCACCAGGTCGGCGTCCTTGCCCGGGGCGAGCGAGCCGATACGGTCGGCCACGCCCATGACGGTCGCCGGGTTGATGGTCACCGCCCGCAACGCCGCGCCGCGGTCCATCCCCTCCTTCACGGCGATCGCGACCTGGGTGATCAGGTGGTCGATCGGCACGACCGGGTGGTCGGTGATGATGGACACCTTCACCCCGGCCCGGTCCAGGATCCCCGGGGCGGCCGCGGAGCGCTCCCGCACCTCGACCTTGGAGCGGGAGACGATCATCGGCCCGTACAGCACCGGGATGCCCCGCTCGGCGATCAGGTCGGCCAGCAGGTAGCTCTCGGTCCCGTGGTCCAGCACCAGCTCGTAGCCGAACTCGTCGGCGATGCGGATGGCGGTGGCGATGTCGTCGGCGCGGTGGCTGTGCTGGCGCCACGGGATCTGCCGGTTCAGCACCTGACCCAGCGCCTCGTTGATCAGGTGGCCCTCCGCGTCCTCGCCCTTGGCCAGGTGGTTGCGTGCCTCGGTGAAGGCCTTGCGCAGGGTCAGCGCCACGCCGAGCCGCGTCGACGGGGTCTTCTGCTGCTCGCCGTAGACCCGCTTGGGGTTCTCTCCCAGCGCGGCCTTGAGCCCGGACGGCGAGCGCAGCACCATTTCGTCGACGACCCGGCCGTAGGTCTTCACCGCCACGGTCAGCCCGCCGATCGGGTTGCCGGAGCCGGGGTTGACGTTGACCGAGGTGATCCCGCCGGCCAGTGCGTCGTCGAAGCCGCGCTCACGCGGGTTGATCGCGTCTAGCGCGCGGGCGGCGGCCATCACCGGGTCGGTCATCTCGTTGGTGTCCTGGCCGGCCCAGCCCTCGCCCTCCTCCCAGACCCCGAGGTGGACGTGGGCGTCGACCAGACCCGGCAGCAGCCAGCGGCCGGCGGCGTCGACGACCTCGGCGCCCTCGGGGACGGCGACGTCGGGACCGAGCTCGCGGACGGTGCCGTCCTCGACGACGACGGTGCCATCGAACGGGTCGCCCTCGACCGGGACGACGTGGGCGCGGGTGATGGCCAGGATCGTGCTCACGGCTGCTCCTTCGCTGGGGTGTCGCCGCCACCCTACGAAGCGGCGGCCCTCCCCGCAGCGGGGACCCGGCGCGGCCGGGTGTGACCCACCTGACACGGGTGACCGGCCGACACAGCGAGCACAGCCCTTGTGTCACCAGGAGAGGCCTGTGAGGATGTGGAACACTGTGTCCGGTCCGTGCGTTACCACCGGTGGACACCCACCCGGGGCACAAGGCCGTGGCCCGGGTCGCGACGACGGCCCATCGGATCCGACCAGCCGTCGCCGTCATGCTACTACCCGCCAACCGCCGGCCGTCCCGCAGCTGCGGGGCCCCACGCCCGGCATCACCACGAGTCCCGGCCCCCTGTCCCGGGAACGACGAGGAGCACACAGATGGATTGGCGCAGCCGCGCTGCTTGCTTGGACGAGGACCCGGAGCTGTTCTTCCCGATCGGCAACACCGGCCCCGCCCTGCAGCAGATCGAGGAGGCCAAGGCCGTCTGCCGGCGTTGCCCCGTGATCGACACGTGCCTGAAGTGGGCACTGGAGACCGGGCAGGACGCCGGAGTCTGGGGTGGGCTCTCCGAGGACGAGCGCCGGGCGCTCAAGCGCCGCAAGGCACGCGCCCGTCGAGCCGGCTGACCGCCGGCTGACGGTCCGCCGTCACCGTCCCCGCAGGCCCCGCCACGGCGGCCACGGCCTCGCCTTACGACTCAGCAGGAACCGAACGGAGCCGCACGAGGAACCGCACGACGGTCCCGTGCGGCTCCGCCGTTTCCCAGCAGATCTCCCCCCGCAGGTCGGCGATCAGCGCCTCCACGATCTGCACGCCGAGCCCGGTGCGCGCCGGTGCCTTCCCGCCCGGCAGCCCCTGCCCGTCGTCGGCCACGGTGACCGTGAGCAGCTCCTCCCCTGCGGGCCCACGCCGCCGCTGCGCGTCGACCACGACCTCACCCCGGCTGGGCGCCCCGGCGGCCGGGTCGACGTCGTAGCCGTGCTCGGCGGCGTTGTGCACCAGCTCGGCCAGCACCATCGCCAGCGGTGTCGCGTCCTCGGCCCGCAGCCGGCCGAACGTGCCGGTGTGCCGGGCGAGGACCGACGCCCCCCGGCTGGCCACCTCCACGGTCGCCCGGCCGATCCGGACCGCGACGTCGTCGAAGTCCACCGTCTCGTCCAGGCTGTGGCTGAGGGTGTCGTGCACCAGCGCCACCGTGGCCAGCCGGCGGCCGGCCTCCTGCAGCGCGTCCTTGGCGCCGGTGTCCTCCATCCGGCGCGACTGCAGCCGTAGCAGCGCCGCGACGGTCTGCAGGTTGTTCTTCACCCGGTGGTGGATCTCCCGGATCGTCGCGTCCTTGCTCAGCAGCTCCCGGTCGCGGCGGCGCAGCTCGCTGACGTCGCGCATCAGCAGCAGCGCCCCGGTGCGGGTGCCGTCCCGCAGCAACGGCACCGAGCGCATGGTCAGGTTGATCCCGCGGGTCTCGATCTCGGTGCCCCACGGGGCCCGGCCGGTCAGCACGAGCGGCATGGCCTCGTCGACCACGATGCCCGGCGGCAGCTGGGAGGTGACGATCTCGGACAGGTCGGCGCCGGTCACCTGGTCGGTGTGGCCGAGCCGGCGCAGCGCCGAGACGGCGTTGGGGCTGGCGTACTCGATGCGGCCCTCCGCGGTCAGCCGGACCACCCCGTCCCCCACGCGCGGCGTGCCCCGCCCCACACCGGTGGGCGAGCCCTCCGCGGGGAAGGTGCCCTGGGCGATCATCGTCACCAGGGACTGCGCGATCTGCAGGTAGTTGACCTCCAGCCCGCCCTGCTGGCGCAGGCTCTGCAGGTCGGTGTGGCGCACCAGCACCGCGATCGGGTGACCGGCCCGCACGACCGGCACGTACTGCTCCCGGGTGTAGCCGACGTCGGTCGGCGTGCGGGGCAGCGCCTGCTCCAGCACCTCGTCCAGCAGCATCCGCCGGCCCGCCGACGGCGCCTCCCCGACGACGTCCTCGTGGTAGAAGTTCGGGCCGGTCGACGGGCGGGCGTGAGCGGCCAGCACCCAGCCGTGGGAGGGCGTGGCGACGGTCCCCGGGACCGGCCCGTCCGGGGTCCCGGGCCGGGTGGGCACCCACAGCGTCAGGTCCGCGAACGAGAGGTCGGCCACGATCTGCCAGTCACCGACCAGCCGGTGCAGCCACTCCACGTCGGCGCCGGGCAGGCCCGTGGACTGGCGCAGCACGTCACGCAGGGTGGACACCCGCGCAGCCTACCGAGACCCGGGAGCGCCACCCGGGCCCCGGGTCAGCCGCTGGCCGAGCCCTGCCGCACCAGCCCGCGCAGCGTGCGCAGCGCCACCGAGACCGGCGCCATCCCCGCATGCTCGAGCCGGTCGACGTTGTTGAGCACCTGCCCGACGCGGGTGATCGACTCCTGATTGGCCTCCGCCCAGTCGGTGATCGCACGGCTGGGCTCCTCGTCGGGCGCGGCCCGGCGCACCACGGTGGCGGTGAGCGAGCGCAGCACCCCGTAGAGGTCGTCCCGCAGCGCGCCCCGGGCCAGCGAGTCCCACGGGTTCTCCCGCGGGAGCCGGGAGACCCGGGTGAGCAGGGAGTCGACGTGGAACCGCTCGGAGGCCGCGAAGTAGATGGCCGCGACGTCCTCGACCGGCCGGTCGGTGGACTCGGCGATCTCGACCACGTCCAGCAGCGAGTAGGAGTCCAGCAGCCCGGCGAACCGCAGCGCCAGCCCGTCGGGCACGCCCTGCTCGCGGGCCCAGGCCGCCTGCTGCTGCAGCCGCTCCCGCTCGCTGCCCTCCAGCAGCGCGGGGATCCTCCCGCTGGCCTGCTGCACCGGGTCGGCGAACCGCTCGATCTGGGTGTCCAGCCGGCCGCTGAGGGACTGGTTGTTGAGGAACCACCGCACGCCGCGGTCCAGCAGCCGGCGGAACTCCAGGTAGAGCGCGGTCTGCACCTCCGTCGCCACCTGGTTGTCCAAGGCCTCGACGGCGGCGACGTAGTCGGCGAGACCGAAGATCTCCCGGCAGGCCACGAACGCCCGGGCGATCTGCGGGACCGTGGCGCCACTCTCCTCGGCGGCCCGGAACGCGAAGGTCACCCCGCCCCGGTTGACCATCTGGTTGGCCAGCTCGTTGACGATGATCTCGCGCCGCAGCGGGTGGGCCTGCAGCTGCGCCGGGTACCCGTCGCGCAGCGGTTCCGGGAAGTAGCCCAGCAGGGTGGCCTCGAAGTGCTCGTCGTCGGGCACCTCGGACTCCAGCAGCGTGTCCTTCAGGGCCAGCTTGGCGTAGGCCACCAGCACCGAGAACTCCGGGGAGGTCAGCCCCTCGCTGCGCTGCTCGCGGTGCGCCAGCTCGTCCGGTCCGGGCAGGAACTCCAGCTCCCGGTCCAGCCCGGCCGTCTCGGCCAGCTCCTCCATGAGCCGGGCGTGCACGGTCACCATCACCCCGCGCTGGTTGCGGGCGTTGCCGATGAGCAGGTTCTGCTCGTAGTTGTGCCGCAGCACCTTGACGGCCACCTCCTCGGTCATCGAGGCGAGCAGCCGGTCGCGGTCGGCCCGGCTCAGCGCTCCGTCCCGCACCAGCGGGGTCAGCGCGATCTTGATGTTGACCTCGTGGTCGGAGGTGTCCACACCGGCGGAGTTGTCGATCGCGTCGGTGTTGACGTGGACCCCGTGCTGGGCTGCCTCCACCCGGCCCAGCTGGGTCAGCCCCAGGTTGCCGCCCTCGCCCACGACCCGCACCCGCAGGTCGGCGCCGTCGACCCGGATCGCGTCGTTGGCGCGGTCGCCGACGTCGGTGTGGGTCTCCTGCCGGCTCTTGACGTAGGTGCCGATGCCGCCGTTCCACAGCAGGTCCGCCGGGGCGGTCAGGATCGCCCGGAGCAGCTCGGCGGGGGTGGCCTCGGTGACGCCGTCCGGGAGCCCGAGCCGGGCCCGCACCTGCGCGGAGACCGGCACCGACTTCGCGGTCCGCGGGTAGATGCCACCGCCCGCGCTGATCAGCGACCGGTCGTAGTCCAGCCAGGTGGACCGGGGCAGCTCGAACAGCCGGCGCCGCTCGGCGTAGGAGGTGGCCGGGTCGGGGTCGGGGTCGAGGAAGATGTGCCGGTGGTCGAACGCGGCCACCAGCCGGATGTGCTCGGAGAGCAGCATGCCGTTGCCGAACACGTCGCCGCCCATGTCGCCGATCCCGACGACCGTGAAGTCCTCCGACTGGGTGTCCAGCCCGAGCTCCCGGAAGTGCCGCTTGACCGACTCCCATGCGCCGCGTGCGGTGATGCCCATGGCCTTGTGGTCATAGCCGGCCGAGCCGCCGGAGGCGAAGGCGTCGTCCAGCCAGAAGCCGTACTCCTGGGCGATGCCGTTGGCGATGTCGCTGAACGTGGCGGTGCCCTTGTCGGCGGCCACCACCAGGTAGGGGTCGTCCCCGTCGTGGCGCACCACCTGCGGGGGCGGCTCCACCACCTCGCCGACGCGGTTGTCGGTGACGTCCAGCAGGCCCTTGATGAAGATCGTGTAGGCGGCGACCCCCTCCGCCTGCCACGCGTCGCGGTCCTGGGCCGGGTCGGGGAGCTGCTTGGCGACGAACCCGCCCTTGGAGCCGGTCGGGACGATGACGGCGTTCTTGACCGTCTGCGCCTTGACCAGCCCCAGGATCTCGGTCCGGAAGTCCTCCCGGCGGTCGCTCCAGCGCAGCCCGCCGCGGGCCACCGCACCGAACCGGAGGTGGACCCCCTCGATGCGCGGGGCGTAGACCCAGATCTCGAAGGCCGGCCGCGGCTCGGGCAGACCAGGGATCGCCCGCGGGTCAAGCTTGAGGGACACGTGCGGCTTGGGGGTGCCGTCCTCGCGCCGCTGGAAGAAGTTGGTCCGCAGCGTGCCCTCGACGACCGAGACCACCGAGCGGATGATCCGGTCCTGGTCCAGGCTGGCCACCTCCTCCAGCAGCTCCTCGATCCGCAGCCAGTGGGCGACCTGGTCCTCGGCCCGCTCGCCCTCGGCGTCCGGGTCGAACCGGGCCTGGAACATGTCCACGATCGTCCGGGCGATCACCGGGTTGGCCACGAGCGCGGCCTCGAGGTAGTCGAGGCTGAAGGTGCCCACCTGCCGCAGGTAGCGCACCACGGTGCGCAGGATGACCACCTCGCGCCAGGTCAGTCCCGCCCGGAGCACGAGGGAGTTGAGGCTGTCGGACTCGGCCTGCCGGCTCCAGACCGCTGAGAACGCCTCCTCGAAGGCGGCGGCGACGCGCTCGGCAGCCCGGTCGTCGTCGGCGTCCGCACCGCCGGACCAGCCGGCCGGGTCGTCCAGCCGGAGCCCGAAGTCGTAGATGTAGCGGGTCAGCCCCTCGCTGGTGGCGATCTCGTAGGGCCGCTCGTCGGTGACGTGCACCCCCAGGTGGGAGAAGACCGGCAGCACGTCGGTGAGGGTGATCTGGGAGGCGCGGAAGATCTTCAGCCGGCGCTCGGTCGGGTCGCTGCCGGCCACCCGGTACAGGTGCAGCGGCATCGGCGCCGCCCGGTCGTCCAGCCGGACCAGCCGCTGCAGGTCCTCGAAGCCGGCCTCGACGTCGAACTCCTCCTTGTAGGCCTCCGGGTAGCCGCGGACGAACCGCCCCAGCAGCTGCGCGCCGCTCTCCTCGTCGCCGTACCGCTGCCCGGCGACGTCGGCGAGCCGCTCCTCCCAGGACCGGGTGGCCTCCACCAGGCGCCGCTCCAGCGCGGCGGCGTCCACGTCGGTGATGACCGACCCGCGCGGGATGCGCACGACGTAGTGGATCTGGGCCAGCGCCGACTCCCCGACGCGGGTGGTGTAGTCCACCGACTCGGCGTCGTAGGCGGCGGTGAGCAGCGCCTGCATCCGCAGCCGGACCGCGGTGTTGAACCGGTCCCGCGGCAGGTAGACCAGTGCCGAGACGAACCGGCCGAACTCGTCCTTGCGCAGGAACAGCCGGGTGCGCCGCCGCTCCTGCAGGTGCAGCACCTCCAGGGCGGTCTCGGTGAGGGTGTCGATGTCGGTCTGGAACAGCTCGTCGCGGGGGAAGTTCTCCAGGACCGTCATCAGGTCCTTGCCGGAGTGGCTGTCGGGGACGAACCCGCTGCGCCGCAGGATCTCGGCGGCCTTGCCGCCGACGATCGGCAGCCGGGTGACCGACTCGTTGTAGGCGCTGGAGGTGAACAGCCCCAGGAAGCGCTGCTCGCCGACCACCGTGCCCGCGTCGTCGAAGACTCGCACGCCGATGTAGTCCAGGTAGACCGGCCGGTGGACGGTCGCGCGGGAGTTGGCCTTGGTGATGGTCAGCAGCCGCGGGTCGTGCGCCCCGGCGCGGGCCTCCGGGCGCAGCCGGCTGACCGCGGTGCGGCGTCCCGGGTGCTCCCGCAGGATCCCGAGCCCGGTGCTGGGCACCGCCCGGAGCACCTCCTCGCCGTCCTCCTCCTCCAGCACGTACTCGCGGTAGCCGAGGTAGGTGAAGTGGTCCTCGGCCAGCCAGCGCAGGAACTCGGTGGTCGGCTCCACCTCGCCGGGGTCGACCGTGGGTGGGGCCCCGGACTGCAGCCGTTGCACGATCTCCTCGGTGCGGCGGCGCATCGGCTCCCAGTCCTCGTAGGCCCGCCGCACGTCGGTCAGCACCGACTCCAGCCGGGCGGCCAGCTCCTCCCGAGCCGCCTCCTCGGTGATCCGGTCGACCTCGACGTAGATCCAGGACTCCACCCCCGTCCGCACCGCGGCCGGGTCCTCGTCGAGCACGACCACCCGCTCGCCCTCGTGCCGGACCACCAGCTGGGGGTGCAGCAGGGCGTGGACGGTGAGCCCGCGCTGCTGCAGCTCACCCAGCACCGAGTCAACGAGGAAGGGCATGTCGTCGGTGACGACGCGGACGACGGTGTGCCGGCTGCTCCAGCCCTGCTGCGCCTGCGTCGGGTTCAGCACCTGGACCGCCGCGTGGCCCGGCTCCCGGCTCGCCGCCAGCGCCCGGCTGCCCTCGGCGATGGCCTCCTGCACCGCCGGCTCCCGGTCCACCAGGTCGGTATGGGTGGCGTGCCGGTAGAACCGGGTGAGCAGTGCGTCGGGTGACGACATCGACAGATCCACTCCTGGCAGATGGCAGATGCGACCGCGGCCGGGGCCGGAGCAGCACCTCAGTGTGCGCTCCACGCCAGCCTATCCAGCCTGTGGGCGGACGCGCCGGGGTGGCCCCGCCCAGCCCTAGGGTGAGGTCATGCCGGACCCCGACCCGCCGCCTGAGCAGCACCGACGCGCCCTGCTGCTGCTCGCCGACGAGGTCGCCGGGTGGCACGCCGAGCTGGGCGCACCGCGGGCCGAGGCGGCGCTGGCGGCCGGCCTGGAGCTGCTCGGGCACGCGCTGGTCGACCTCGCCGACGGCCGGCAGCCGCACCCGCGGCAGGCAGCCACCCACCGTCCCGGGGGTCGCGGCGGCACCCGGGGCGCTGGCGGCTCACCGGGCCCCGACCGGGCCGCCTGCTCGGCGCT
>NZ_WIQI01000041.1 GCF_009602535.1 Ornithinicoccus halotolerans | reverse complement strand
CACGACGCCGGGGCTGCCGGCCAGCGCCCCGGCGTGCGAGGTCGTCATGTCGCTGGCCAGCACCACCCGGGTCGCGTGCAGCTCGTCGCGGAGCTCTCCGGCCAGCCGCTCGGCCCGGTCGCGGGCCTGCGCCAGTCCCGCGAGCCCCACACCGACCGCGACCGGCGAGCGCGGCGGGCAGCCCAGGGCGTCCAGCACGGTCTGCAGCGCAGACCGTGCCGCGGTCAGGCCGTCTCGGTCGGCGATCCCACCAGCGCCGGGGCCGGTGGCTTCGGCGACCCGCTGGCCGTCCTCGTCGAAGAGTGCTGCCCGGCAGCCGGTCTTGCCCAGGTCGACGGCGAGGACCAGCCCGTGCCTGTCCGCGGCCGCGTGGCCTGGTGCCGCGGGGCTCATGCGCCCCTCCTCGGGGCGGTGATGGGCGACACGATGCGGTAGCGATCGCCTCGGTAGACCGAGCGCACGAACTCCACGGCCCGGCCCTCCGCCGAGCGGGTGGTGCGCTCGAAGAGGAAGGCGGGGGAGTGCAGTGGTACCCCGAGGTGCCCCGACTCCTCCTCGTCGGTGACGGTCGCCTCGAGGACCTGTTCCCCTCCGGCGAGCCTGACCCCGTAGCGCTCCCGCAGCAGGGCGTAGAACGACGCGCCGGTCAGGTCCTCCCCGGTCAGTCCAGGGACCAGGTCGGCCGGGACGTGCAGGTGCTCGATCGCCATCGGGGACCCGTCCGCCAGGCGGAGCCTGCGCACGCGCAGGACCGGCACGGCCGGGGACACCTCCAGCCGGCGGCTCAGACTGGGTCCAGCGGCCACGGTGTCGGCGGCCAACGTGCGTGCGCCCGGTGCGATGCCGCGGGCGCGCATGTCCTCGCTGAAGGAGGTGACGGCCAGGCCTTGGGAGTGCTTGGCGGCCACGAAGGTACCGACGCCGGGGCGCCGCACGACGTGGCCGATGGTGACCAGCTCATCGACGGCTTTGCGCACCGTCATCCGGGACGCGCCGAGGGTGGCGGCCAGCGTCCGCTCAGGAGGGAGCGGGTCGCCCGGTGCCAGCCCGTCGACCACCTCCAGCAGGTGGTCACGCAGACGCAGGTACTTCACTGGTCTACCTCCGGCCTATATTTCTAGACCATTGGTCTACGCGAGTGGGGACGACGTGTCAAGGGCTGTGCGAGCCGCCACCCGCGCTCGGTGAGGAGCGCGCCCTCGCGCTGAGCAGGGCCGGCCCGTGCTGGCGGCGGGGAGGGGGCGCTCCCAGCCCGGGCCCAGCCGGGAGTGCCTACGGTCGGGACATGCCACGGACTAGGACCACGCCCCAGGGCACGCTCCGGCTGCTGTTCCGCTACCGGGAGCTGGACATCAAGGCTCGCTACGAGACGCTGTCCATCGCCAACGACGTCTTCATCGCGCTGTGCTTCGTGGCAGGCAGCGCGATGTTCTACGCCAAGCCCCTCGAGACGTGGGCGATCACGCTGTTCCTGCTGGGCAGCGTGTTCTTCCTGGCCCGTCCGGCGATCCGGCTCGCCCGGCACCTCCACCTGAGCCGCCGCGCCGACGAGGACGACGGGAGCGCGCAGGACTTCTGACCCCGGAACGAGGAAGCCGTGGCTGTGCTCCCAGGACCGCGGCAGGATCTGCGGTGGGCGCCGCGCCTTGCCGGGACGTGATGGAGATCATGCGGGGCCGATTTGGGCCGCCGCTGGGTGCCGCCGTAGTCTGCTTCCGCAGTCATCGAGAGCGACCGAGAGACCCGGCTCGAGGACGTCGCAGCAACCCCCCGACGACGGGTGTGGGTGCTAACGCCGGGATCGATGAGGAGAGGACCGTCATGCTGACCCGCCCGCGCACCGCCCCCGCGTCCCTGTCGACGCGGCGAATGTGCAGCGGGCGAATGTGCCTGCGCCCCGGTCGGGCCACGCACGCCCGCTGACGCGCCCTCAGCACCGCAGCAACCCGTCACCCCCCACCGGGCCGGCCACGGTCCCGGACGCGACGTCGCGTCCGGGGAGCCGACGGCTGCCCGGTCCACGCCCGAGCGAGGACCACCGTGATCACCCTCAGCCACATCACCAAGACGTTCCCGGCGAGCCGCCGCAGTCCCGCGGTGACCGCCCTGGACGACGTGAGCCTGACCGTCGCCCGCGGTCAGGTCATGGGCGTCGTCGGCCCCTCCGGCTCCGGCAAGTCGACGCTGGCGCGGTGCATCAACCTGCTGGAGCGGCCCACCAGCGGCACCGTCACGGTCGACGGCGAGGAGCTCACCGCGCTGCCGGAGCAGGGGCTGCGGTCGGCCCGGCGGCGCATCGGCATGATCTTCCAGCAGTTCAACCTGCTGGACTCGCGGACCGCGCTGGCCAACGTGGAGCACCCGCTCGAGCTGGCCGGGGTCGGCCGCGCCGAGCGCCGCGCCCGCGCCACCGAGCTGCTGGAGCGAGTCGGCCTCGCCGACAAGCTGCACACTCACCCCGCCCAGCTCTCCGGCGGCCAGCAGCAGCGGGTGGCCATCGCCCGCGCGCTCGCCCCGCGCCCCCGGGTGCTGCTGTGCGACGAGGCCACCAGCGCCCTCGACCCGGTCAGCACCGACTCCATCCTCGCGCTCATCCGCCAGCTGACCGAGGAGCTGGAGCTGACCACCGTGCTCATCACCCACGAGATGCCCGTGGTCAAGCGGGTCTGTGACGCGGTGACGCTGCTGGAGCACGGTCGGGTCGTCGACGCCGGCCTGCTGTCGGAGGTCGCGGCCCGCCCGGACTCCCCGCTGGCCACCCGGCTGCTGCCGCCGGCTGAGAGGCTCCCCGACGCCGGCACCGCCAGCGTCGTCGAGGTCACCGTCGGCGACGGCACCACCGGCTCGCTCATCTCCGAGCTGGTCCGCCGCTACGGCGTGGACGTGGACGTCGTCGGGGGCGCCGTCGAGTCGATCGGCGGCACCCGGTTCGGGCGGCTGCAGCTGGCGGTCGACGGCCCCGCCGACCAGGTTCGAGGCGCCCTCGACCACCTCGCCCTCGCCCACCTCGAGCTGCAGGGGAGCACCCGATGACCAACTGGGACCGCGTGGGCCCCCAGCTGCTGGAGGCCAGCTACGAGACCGTCTACATGTGCGGCGTGGCCATGGGCCTGTCCATCCTGCTCGGCGTCCCGCTCGGGGTGCTGCTGGTGGTCACCTCGCCCGGCGGGCTGAAGCCGCGCCCGGTCGCCAACGCCGTGCTCGGCGGCCTGGTGAACTTCGGGCGGTCGCTGCCGTTCATCATCTTGCTGGTGCTCGTCGCGCCGGTCACCCGGCTGGTCACCGGCACGACGATCGGCTCCACCGCCACCATCGTGCCGCTGACCATCTCGGCCACGCCGTTCCTGGCGCGGCTGGTGGAGACCGCGCTGCGCGAGGTCACCCCCGGCAAGGTGGAGGCGGCCCTGGCCATGGGCGCCCGGCGCCGCGACGTGGTGCGCACCGTGCTGCTGCCCGAGGCCAGGCCCTCGCTGATCGCCGGGGCGACCGTGACGATCGTGGCGCTCATCAGCTACTCGGCGATGGCCGGTGCCATCGGCGGCGGCGGGCTGGGTGACTTCGCGATCCGGTACGGCTACCAGCGCTTCGACACCACGCTGACCATCGTCACGGTCGTGGTGCTGATGGCCATCGTCCAGGTCGTCCAGCTCACCGGCGACCGGCTGGCCCACCGGCTGGCGCACCGCTCCTGACCCCGCCGCGACCTCACGCGCTCCGCCCGCACGCCCGCGCCGTCCCGGCGCCGTGCCGCTAGCCCCGCCTGCCCGATCACGTCTGTGAAGGAACCTGACATGAGCACCCGAACCCGCACCACCGCCGCGACCCTGCTGCTGCCCGCCCTCGTCCTCACCGGCTGCGGTGGTGACAGCGGCGCCGCCGAGGGGAAGCCGAGCACCGACGGCCCGCTGCGCGTGGCCGCGACTCCCGTGCCGCACGGGGAGATCCTCGGCTTCGTCCGCGACGAGCTGGCGCAGGACGCCGGCCTGGAGCTCGAGGTCGTCGAGTTCACCGACTACGTGCAGCCCAACGTGGCCCTCGACGAGGGCGCGGTGGACGCCAACTACTACCAGCACTCGGTGTACCTGGCTGACCAGGAGGAGACCGCCGGCTACGACTTCACCGAGGTCCTCGGCGTGAACTTCCAGCCGCAGGGCCTCTACTCCGAGACCCTCACGGAGCTGCCGGACGTGCCCGAAGGGGCGACGGTGGCGATCCCCAACGACCCGGTCAACGGCGCCCGCGGGCTGCTGCTGCTCGCCGAGCACGACCTGCTCACCCTCGACGAGGGCGCCGGCGACGTGCCGACCACCCTGGACATCGCCGAGAACCCGCTGCAGCTGGAGTTCACCGAGGTCGAGGCCGCCCAGCTGCCGCGCTCGCTCGCCGACGCCGACCTGGTCTCGATCCCCGGCAACTACGCGATCGACGCCGGTCTCAACCCAGGCGAGGACGCCCTGGCCGCCGAGTCCGCCGAGGGCAGCCCCTACGTGATCCAGCTCGTCACCCGCACCGGCGAGGAGGACGACCCGCGGCTGCAGCAGCTGGTCGAGCTGCTGCAGAGCGACGACGTCGCCGACTTCATCACCGAGACGTACGAGGGCGCGGTGCTCCCGGCGTTCTGACCGGCCCGCACGCCCACCACCATCCCGTGACACCCCCTGCCCAAGGAGCCATCCCGTGACCACCCGCACCGCCCTCACCGCTGCCCTCCTCGCGCTGCCGCTGCTGCTCGCCGGCTGCGGGGGAGGGGACAGCGACGCCTCGGGGACCGGCGGCGCCGAGGAGCCGCTGCGCGTCGGCGCCTCGCCGGTGCCGCACGCCGAGATCCTGGAGTACGTCGCCGAGGTGCTCGCCCCCGAGGCCGGCCTGGCCATCGAGGTGGTCGAGTTCACCGACTACGTCCAGCCCAACGTCGCCCTGCACGACGGCTCGATCGACGCCAACTACTTCCAGCACGAGCCGTACCTGACCGAGCAGGAGAACGGGGCCGGCTACCAGTTCGAGCCGGTGGCCCCGGTCCACCTGGAGCCGCTGGGGCTGTACTCCGCGATGGCCGAGGAGGTCGCCGACCTGCCCGACGGCGCCACCGTCGCGATCCCCAACGACCCGAGCAACGTCGGGCGGGCGCTGCGGCTGCTGGCCGAGGAGGGTCTGCTCACGCTCGCCGACACCGGCGACGCCGCGCCCACCACCGCCGACATCGAGGAGAACCCCAAGCAGCTGCAGCTCAGCGAGATCGAGGCCGCCCAGCTGCCGCGGGTCCTGGGCGACGTCGACGCGGCCGTGATCAACGGCAACTACGCGCTGGAGGCGGGCCTGTCCCCGGCCGAGGACGCGGTCGCCGCCGAGAGCGCGGATGACAACCCCTACGCCAACCTGCTGGTGACCCGCGAGGGCGAGCAGGACGACGAGCGGGTCGCGCGGCTGGCCGAGCTGCTGCAGAGCAAGCAGGTCGCCGACTTCATCGCCGAGCGGTACGAGGGCGCGGTCGTGCCGGCGGCGTGAGGCTCCTCCCGAGGAGAGCAAGGTAGCGGCCAAACCTCCGCCCGGCCGCTCCTGCTCTTCGTCGGGCGTTGGTGGCCAAGTAGTCAGCGTGCTGCCGATTGCGCTGCTGTTGCTCCTCGGCGGTGGCGTCATGCTGCGGACGGCCTCCCGGGTGAGCTGACGGCTCATCGTGAGGGGACGCCCCGAGGTCACTCTCGGGGCGTCCCAGTTGCCGGGTGTGCGGGGTGACGTCGACGTGGCGGTGACTATCGGCAACGAGGCGCTAAGGCGGGTCTGTCCCTTGCCGAGGACACGGTCGCCGTCGAGAGCGCGGAGGACACCCCTGACGCCAACCTGGTGGTGACCCGCGAGGGCAACTAGACGACGAGCGGGCTGCCGGCTGGCCGAGCTGCAGGGAGAGCAGGTCGCCGACTCCATCGCCGAGCGGGACGAGAGCGCGGTCGTGCCCGGCTGCCTGAGGCTTCCCGCCTACCCGATGCGCCTGGGCCGCCCATGCCCAGCGACCGGGACCCTCGACCGGTGGCCGCCGGGACGGGATGCGCCCTCCACCTCAAGCCAATTTGACCATTTCTTGAAGAAACCTTGTCAAATGCTTGACCAAGTGCTGGGGCTAGCGATTGACTAGCGGCGGCAGGGGACGGTGGACGGCCATGGAGGCCTTCCTCCGCCGGGAATGGCTCTCGGCTCCCCGGCCCTCGACGTCGGTGCCCGACCGGACGTCACCGTGAGGAGAAGTTCATGGCGTGGCGGATGTCCCGAGCAGCTGAACCCAGCACTCCCCACACGTGGCGGCGGGCCGTGTCAGCCCTGGCTGCCGGCGCGCTCGTGGCGGGTGTCTCTTCGGCACCTGCCCTGGCTGACGGCGAAGACAACGCCGAGGCGCGCGCCCAGCTGGTTCAGGCTTACTTGTTCGCGGACGAGGTGGCGTCGGCCGTCACCGTGGAGTCCGGGGACCGGACTGACGCGGGGGAGGAGTTCGCCAATCTTGACGCTGAGCTCCTGGGGGCCAGCGTCATCGTCGGGGGGACCGTCGTACCGCTGTCCATCGACTCGGCCGCGGCCAGTGCCGGACTGCTGAACGGCTACAGCAACGTGCCCGGCCCGTTTCGCGCTGCCGCGGCCTCTGGGGCCGTGACCGATGAGGGGTTCATCGGCGACCGTGCAGACGGCTACGGCGCTGAGACGGCCTCCCTCGACCTCGACGGATTGATCCATGAGATCGACCCGACCCTCACCCCGGTCATCGATGAGATCGAGCTGAGTCTGGGCGTGCTCGCCAGTGCCGCCTCACAGACCACGGGCGAGGTGCCTGTCTCGGAGTACCTGGTGGGCGGGGCCGAACTGCGCCTGCACAGCCCGCTGATTGACTCTCTTCCCGGCCTGGCTCTGCTGCCGAGCCTCGACGGCAATGCGGTCACCATCGAGCTCGGGCGCGGCCTGATCACTGTCGACCTGGCGCAACTGATCGACGGCGGCCTCAACGACCAGCCGGCCAACACGACGCTGCTGACTCCAGCGCAGGTGCACCAGATTGTCACCGAGATCACTGATCTCCTGACGGGAGAGGCCCTGGGTAGCCTCGTCAAGGCTGTCATCCGTCCGGTCGTGCGGCCGCTGGCTGAGGCCCTGGAGGCGCTGCTCTCTCAGCTGATGACACTGACCGTCAACAGTCAACCCAACACGTCGCCCGCTCCCGGCCAGGCATTCACTGTCCGGGCCCTGGAGGTGAGGCTGCTACCGAATGTCGAGGCAGCCTCCGTGCCGCTGGCCGAGTCCATGGTCCGCGTTGCGCCCATCGGTGCGCTGGGCATCGTTGCTGAGCCGGACCCCGTCAACGCTGGTGGAGAAGTGGTCGGGACGGTCAGTGGGTTGTTGCCCGGCTACCCCGCCACGGTCACCGTGACGGACGCCGCGGGCACCGTGCTCGGCGTCTTTGAGGGTGTGGTGCCCACTGACAGTGGCACCGCGGAGGTCACCTGGGACGTGCCCGCCGACCAGCCCGGGGGAGTGGTGAGGCTCGAGGCAGTCGACACTCTGGAGCGCACGGCATCGGACACCGTCACGGTGATCGTCCCGGGTGACGGTGGCGAGCCGGGTGACGGTGGCGAGCCGGGTGACGGTGGCGAGCCGGGTGACGGTGGCGAGCCGGGTGACGGTGGCGAGCCGGGTGACGGTGGCGAGCCGGGTGACGGTGGCGAGCCGGGTGACGGTGGCGAGCCGGGTGACGGTGGCGAGCCGGGTGACGGTGGGAGCTACACAGGTGACCGGGCGTCCTTGGCCTACACGGGTGGCAGCCTCGCTGCCCTCCCGATTGCCCTACTTCTGCTTGCCGGTGGCGGGTTGATGATGCGAGCAGCGTCGCGGTCGGCCTGAGCCGGACGCTGCTGTGCAAGACGCCCCCGGGACTGACAGTCCCGGGGGCGTCTTGGGCAGTGACAGGGTTGGCCGGAGCTCAGTCGTCGCTGTGCAGCCAGTCCGGGCCGGCCTGCGCGCCGACCACGCCGGGCACCGCCTGGGCCGGGTGGACGGTACGCCGCAGCGTCGGGGTCCAGCCGGCGTCGTCGTCCAGCTCGTCGCCGCTGGCCTCCAGGTAGGCGCCGAGCAGGTCCACCCGCTTGCGGTTCACCAGGTTGTGCTCCTCGGTGATCTGCTCACCACCCCACGGCTGCACGACCTCGGCCGGGTCGAAGTCGCCGCTGACCGTGAAGTGGTTGTGCTCGGCCACCAGCTTCGACTCCTTCCCGACACCCCAGCTGTAGGAGTAGTCGTAGTAGAGGTCGTGACCGGTCTCCACGTAGTGGTTGTTGTAGACGTCGACCTGCCCGAACCGGACCCGCGGGGTGCGCTGGCCCAGGTTCTGCCACTCGTTGTGGTGCAGCGTCACCCGCAGGTGACCGCGGTCGGTCTCGCGGGAGTCGCTGTTGCCGATCAGCATCACCTTGTCGTGGCTGTGCACCCGGTTCCACGACATGGTCACCAGGTCGGCCTGGCGCACGATGTCGACCAGCCCGTCGTGGACCTCGTACGGGCGGCCGAAGTAGAACTCCTTGTCGGTGAGGTCACCGTCGCTGAACTCGTTGTGGTCCAGCCACACGTTGGTGGAGCCGCTGACCTCCACGGCGTCGAAGTCGGAGTTCCACGCACCGCTGTCGCCATCGGTCGGGTCCCACTGCGGGAAGCAGTCGAAGGCGTTCTCGATGGTCAGCCCGCGCACGATGACGTTGTTCACGTCGCGGATCCGCAGCGCGGTGCCGGTGATGGTGGCGCCGGGCGCGCCCACCAGGGTGGTGTTGCTGCCGACGCGCACGACGGTGTTGTCCGACTGGGCGTCCTGGGAGGCGGCGCGCGCCTCCTCCAGCGGGCCGGCCGGCTCCCTCTCCCAGCCCCAGACCTCGGGGTCGTAGGTGGCCAGGTACTCCTGGAGGGAGTAGCCGTCGACCGCGTAGTCCTCGCAGCTGAGCGGGTTGCCCTCCTCGTCGGTGTTGCCGTCCACGGTGCCCTGGACGACGACGATCTTGGGCTCGTCGCCGGCCACGGCCTCTTCGAGCTCCTGACGGGTGCTGACGACGTGGACGTCGTCCTCGTCCGCGGCCGCACCGCCGGTCGTGCCGGCGCCGGCCGACCCCCAGCCATCGCCCTCGGGCAGCACCTCGCGGGCGAAGTCGGGCACGGTCGGGCTGTCGGCCGCGACGGGGCTCGCCGCCGCCAGCGACGCGGCGAGGGCACCCCCCGCGGTCAGTGCCAGTGTCCGGGTCAAGCGTCGTTGCATGAGCTCCTCCAGGCAGGGTCGGATGGCGCGACGGCCAGCCGCCCGCCACCGGTGGAAAACGGTTTCCCGACCGTAGACCGCGCCCGTCGGCCCGGTCAAGATCTGGCCGCGCAAAGGTCTGGTCAAGTCCGTCGGGCGGCGGGGCGGGGGAGCGGCTCGCTCAGGCGGAGGCCCGCCGCACGACCTCGCCGGCGACGTGCTCGAGGCCGGGCGTGGGCGACAGCGCGAGCGCGGCGGCCCGGGCGCCCATCTGCTCCAGCGGCAGCCGGACCGTGGTCAGCGCCGGCGTCGAGTAGGCCAGCGAGGGGATGTCGTCGAACCCCGCCAGCCGGACCCGCTCCGGCACCGGCCGGCCCGCCCGGCCCAGCTCGGCGGCGGCACCGAGGGCCATCACGTCGTTGGCCGCGAGCACGGTGACCGGTTCGCCCCCGCTGTCCAGCACGCCGGCCTCGAGCAGCTGGCGGGCCGCCCGCTCGCCGCCGGCGCTGTCGAAGCTGTCCCGGAAAACCCCGAGGTCCTCCGCGCCGGCCTCGGCCACCGCCGAGCGGTAGCCGGCGACCCGGTCCTCGACGGTCGCCAGCCCCTCCGGGCCGGCGAGGTAGGCCAGCCGGCGCTGCCCGTCGGCGACCAGGTCACGGACCAGCAGCGCCGACCCCTCCTGGTTGTCGACCAGCACGGCGCCGGCACCGGGGACCCAGTCCTGGCCGATGGTGACCACCCGGCCGCCGCGGTCCCGGTAGCCCGCCAGTGCGGCGAGCAGGGCCGGGTCCGGGGGCAGGCTGCTCGACCCGGCGAGGATCACCGCATCGACCCGGTAGGAGACGAAGGCCTGCACCGCCGCCAGTACCGAGGTGGCGCCCTCCTGCGGCTGTGCGCGGGGAGCCTCGGCCGCCGCGAGCAGCACCTGGTGCTGGGCCTCCGCGGCGGCGCCCTGGACCCCTCGGGCGATGGAGGAGAAGTACGGGTCGCCGATGTCGTGCACCACCAGGCCCACCAGCCGGGTGGAGGCCCGCGCCAGCGCCTGGGCCTGGGCGTTCGCCACGTAGCCCAGCTCGGTCGCCGCGCCGCGCACCCGCTCGGCGATGTCGGGGGACGGGGTGCGCGAGGAGCCGTTCAGCACCCGGGAGGCAGTGGCCAGCGACACGCCGGCGCGGCGTGCCACCTCGGTCAAGGTCACGGCGGCCACAACGGCCTCCCTCCAGGGGTCGATCGGATCGCGGTCGTCCCACCGGTCCCGAACCTCGGGTTGGCCGGTGGTTGACGTCCGTGGAACAGTACTCTACGGTGGAAAGCGCTTTCCTCCCGGCTCCCTCGCGGGCCGCTCACCGGAACGACGAAGGAGAGGTCGATGACCGCCACCCGCCACCTGCGGATCGCCATGAACGGGGTGACCGGTCGCATGGGCTACCGGCAGCACCTGGTGCGCTCGATCCTGCCGATCCGCGACCAGGGCGGGCTGGCGCTGCCCGACGGCACCCGGGTCCAGGTCGAGCCGATCTTGGTGGGCCGCAACGAGGACAAGCTGCGCGACCTGGCCGCCCGGCACGACGTCAAGGAGTGGACCACCGACCTGCCGGGAGTCATCACCGACCCCGCGACCGACGTCGTGTTCGACGCCGCGATGACCAACCTGCGGCCGGCCACGCTCCGGGCGGCCATGGAGGCCGGCAAGCACGTCTACACCGAGAAGCCCACCGCCGACACCCTCGAGGAGGCGGTCGAGCTGGCCCGCGTCGGCCGGCGGACCGGCGTGACCGTCGGGGTCGTGCACGACAAGCTCTACCTGCCCGGCCTGGTCAAGCTGCGCCGGCTGGTCGACGAGGGCTTCTTCGGCCGGATCCTGTCGCTGCGCGGCGAGTTCGGCTACTGGGTGTTCGAGGGCGAGGTGCAGCCGGCCCAGCGGCCCTCGTGGAACTACCGCCGCGAGGACGGCGGCTCGATGACCACCGACATGTACTGCCACTGGAACTACGTGCTCGAGGGCATCGTCGGTCGGGTCGACACCGTCACCTCCCGGGCGGTCACCCACATCCCCACCCGCTGGGACGAGCAGGGCCAGCAGTACCGCGCCACCGCCGACGACGCCGCCTACGGCATCTTCGACCTCACCACCCCCGAGGGGGACCCGGTCGTCGCCCAGATCAACTCCTCCTGGGCGGTGCGGGTCCACCGCGACGAGCTGGTCGAGTTCCAGGTCGACGGCACCCACGGCTCGGCCGTCGCGGGACTGTTCAGCTGCGTGGCCCAGCACCGCGCGCACACCCCCAAGCCGGTCTGGAACCCGGACGTGCCGGTCACCGAGTCGTTCCGCGAGCAGTGGCTGGAGGTGCCGGCCAACGCCGACCTCGGCAACGGCTTCCGGCTGCAGTGGGAGGAGTTCCTCGCCGACGCCGTCTCCGGCCGGCCGCACCGGTTCGGTCTGGAGTCGGCGGCCCGGGGCGTGCAGCTGGCCGAGCTGGCGCTGCGGTCCTCCGCCGAGCGCTGCACCGTCGACATCCCGGAGCTGGAGCTGTGACCGCCGGCACGAGCGTGAGCACCGCCCGCACCGGTAGCGGCGCCGCCCGCGCCACCGGGGGCACCGTCCGCCTCCCCGGGCCCGACGGCACCCTGGTCGACTACCGGCCGGCCGAGCCGGGGGCCTGGCGGCGCCCCGAGGCGCCGCTGCGGGCCCGTCGTGCGTTCGCCGCGGCCCACGTCGTGCCGGACCTGCTCGCCGACAACACCCCCGGCGCCCCGGCCGCGCTGGACTGGGAGGCCACGCTGGGGTTCCGCCGGGAGCTGTGGTCCTGGGGGCTGGGGGTCGCCGACGCCATGGACACCGCCCAGCGCGGCATGGGGCTGGACTGGGCCGCTACCCGCGAGCTGATCGCGCGCTCCGGCGCCGAGGCCGCCGCGCTGCTGGCCGACCCGCCCGCGGCCCTGGCCGGGCGCACCGTGCCCGAGGTGCTGGCCTGCGGGGCCGGCACCGACCAGCTGGACCTGGCGGAGGTCACCGCGCTGCCGGCCGAGCGGGCGCTCGCCGCGGTGCTCGAGGCCTACCGGGAGCAGGTGCAGGTGGTCGACGAGGCCGGGGCCACGGTGATCCTGATGGCCTCCCGGGCGCTGGCCCGGGTCGCCCGGGGCCCGGAGGACTACGAGCACGTCTACGGGACCCTGCTGGCCGAGGTCGACCGGCCGGTGATCCTGCACTGGCTCGGGGAGATGTTCGACCCGGCGCTGGCCGGCTACTGGGGCAGCGCCGAGGTGCCCGCCGCGACCGAGACGTTCCTGGGGCTGCTGCACGCGCACGCCACCAAGGTCGACGGCGTCAAGGTCTCGCTGCTGGACGCCGACCACGAGCGTGCGCTGCGGGCCCGGCTGCCCGAGGGGGTGCGGCTCTACACCGGCGACGACTTCAACTACCCCGAGCTCATCCACGGCGACGGCCAGCACCACTCCGACGCCCTGCTGGGCATCTTCGCCGCCATCTACCCCGCGGCCGGGACCGCGCTGGCGGCCTACGACGCGGGGGAGGGGCAGCGGGGCCGTGACCTGCTGGCGACCACCCAGCAGCTGGGGCGGCACGTGTTCTCCGCGCCGACGCTCTACTACAAGACCGGCGTCGCGCTGCTGGCCTGGCTCAACGGCCACCAGCCCGGCTTCCAGATGGTCGGTGGGCTGCACGCCGGCCGGTCGGTCCCGCACCAGGTGCGCACCTTCACCCTCGCCGGGGACGCCGGGCTGCTCACCGACCCCGAGCTGGCCTGCCACCGGATGGCCCGGCTGCTCGAGGTCGCCGGGGTGAGCCGATGAGCACCACCCCCGGCACCGACTTCCCGCTGTCCCTCAACACCGGGACCACCCCGCGGCTGACCCTCCGGGAGGCGGTCGAGGCCACCGCCGCGGCCGGGCTGGAGCAGATCGGCGTCTGGCGCCACCGCGTCGAGGAGGTCGGCACCGAGCGTGCCGCCCGCATCATCACCGAGGCGGGGCTGACGGTCTCCAGCCTGTGCCGTGGCGGGTTCCTCACCGCCACCGGCGAGGCGGAGCGCGCCGCCGCCCTGGAGAGCAACCGGGCTGCCATCCGCGAGGCGGCGGAGCTGGGCACCCGCAACCTCATCATGGTCGTCGGCGGGCTGCCCTCGGCCGCGCACGTGCTGGGCGCCGAGGGGGACCGGGAGGACCGGGACCTGCTGGCCGCGCGGCAGCGGGTCGCCGACGGCATCGAGGCGCTGGTGCCCTACGCCGCCGAGCACGACGTGTGCCTGGTCCTGGAGCCGCTGCACCCGATGTACGCCGCTGAGCGTGCCGTGCTCTCCACCCTCGGGCAGGCGCTGGACCTGGCCGCGCCCTACCCGGCCCGGACCGTGGGCGTGGTCGTGGACACCTTCCACGTCTGGTGGGACCCGCAGCTGCAGCAGCAGGTCGCCCGGGCCGGGCAGGAGGGGCGGCTGGCCTCCTACCAGGTCTGCGACTTCAACCTGCCCATCGCCGCCGACGCGTTGCTCTCGCGCGGGATGATGGGTGACGGCCACGTCGACTTCGCCACCATCAGCGGGTGGGTGGCCGAGGCCGGTTACCGGGGGCCGGTCGAGGTGGAGATCTTCAACGCCGACATCCACGCCCAGCCCGCCGACCGGACCCTCGCCACCATGACCGAGCGCTACCAGCGCCTCGTCCTGCCGGCGCTGCGGTCGCGGGCCGGCCATCCGGCGGGAGTCGGCTGATGCCGGCCCGGCTCCCCGGCCGGGGCGGCTTGATCCCGACCCCTCGCCGGTTTAACCTCTGCGGTGAGAAAACGATTTCCACCGCTGCGCGCCCGCGCCGGCACCGGCCCACGCTCCCGATCCATCCCCCGTCCACACAGCGTCGTGAGGAGAACCCCATGACCGGCACAGCCCCCGGCAGGTGGCAGCGGTGAGCACCATCTCCGCACCCGCCAAGGTGGCCGCCGAGGAGGCGCCACCCCCGAACAAGGTCCCCCGCAACCGGGACACCAAGGCCGCGCTGGTCTTCCTGGCGCCCTGGGTCGCGGGACTGCTGTTCATCACCTTCGGCCCGATGGCCGGCTCGCTCTACCTGGCGTTCACCGACTACAACCTGGTGCAGGCCCCGGAGTGGATCGGGTTCGAGAACTTCGAGCGCATGCTCAACGACAGCCGGCTGCACAACTCGCTGCGGGTCACGTTCACCTACGTGTTCGTCGGCGTCCCGGTGCAGCTGGTCGTGGCGCTGCTCATCGCCGTCGTCCTCGACCGCGGGCTGCGCGGGCTGGCGTTCTACCGCTCGGTGTTCTACCTGCCCTCGCTGCTGGGCTCCTCGGTGGCGATCGCCATCCTGTGGCGGCAGCTGTTCGGCACCAACGGCCTGGTCAACCAGTTCCTGGCCTACTTCGGCATCGACGGCCCCGGCTGGATCTCCGACCCGCGCACCGCGCTGTACTCGCTGATCCTGCTGAACGTGTGGACCTTCGGCGCCCCGATGATCATCTTCCTCGCCGGCCTGCGGCAGATCCCCAACATGTACTACGAGGCCGCCTCGATCGACGGGGCGAACAAGCTCAAGCAGTTCTTCACCATCACCATCCCGCTGCTGAGCCCGATCATCTTCTTCAACCTCGTGCTGCAGATCATCGGCTCGTTCCAGGCGTTCACCCAGGCGTTCATCGTCTCGGGCGGCACCGGCGGTCCGAGCGACTCGACGATGTTCTACACGCTGTACCTCTACCAGCAGGGCTTCGGCCGCTTCGACATGGGCTACGCCTCGGCGATGGCCTGGCTGCTGCTGGTCATCATCGCCATCTTCACCGCGATCAACTTCATCGCCTCCAAGTACTGGGTGTTCTACGATGACTGACACCGCCTCTGCCTCCCAGATCAACGCCCCCGGCGCCGCTGCGGTGCCCCCACCGGGCGACGCCTCCGGAGGGACGTGGGCCCCCAACAAGACCCCCCGCGCCCGCGCCAAGCGGATCGGCGGCAGCATCGGCAAGCACACGCTGCTCATCGGTGCGGCGACGCTGATGATCTACCCGCTGCTGTGGATGCTGGTCAGCTCGCTGCGGCCCACCGAGATCATCTTCCGCACCCCGGGGCTGTGGCTGCAGAACCTCGAGTTCGAGAACTACGTGGCGGGGTGGCAGGCACTGACCCACCCGTTCGGCCACTACCTGCTGAACTCCTCGATCGTGGTGATCGGCTGCATCCTCGGGAACCTGGTCTCCTGCTCGATGGCGGCCTACGCCTTCGCCCGGCTGGAGTTCCCGCTGCGGCGGCTGCTGTTCGGGATCATGCTCATCACCATCATGATCCCGTTCCACGTGATCGTGATCCCGCAGTACATCCTGTTCTCGCAGCTGGACTGGATCAACACGTTCTGGCCGCTGGTGGTGCCCAAGATCCTGGCCACGGACGCGTTCTTCATCTTCCTGATGGTGCAGTTCATCCGCGGCATCCCGAAGGACATGGACGAGGCCGCCCGCATCGACGGCGCCGGGCACGCCCGGATCTTCATCCAGGTGATCCTGCCGCTGATGATCCCGGCGCTGGCGACCACGACCATCTTCACCTTCATCTGGACGTGGAACGACTTCTTCACCGCGCTGATCTACCTGACCTCGCCGGACATGTTCACCGTGCCGGTGGCGCTGCGCTCCTACGTCGACGCGACGGGGCAGAGCAACTGGGGCGCGCTGTTCGCGATGTCCATCGTGTCGCTGCTGCCGGTGTTCTTCGCCTTCCTGCTGGGGCAGAAGTTCCTCGTCAAGGGCATCGCCACGACCGGCATCAAGTGAGCCGCCGGATCTCGGCCGGGCCGGTCGCGGCGGGTCGGAGCTGCGACCGGTCAGCCGGCCGCGGCCGCCGCACCCCCGGTGCTGGCGCGCACCCGCAGCTCCACCGGCAGCAGCACCTCCGGTGGTGGCTCCTCGCCGGCCAGCAGCGCCCGCACGTGGGCCCAGCAGGCGTGGGCCGCGGCTTCGATGGGGGTGTGGCAGGTGGTCAGCGGCGGCGTGGTGTAGCCCGAGAACGGGATGTCGTCGAAGCCGGTGATCGCCAGCTGGCCGGGCACGTCGACACCGCGCTCGTGGACGCCGCTCAGCAGCCCCATGGCGACCAGGTCGTTGAACGCCACCGCCGCGGTCGCACCGGTGGCCAGCACCGGCTCGGCGGCGTCGTAGCCCGCGGCGAAGTCGACTCCGCCCGGGACCACCTGCAGCCGCACCCCGGCGTGGCCGGTCTCGAACTCGCGCAGCGCCGCCAGCCGGATCCGGTTGGAGACGCTGGTGCTCGGGCCGGCCACGAACACCAGCTGCCGGTGGCCCAGCTCGTGCAGATGGCGGGCCAGCGCGAGGATGCCCCCGGCGTAGTCGACGGCGGCGCCGGAGCCCGGCTCGCCCGGCCGGTTGTACAGCACCGCCGGGCCCAGCCGCTCCACCTCGGTGGCCAGCTCCTCGGCCGGCAGCCGGGGGGCGGCCAGCACCACGCCGTCGCAGTGCCGCCGCAGGTCGGCCGCCAGGATCGCCTCCTCGCGGGGGCTCTCGGAGGAGTCGGCGAACAGCAGCCGGTAGTCGTCGGCCGCCGCGGCCCGGCTCAGCGCCCGCAGCAGCTCCTGGAAGGTGGGGTTGGCCAGGTCCGGCACCACCACGCCGACGGTCTCGGTGCGGCCCAGCACCAGGCTGCGGCCCACTGCGCTCGGCCGGTACTCCAGGTCGGCCGCCGCCTGCCGCACCCGCTCGGCGATCACCGGGTCCACGGTGCGGCTGGCGTTCATCACCCGCGACACCGTCGCCTTGGACACTCCCGCCTGGGCGGCGACGTCGCCGATGGTCGCCCGGCGGCGCGGCCGCCCGACTGACCGTCCCCGCTCGGCGCCGTCGGTGTCGGACCGCTCCTGCATGCTCACGCGCGCCAGCCTAGCCTTGAGAGAAAACGATTTCACCCCCCGAAGTACCGGCCCACCACCCACGGAGGAGCACCGCCCGATGACCCAGCCCAGCACCGCACCTACCGAGCACGACGCGCAGCGCGCTCCCGGCGCCGCGACCCGCCGGCTGCGCTACGCCGTCCTGGGGGCCGGCAACCGCTGCCAGATGTACCTGGACGCGATGGTCGGCGCCCACGCCGAGGTCGCCGAGGCGGTCGCCGTCGGCGACACCAACCGGGGCCGGGCCGACTTCTTCCGCCGCTGGGTCGCCGACCGTAGCGGCGGGGCCGAGCCGGGCTACCTGGACCCCGCCGACCTGGCGGGGGAGATCGACCGGCTCGGGCTGGACAAGGTGGTCATCACCACCCCCGACTACACCCATGCCGACCTGATCTGCACCGCGCTGCGCGCCGGGGCGGACGTGGTGGTGGAGAAGCCGCTCACCATCGACGCCGAGGGGTGCCGCCGCATCGCCGAGGCCGCCGAGGAGACCGGCCGCGAGGTCGTGGTGACCTTCAACTACCGCTACTCCCCGCGCAACTCCGCCCTCAAGCAGGTGATCCTGGACGGCCGCATCGGCACACCGCTGTCGGTGGACTTCAGCTGGGTGCTGGACACCGTCCACGGTGCCGACTACTTCCGCCGCTGGCACCGCCGCAAGGAGTTCTCCGGCGGGTTGCTGGTGCACAAGGCCACCCACCACTTCGACCTGGTGAACTGGTGGCTGGCCGACGTGCCGGCCCGCGTCTACGCCTCCGGCGGGCTGCGCTTCTACGGAGCCGACGCCGCCCGCGCCCGGGGCCGCGACACCGGGCCGGAGCGCGGCACCGACGACGCCGCCCAGGAGGACCCGTTCGCCCTGGACCTGCGCACCGACGAGCGGCTCAAGGCGCTCTACCTGGACCAGGAGCACCTGGACGGCTACCGCCGCGACCAGGGCGTCTTCACCGAGGGCATCGACATCGAGGACAACCTGGCCGTCATCGTGGACTACGCCCGCGGCGCAACCCTGAACTACTCACTGAACGCCCACTCGCCGTGGGAGGGCTACCGGGTCGCCGTCAACGGCACCGAGGGCCGGGCCGAGCTGGAGGTCGTCGAGCGCGCCGCGGTCCGCCCCGCCTCCGGCGGCAGCCCCGTCGACCCCTCGGTCAGCGTCGACGACCAGGCCTCGCTGCTGCGGCGCCGCGGCGAGCGGCTGCTGGTGCAGCGGCACTGGGAGGCCGCCGAGGAGGTCCCGATCGTCAACGGTGAGGGCAGCCACGGCGGCGGCGACAAGATCCTGCTGTCCGACATCTTCCGGGGTGCCGGCGAGGACCCGCTGGCCCGCCCGGCCCGGCTCGCCGACGGCATCGCCTCCGTGGCGGTCGGCGTCGCCGGCAACGCCTCGCTGGCCGCCGGGATGCCGGTACGCGTCGGTGAGCTGGCGCTGCCCGGGCTCGGCGAGGCCACGGTCGCGACGGGTGCGGTGGTGGACCGATGACCCCGGCGCGGGTACTCGTCACCGGCGGCGGCGGCCGGCTCGGCCGCAGCGTCGTGCGGGGCTTCGCCGAGGCCGGGCTGGAGGTGGTGTCGGCCGACACCACGCTGCCCGAGGGCGCCCCGGCAACGGAGCAGCTGGTCCGGACGAAGGGCGTCGAGCACCGGGTCGCCGACCTCACCGACCGGGACGCCAGCTACGCGCTGCTGGAGCAGGTCCGGCCGGAGGCGGTGGTCAACCTGGCCGCGATCGCGGTGCCGTTCAGCGCGCCGGAGGAGCAGATCCTGCGCACCAACGTGGCCATCGCCCACCACGTGTGCGGCGCGGCGGTGGCCGCCGGCGCCCGCGACGTGGTGGTCGCCAGCAGCCCCACCGTGCTCGGGTACGGCGCCCCGGGGTGGCTGCCGCCGCGGTTCCCGCTGGACGAGAGCACCCCCGCCCGGCCCTGGCACGCCTACGGGCTGTCCAAGCTGGTCGCCGAGCAGGTGGCGGCGATGTACGCCGCCGCGCAGGGCGACCGGCGCGACGCGGTCCGGTTCGCCAGCTTCCGCCCCTGCTACGTCATCGCCCCGGAGGAATGGGCCGGCGCCCCGACCCAGCAGGGGCACACCGTCCACGAGCGGCTGGCGGACCCGGCGCTGTCGGCCCCGGCGCTGTTCAACTACGTCGACGCCCGCGACGTCACCGACTTCCTGCTGGTGCTGCTGGAGCACGGTCGCAGCGGGAAGGTGCCCAACGGGGACACCTTCTTCGTCGGCGCGGCCGACGCGCTGGCCCGCCGGCCGCTGGCCGACCTGATCCCCGAGCTGGTGCCCGGCCCCGAGCAGCTGGCCGAGCTCGCCGCCCCGCTGACCGGGACCGCGCCGGCCTTCAGCAGCGCCAAGGCCGAGCGGCTGCTGGGATGGCGGCCGCGCCGCACCTGGCGCGAGGAGCTGGTGGTGGACGCGGCGCAGGTGGGGGGCTCCCGGTGACGATCGCCTCGCTCTCCGCGCGGCTGCTGCGGGCCGAGCTGCGCCGCTCCTGGGGGCCGGAGGCCCCGGCCAACCACGTCATCGTCACGACGGTCACCGCCGACGACGGCGCGACCGGCACCGGGTTCGCCTGGACGCCGACGGTGGGACCGCGGGCGGTGCGGTCGTTGCTGCGCGACGACCTCGCGCCGCTGGTCGTGGGGCTGCCCGAGCAGCCGGACGCGGTCTGGGACCGGCTGTGGAAGGCGCTGCACGAAGGTGGCCAGGGGCTGACCACGGTCGCCCTGGCGGGCGTGGACCTGGCGCTGTGGGACCTGCAGGCCCGCCGGGCCGGCACCTCGGTGGACCGGCTGCTGGGCCGGGTGCGTGACCGAGTCGAGACCTACGGCAGCGGGGTCAACCTGCACTACGAGGCCGCCGAGCTGGTCGCCCAGGTGCAGCGGTTCGTCGACGCCGGCCACACCGCGGTGAAGATCAAGGTGGGCCGGCCCGACCTGGCCGACGACGTCGCCCGGGTGCGTGCGGTCCGCGAGGTGCTGGGCCCGGACCGCCGGCTGATGGTCGACGCCAACCAGCGCTGGGACCTGCCGACCGCCCGCCGCGCGGTGCAGGCGCTGTCGGAGTTCGACCTGAGCTGGGTCGAGGAGCCGCTGCGGGCCGAGGACCTGGCGGGCCACCGGCAGCTGCGCGACAGCGTGGACGTGCCGGTCGCGGTGGGGGAGAACCTGCACACCGCCTACCGGGTCGCCGAGTACCTGCGTGCCGGCGCCGTGGACGTGCTGCAGCCCAACATCGTGCGCGTCGGGGGCATCACCCCGTTCCGCCGGATCGCGGCACTCGCCCGCACCCACAGCGTGGCGCTGGCCCCCCACCTGCTGCCCGAGCTGAGCGCCCAGGTCGCCCTCACCCTGCCCGAGCCGGTGCTGGTCGAGGACATCGAGCACGCCTCGCTGCAGGCGCTCGGGCTGCTGACCGACGAGGGACCGGTCGAGTTCGGGCCGGCCTGGGCCGCGCCGCGCGGCCGGCCCGGACTGGGCTTCCAGTTCGTCGACGGCGACCTGGGCTGAGCGCTGGCCGCGCCTCACCACGAGGTGTGGTGTGCCGCTACCGGAGATGCCTCTCCCGATCCTTCGCAGGGGGCCGGTCAAGGCCGGTCGTGGTGCGTGGACGGGGCGGAAATGACGGCTCCCGCGAGGGGTGCGCCGGCGCCATACTGAGCCATGGAGACTCCCTCGGGCGAGCACCGGCCCGGTGCCGTGGCGGTCGTCGGTGCGACGGGTCGGCAGGGTGCAGCGGTGACCCGGCACCTGCTCGGCGGCGGGTGGCGGGTCCGCGCGCTCACCCGCGACCCCTCCGGCTTGGGCGCCCGGGCGCTGCAGCGGCTCGGGGCGGAGGTCCGGCGTGCCGACTCCGAGGACATCGGCTCGCTGCGCCCCGCCCTGGCAGGGGTGCACGGCCTCTTCACCGTGCAGAACCCGATGACCAGCGGCCTGGAGGCGGAGGTCAGGCAGGGCCGCAACGTCGCCCAGGCCGCGGCCGACGCGGGGGTGAGCCACGTCGTCTACGGCGCCGCCGGCGTGGGGCAGGAGAGCACGGGGGTGGGTTCGTGGGACACCAAGGTGGTGGTCGCCCAGCGGTTCCGCGAGCTCGGGCTGCCGCTGACCGTGCTGCGCCCCATGGCGTTCATGGAGCTGATGACCGACCGCGGCTACTACCCGGCGATCTCGGTGTGGCACGTCATGCCGAGGCTGATGGGGGAGTCCCGCCCGGTGGGCTGGCTGGCCGTCGACGACCTGGGAGCGATCGCCGCCCGGATGTTCGCGGACCCGGGCCGCTGGGTCGGCCAGGACCTGGGGCTGGTGGCCGACGTGCGGTCGATCGAGGAGTGTCGTGGGATCTGGCGGGAGGTGACCGGCCGCGCGCCGCGGGGCGTGCCGATGCCGACCTTGCTGTTCGAGCGCTTCGTCGGGACGGACCTCACCACGATGTGGCGGTGGCTGCGCACGGAGCAGTTCAGCATGTCCACCACCAGGACGCGCGAGATCCTCCCGGGCGCGCTGACCGTCCGCCAGTGGCTGGAACGGACGCGGGGCCGCCGCTCAGCCGACCACCAGCGGTAGCGGCCGGGCCCGGCCCCGCACCTGCGTCGTCGGCCAACCGGGGTCGACGGTGAGCACCTCGACCCCGTCCGGGCCGAGCAGCACGGTGTCCTCGACCTTGGCGCCGGGGGCGGTGGGGTTGAACGCGAACGCCTGCCCCGCCTGCACCACGTCCGGCACCCCCGGCGCCAGCCGCGGGTCCCGCCCGGCGTAGCCGGCCGCCCCGCCCTGGTGGTGCCGGGTCCACTCCTCGGCCGGCAGTCCGTGCCGGGGGTAGGCCGCCTGCACGGTCTCCAGCAGCGAGGCGAACGTCGTGCCCGGTGCGAGCGCGTCGAGCACGTCGGCCTCCACCTCCAGCACCGCGGCGCCGGCCGCCTCGTGGTTGCCGTCGCCGTCGCTGTCGCTACCGGCCTCGCCGGAGGCGGCCGTCGGCATCGTCACCCAGCGGGAGAGGTTGGCGACCAGCCCGTGCCGGCGGGCGCACGCGACGACCATCGCCCGGCGGCCCAGCGGCGCGCCGGTCGGCAGCGGGTGGCGCACCTTGAGCCGGGACTGGCCGGCGACCAGCACCACCAGCACCTCGGTCCCGGCGTCGGCCAGCGCGGCCACCACCGCCGCGCCCAGCTGCCGCTCGGTCTGCTCCGGGCGTGCCCCGGCGAGCACCGGGGTGAGCGCGGTGGCGGCGTCCCGGCACAGTGACCGGTAGCGGCTCGCCTCCGCGGGCAGCAGCGGCCCCCGGGCGGCGCGCAGCGCCGGGGCGAGGATGGTCCGGCCCGACCGGGCCGGCGAGGATGCCCGCTCGCATCAGCTCCAGTTCATCGAGCACGTGGACCGGTGGGCA
>NZ_WIQI01000040.1 GCF_009602535.1 Ornithinicoccus halotolerans | reverse complement strand
CCGGGGCGGGCGGGATGCCCGCCCGCTGGGTGATCCACACCGTCGGGCCCGACCGCCGCCGCGGCCAGACCGACCCGGCGCTGCTGGCCTCCTGCTTCCGCCGCAGCCTGGCGGTCGCCGAGGAGGTCGGCGCGACCAGCGTGGCGTTCCCCGCCGTCAGCGCGGGGGTGTTCGGCTGGGACCCCGCGCAGGTGGCCGACGTCGCGGTCAGCACGGTGCGCGAGACGCTGCCGGCCACGCCGGGTGTCGAGCGGGTCCGGTTCGTGCTGTTCTCGGCGGAGCTGCACCGGCTGTTCGAGGGGGCGCTGCAGCGGTAGCGCGGCGGCGGGCGCCTTCCCGTCCGCATACCGACAGATTGCCCACTGTTCGCCATCCGTTCACCAATGGTGACGCAGTCGGTCACCTTCGCTGCCTAGCGTCGCGGCCGTCCGCTCCACTCGACAGCAGGAGACTTGACGTGAACCGCACTATCTTCCGCCGGGCCATGGTGCCCGGCGTGGCCGCCCTGGCCATGACGCTGACCGCCTGCGGCGGCGACACCTCCGAGGGCGACAGCGCCAACGCCGACGGCGGCGACACCGGCTCCAGCGAGAACACGGCCGGCGACGACGCCTCGTCGCTGTCCGGCTCGCTCGCCGGTGCCGGTGCGTCCTCGCAGGGGGCGGCGATGGAGGCCTGGATCGCCGGCTTCGCCGGCGTCGCTCCGGACGTGACCGTGACCTATGACCCGATCGGCTCCGGCGGGGGCCGCGACCAGTTCACCAGCGGCGGCGTCGCCTTCGCCGGCAGTGACGCCTACCTGGACGAGGAGGAGGTCAGCGCGGCACAGGAGACCTGCGGGGGTGACTTCATCGAGTTCCCGGCCTACATCTCCCCGATCGCGGTCGCCTACAACCTGCCCGGCGTGGAGGAGCTGAACCTCTCCCCCTCGGTGATGGCCCAGATCTTCGACATGCAGATCACCCAGTGGAACGACCCGGCCATCCAGGAGCTCAACGAAGGCGTGGAGCTGCCCGACATGGCGATCACGCCCGTGCACCGCTCCGACGAGTCCGGCACCACCGAGAACTTCGTCGACTACCTGTCCCAGGCGGCGCCGGAGGACTGGAGCTACGAGGTCTCCGGCGACTGGCCGGTGCAGGGCGGCGAGGCCGCCGCGCAGACCCAGGGCGTGGCCCAGGCGCTCAACGGCGGCGAGGGCACCATCGGCTACCTCGACGCCTCGCAGGTCGGTGACCTGGGCGTCGCCTCCGTCCAGGTCGGTGAGGAGTTCGTCGCGTACTCGCCCGAGGCCAGCGCGGCCGCCGTCGACGCCGCGGAGCGGGTCGAGGGCCGCGGTGAGCACAGCTACGCCATCGACCTGCCGCGCGACACCGAGGAGTCCGGGGTCTACCCCATCGTGCTGGTGTCCTACCAGCTGGCCTGCACCAGCTACGACGACGCCAACACCGCCGAGCTGGTCCAGGGCTTCTTCTCCTACCTGATCAGCGAGGAGGGCCAGCAGATGGCCGCCGAGCACGCCGGCTCCGCGCCCATCTCCGAGACCCTGCGCGGCAACGCGCAGGAGGCGATCGACGCCATCTCGGCCGGCTGAGCCGGAGCGAGGACCGAGCCCGTCCCGGGCGGACCACCCGTGACCCCATCCCCTGAGAGGACCGGCCGATGAGCACCCAGGCCCCGTCCCCCGACACCACGATGAGCGGCCTCGGCGGCAACCGCCGGCTCGGCGACCGGCTGTTCTCCGGCGCCGCCACCGCCGCCGGAGTCCTCATCCTGCTGGCCCTGGCCGGCGTGTTCACGTTCCTGGTGCTCGAGGGCTACCCGGCCCTGGTGGCCGACCCGGAGCAGATCCCCGGCGAGGGCGGCATCGTCGCCTTCATCGCACCGCTGCTGTTCGGCACCGTCTTCGGTGCCGTGCTCGCCCTGCTGATCGCCCTCCCGCTGTCGGTGGGCATCGGCTTGTTCATCTCGCACTACGCGCCCCGGCGGGTGGCCAGCACGCTGGGGTACGTCATCGACCTGCTGGCGGCGGTGCCCAGCGTGGTCTACGGGCTCTGGGGCATCTACTTCCTGGCCCCGCAGATCGCCGGCCTGTTCCCGTGGCTGCACGACAACCTGGGGTTCCTGCCGTTCTTCTCCCAGTCCCCCTCCGGGAGCGGCCGGACGATGATGACCGCCGGTGTCGTGCTGGCCGTGATGATCCTGCCGATCATGACCGCGGTGAACCGCGAGGTGTTCCTGCAGACGCCGCGGCTGCAGGAGGAGGCGGCGCTGGCACTCGGCGCCACCCGCCTGGAGATGATCCTGATGACGGTGCTGCCGTTCAGCCGCTCGGGCATCATGAGCGGCGCCATGCTGGGGCTGGGCCGGGCCCTCGGCGAGACGATCGCGGTCGCGATGGTCCTGTCGGCCTACCCAGGACTGGTCTCGCTGAACCTGATCGGCAGCCAGAACTCCAGCACGGTCGCGGCCAACATCGCGCTGAAGTTCCCCGAGTACACGGGCCTGGAGGTCAACGCGCTCATCGCCTCCGGCCTCGCGCTGTTCGTGCTCACCTTCCTCGTCAACTTCACCGCGCGGGCGATCATCGCCCGCCGCGCCGAGTTCTCCGGAGCGAACGCATGACCGCCGTCAACGCCCCGACCGAGACACCGACGGAGACCGACGCCGCCCCGGGGCTGGAGTCCCACCGGCACCTGGGCACGGGCGCCACCTGGGGGCTCACCGGCGCCGGGCTGGCAGGTGGCGCCCTCCTCGGGCTGCTCGCCGGCAGCTGGGCGGTGGGCGCCGTCGCCGGCCTGCTGCTGGTGCTGGTGGCCCTCCCGGGCGTCAGCTGGCGGGTGGAGGGCGCCCGCCGCGGCAAGGACCGCGCCTTCACCGTCGTGGTCACCGTCGCGTTCCTGCTGGCGCTGCTGCCGCTGCTCTCGCTCATCTACTCCACGCTGACCAACGGGCTGGCCCGCTTCGACCCCGAGTTCTTCACCTCCGACATGCGCGCGGTCCTGGGCGAGGGCGGCGGCGCGCTGCACGCCATCGTGGGCACGCTGCTCATCACCGGTTCGGCCACCCTCATCTCCGTGCCCATCGGCATCATGTGCGCCATCTACCTGGTGGAGTACGGCAAGGGCCGGCTGGCGCGCATGGTCACCATCCTGGTCGACGTCATGACCGGGATCCCCTCGATCGTCGCCGGGCTGTTCGCCTTCGCGCTGTTCTCGATCTTCTTCGGGCCCAGCATCCGGTTCGGGCTGGGCGGCGCCGTGGCGCTCTCCCTGCTGATGGTGCCGGTGGTGGTCCGCTCGGTGGAGGAGATGCTGAAGCTGGTCGCCAACGAGCTGCGGGAGGCCTCCTACGCCCTGGGCGTGCCGCGGTGGCGCACCATCGTGAAGGTGGTGCTGCCCACCGCCGGCGCGGGCATCGCGGCCGGCGTGACCATCGCGATCGCCCGCGTCATCGGAGAGACCGCTCCGCTGCTGATCATCGCCGGCAGCACGACCAACCTGGACTGGAACATCTTCGAGGGCCGGATGATGACATTGCCGGTCTTCACCTACGAGTCCTACATGATCCCGGGCGTCCCGCCCGAGCCCGGCGTGGACCGCGCGTGGGCCGCGGCGCTGACCCTCATGGTCATCGTCATGGGCCTCAACCTCGCCGCCCGACTCATCGCCCGCCTGTTCGGCACCAAGAGTCGCTGACCAGGGCACAGACAGGAGAACCCGTGGCCAAGAGCATCGACGTCACCGACCTGAGCATCTACTACGGCGACTTCCTCGCCGTGGAGAAAGTCTCCATGACCATCGAGCCCAAGAGCGTGACCGCGCTGATCGGTCCCTCGGGCTGTGGCAAGTCGACCTTCCTGCGCTCCCTCAACCGGATGCACGAGGTCATCCCCGGGGCCCGCGTCGAGGGCAAGGTCAGCCTGTCCGGGCAGGACGTCTACGGCCCCACCGTGGACGCGGTCTCGGTTCGCCGCCACATCGGGATGGTCTTCCAGCGTCCCAACCCGTTCCCCACCATGTCGATCTACGAGAACGTCATCGCCGGGGTGCGGCTGAACGGGGGACGGCTGCCCAAGGCCCGGCTGGACGAGGTCGTGGAGCGGTCGCTGCGCGGAGCGAACCTGTGGAACGAGGTCAAGGACCGGCTGGACCGTCCCGGCTCCGGCCTCTCCGGTGGCCAGCAGCAGCGGCTGTGCATCGCACGGGCGATCGCCGTCGAGCCCGACGTGCTGCTGATGGACGAGCCGTGCTCGGCCCTGGACCCGATCTCCACGCTCGCGATCGAGGACCTCATCGCCGACCTCAAGGCCAACTACACGATCGTGATCGTGACCCACAACATGCAGCAGGCCGCACGCGTCAGCGACCGCACCGGCTTCTTCAACATCGAGGCGACCGGCCAGCCGGGCCGGCTGGTGGAGATGGACGACACCACCGTCATCTTCTCCCGGCCCTCGCAGCAGGCCACCGAGGACTACGTCTCCGGCCGCTTCGGCTGAGCGCCATCCCGCCGGCTAGGGCCGCAGCCGGTAGCCCAGGCCGCGGACGTTCTCGACGAAGCCGGGCCCGGTGGCCGGCAGCAGCTGCCGCCGCAGCCGCGCCACCAGCCGCCGGGTCCGGTCGGCCTGGTGCTCCCCCACCACGCCCACGCTGGCGGCCAGGTCGGCCAGCGGTACCACCGCCGGCCAGGCCTGCACCAGCCGCGCCAGCGCCGCGAACTGCAGCCCGCCCAGCTGCACGCGGACCCCGTCCGGCCCGGTCACGGTGAAGCCGGCCAGGTCGACCTCCACCCCGCCGATGCGCCGGCTGCCCTGGGGAGCGGCCGTGGCGTGCCTGCGGACCGCGCGGGCGAGCACGCCGGCCAGCTCCCGCTGCCGCAGCGGCGGGCTCAGCAGCCCGGCGCACCCGGCCGCTACCGCCTGCTCGGCGACCCGGGCCGCGCCCGGATGGTCCAGCACGGCGACGAGGACGGGGACGGTGTCCCACTGCGCCAGGCTGCTGACGAGGGCGGCCGGCTCGGCCACGGCCAGGTCGGAGGGCAGCACCAGCGCGCGGGCCCGTCCGTGGGCCACCTCCAGCAGTGCGGCGAACGGGTCGTCGAGGTAGTCGAACAGCAACGAGCGCTCACCCGGGTCGGGCTCGATCGCCCCCGGGGAGAGCCGTGCGCTGGTCACCGTGAGCACCCGCAGCGGCCAGGCGGCGCGGGCCAGCGCGCCCGGGTCACCACGGCCCGTGCTCAGGATGGTCGTCAGTGGTGCGTCCTCTCGCTCACCCGGCGGCGGCGGCCATGAGCCCATGGCGGCGCCCCCGCTGGTCGCCCAGCAGGTCTCATCGAAGGCGCGGACCGTGAACCGCCGGTGAACTGGGAATGTCAGCACCACGACGGCCTGACGACGATCTCGGGGACCGCCGACGCCGCGCCCTGGTCACCCCGTGGCCGACCACCCTGGCGCTCGGCGGTCGGGCAGGATAGCCGCATGACCGACCAGATCCCGGTGGAGTGCTGGCTCACCGACATGGACGGCGTCCTGGTGCACGAGGAGCGGGCGCTCCCGGGCGGCGCCGAGTTCGTCGCGGCGCTGCAGGAGGCCGGGCTGCGGTTCCAGCTGCTGACCAACAACTCGATCTACACGCCGCGGGACCTGCGGGCCCGGCTGGCGGCCGGCGGCATCGACGTGCCGGAGGAGGCGATCTGGACCTCGGCGCTGGCGACCGCGCAGTTCCTGCACGACCAGCGCGCCGCCGGCTCGGCGTACGTGATCGGCGAGGCGGGGCTCACCACGGCGCTGCACGACATCGGGTACGTGCTGACCGACCGCAACCCCGACTACGTCGTCCTCGGCGAGACCCGCACCTACTCCTTCGAGGCCATCACCCGCGCCATCCGGCTGGTCGAGGCGGGATCCCGGTTCATCGCCACCAACCCGGACGCCACCGGCCCCTCCGCGCAGGGACCGCTGCCGGCCACCGGCAGCGTGGCCGCCCTGATCACCCGCGCCACCGGGGTCACGCCCTACTTCGTGGGCAAGCCCAACCCGTTGATGATGCGCAGCGCGTTGAACCGGATCGACGCCCACTCCGAGCACACCGTGATGATCGGCGACCGGATGGACACCGACATCGTCAGCGGCCTGGAGGCCGGCCTGCGCACCGTGCTGGTGCTCACCGGGTCCACCCGCCGGGAGCAGGTGGAGCGCTACCCCTACCGCCCGACGCGGGTCTGCGAGAGCATCGCCGACGTCGTCCCACTCGTGGAGCAGTTCCGCGCCGGCGGCTAGCGCAGGTGGCTGGCGCCGTTGAAGTCGACCACCGCCCCGGAGGCCCACTCCATCGCGGGGTCGGCCAGCCGCAGCAGCGCGCCGGCCACCTCCGCCGCGGTCGCCACCCGGCCGTAGGGGCTCTGCGCCCGGACCGCGTCGCCCTCCGGCCCTTCCAGCACGGCGGCTGCCATCTCGGTGGCCACGAAGCCAGGGGCCAGCGTCACCACGCCGATGCCGTGCGGCGCCAGCGCGACCGCCATCGACTGGCCGAAGGCGTGCAGCCCGGCCTTGCTGGCGCCGTAGGCCGGCACGGCCGGCTCGCCCCGGTAGGCACCGCGGGAGCCCACGTTGACCACCCGCCCGGCCGGGAGCCCCTCGGCCGCGGGCACCTCGATCATGTGCCGGGCCAGGCACCAGGTGAGGTGGGCCGGGCCCATCAGGTTGGTGGCCAGCGTCTGCTGCCAGGCGTCCACCCAGGCCTCGTAGTCCACCTCGGTGACCCGGTGGTCCCCGCGGCGGCTGCCCTCGCCCTTGGGGTTCAGGAACCGGGCGGCGTTGTTGACCAGGACGTCGACGCGGCCCAGGGCGGCCACGGCCTGCTCCGCGACGGCCCGCGCCTGCCCCGGGTCGGCCAGGTCACCCTGAACGAGGGCGTGTCCCTCACCGGGCAGGGCGGCGAGCACCTGCTCGGCCAGCTCCCGGGCGCCCCGGAAGTGGACGGCGACCCGGTCCCCGCGGGCAGCGAACGCGGCGGCGGTGGCGGCGCCGATCCCGCGGCTGGCGCCGGTGACGAGGACACCGCGGGCAGGCAGGTCGGGCTGGGCTGGCATGGCGCCAGCCTAGAGGGGCCCAGCGCGTTCCGGCGCGGGCAGTGGCCGGTCGGTCCGCGCTGAGGCTCAGCGCCGCCGGTGTGGTCGCCACAGCACCAGCGCCCGGCTGGTACCCGTGGGCCGCGGCCGGGTGCCGCGCGGCAGCGGGGTCACGTCACCGCTCCGGCTGACCGCGAACACCCGGCTCTCGGAGACCAGCGCCTCCTCCAGCGAGCGGTTCTGCTCGTGCAGCTCGGCGACCCGCTGCTGCAGCGCCTCGACCTGGTGCTCCAGCTGCATGATCCGCTGCACGCCGGCGAGGCTGACCCCCTCCTCCTGGGAGAGGCGCTGCACCTCCCGCAGCCGGTCGACGTCCCGCGGGGAGTAGCGGCGGCCGCCGCCGCGGGTGCGCTTGGGGGTGACCAGGCCGAGCCGGTCGTACTGCCGCAGCGTCTGGGCGTGCATGCCGGCGAGCTCGGCCGCAACGGAGATGACGAACACCGGGGTGTCGTCGTCGGGCTGGCGCGTTGCTGCCACCGTGCTCACCTCCTCCTGCGCTGGCGCTGCTCCTGGCCGCTACTGGGACGCCCTGGTGAAGAGCTCGGCGCGCGGGTCGGCCCCCGCCGTCTCCTGCTGCAGCGTGCGCACCGCCTCCGTGGCCGTGTCGCTGAGCCGCTGGGGGACGACGATCTGCACCTTGGCGAGCAGGTCGCCGGTGCCGCCCTTGGTCTTGATGCCACGGCCCTTGACGCGCAGCACCCGGCCGGACGGGGTCCCGGGCGCGATGCGCACCCGCACCGGCTGGCCGTCGAGGGTCGGCACCTGCACCGTCGCGCCCAGCGCGGCCTCGGCGAAGGTCACCGGCAGGTCGACGGTGAGGTTGTTGCCCTCCCGGCCGAACACCGGGTGCGGCTGCACGCTGACCTGCAGCATCAGGTCACCGGCTGGCGCGCCGGCCTCCCCGGGCATGCCCTTGCCACGCAGCCGGATCCGCTGGCCGTCCTTGACGCCGGCGGGGATGCGGGCGGTGAGGCTGCGGCCCTCGGGCGTGCGCAGCGTGACGGTGTCGCCGGTCGCGGCCTGCCGGAACGTCAGCGTGGTGCGCGCCTCCACGTCGCGCCCCTTGCGCGGGGCGCGGGCGCCGCCGAAGCCGCTGGGCCCCCCGTAGCCGCCGGCGGTGCCTCCGCCACCGGCGAAGCCGCCCAGCAGGTCCTCCAGGTTGATGGTCTGCTGCCCGCCGCCGGTGCCGAACTGCACGTGCTGGCGGGCACCGCCGCTGCCGGCGCCGGCGCCGGCGCCGAACATCTGGGCGAAGATGTCCTCGAAGCCGGTCCCGCCGGCCGCCCCGGGCCCGCCGGCGCCGGCGGTGAACCGCGCGCCGCCGCGGGACATCTGCCGGATCGCGTCGTACTGCTGGCGCTGCTCGGGGTCGGACAGGACGGCATAGGCCTCACCGATGTCCTTGAACCGCTGCTCGGCGGCCTCGTCACCGGGCTTGGAGTCGGGGTGCCACTCGCGGGCGAGCTTGCGGTAGGACTTCTTGACGGTCGCCTCGTCCGCGTCCTGCGGGACGCCGAGGATGGCGTAGAAGTCCTTCTCGAACCAGTCCTGGCTGGCCACCGGTGCTCACCTCCTCCTCAGCTGCTCGGTGACGTCTCCGTCATGCTCTCCTGGTCGGTGCTGGTAGCGGCCGGGTGCGGGCCGGCTGGGCCCGCACCCGGCCGTTGGGTCACTGCGGCGGGTCGGCGACCGCGACGCGCGCGGCCCGCACGACCTGCTCACCCACCTTGAAGCCGGGCTGGAGGACCTGCACGACCGTGGTGTCGCGCGCCCCCTCGGGCAGGTCGGCCTCGGGCAGGTGCATCAGCGCCTCGTGGTGGGTGGGGTCGAAGGCCTCCCCCACCTCCCCGAAGCGGGCGACCCCGAACCGGGCCAGCGTCGCCTCCAGCTTGTCGGCGATCGCCGCGAACGGCCCCTCGGTCAGGTCGCCGTGCTCCCGGGCGGAGTGGATGTCGTCCATCACCGGCAGCAGCGCCTCGACGACGCTGCCGACGGCGCGCTCCCGCTCCCGCTCCCGGTCGCGGTCCACCCGGCGCTTGTAGTTGACGTACTCGGCCTGCAGGCGGCGCAGGTCCTCCAGCCGGTCGGCCGCCAGCTGGGTGTCGGGGTGCGGCTCCGCGACCTCGCCCTCACCCGGCTGCTCCGGCACGGACGACTCCTCGGTGGCGTCGGCCTCCGCCGTCGCGGCTGGCGGCTCGGGAGCAGCCGGCTGCTCAGCGGTGGGGGCCTGCTCCGCCGCGACCGGATCGGTCGCGGCACGGCCGCTCTCGCGCGGCTGCCCCGTCTCGGGGTCGATGCGTCGGTTGTCCCGGATGACCGGCCCCTGCGGGCCCTGGCGTGGTGGCACTCACTTGGCGTCCTTGGTGTCCTCGTCCTCGACGACCTCGGCGTCGACCACGTCCTCACCGGAGGACTGCTCGGCGCCCGGGTTCGGGTTCTCGGTCGCACCGCCGGGGGCGCCCTCGGCTCCCGCGCCGGCCTCGGACTGGGCGGCGTACATCGCCGAGCCCATCTTCTGGCTCTCGGTGGAGAGGGTCTCCATCTTGGCCTTGATGTCGTCGACGGTGGCGCCGGAGTCCGGCTTCAGGGCGGCCTTGAGGTCCTCGACCGCGGCGTTGACCGGGGCCTTGGTGTCCTCGGGCACCTGCTCGCCGTTCTCGGACAGGAACTTCTCGGTGGAGTAGACCAGCTGCTCCGCGGTGTTGCGGGTCTCGGTCTCCTCGCGCCGGCGCTGGTCCTCCTCGGCGTGCTGCTCGGCGTCCTTGACCATGCGCTCGATCTCCTCCTTCGGCAGCGCGCTGCCCCCGGAGATCGTCATCGACTGCTCCTTGCCGGTGCCACGGTCCTTCGCCGACACGTGGACGATGCCGTTGGCGTCGATGTCGAAGGTGACCTCGATCTGCGGCACACCACGCGGGGCCGGCGGGATCCCGGTCAGCTCGAAGTTGCCCAGCGGCTTGTTGTGCTGGGCGATCTCGCGCTCACCCTGGAACACCTGCACGTTGACCGACGGCTGGTTGTCGCTGGCGGTCGTGAAGACCTCGGAGCGCCGGGTCGGGATGGCGGTGTTGCGCTCGATGAGCTTGGTCATGATCCCGCCCTGGGTCTCGATGCCCAGCGACAGCGGCGTGACGTCGATCAGCAGCACGTCCTTGCGCTCGCCCTTCAGGACGCCGGCCTGCAGCGAGGCGCCGATGGCGACGACCTCGTCGGGGTTGACGCCCTTGTTGGGCTCCTGGCCGCCGGTGAGCTTCTTGACCAGCTCGGCCACGGCCGGCATGCGGGTGGAGCCACCGACGAGCACGACGTGGTCGATGTCGGAGACCTGGATGCCGGCGTCGGACATCACCTGCTCGAACGGGCCCTTGGTCCGGTCCAGCAGGTCCTCGGTCATCTGCTCGAACTGCGCCCGGGTGATGGTCTCGTCCAGGTGGATCGGGCCGTTCTCACCCATCGACAGGTACTGCAGGTTGATGCTGGTGGTGGTGGAGCTGGACAGCTCCTTCTTGGCCTGCTCGGCCGCGTCCCGCAGCCGCTGCATCGCGATCTTGTCGTTGGACAGGTCGGTGCCGGTCTGGTTACGCAGCGTCGTCAGCAGGTGGTTGACGATGCGCTCGTCCCAGTCGTCACCGCCCAGCCGGTTGTCACCGTGGGTGGCCCGCACCTGGATGGTGGAGAAGTTGTCCTCCGGGTCCTTGCCGACCTCCAGCAGGGACACGTCGAAGGTCCCGCCACCGAGGTCGAAGACGAGGATGAGCTCGTCCTCCTTGCCCTTGTCCAGGCCGTAGGCCAGCGCCGCGGCGGTCGGCTCGTTGATGATGCGGAGCACGTTCAGCCCCGCGATCTCGCCGGCCTCCTTGGTCGACTGCCGCTCGGCGTCGTCGAAGTAGGCCGGCACGGTGATGACCGCGTCGGTGACCTCCTCGCCCAGGTAGGACTCGGAGTCCCGCTTCAGCTTCTGCAGGATGCGGGCGCTGATCTCCTGAGCGGTGTAGGTCTTGTCGTCGATCGCGGTGCTCCAGTCGGTGCCCATGTGGCGCTTGACCGACCGGATGGTCCGCTCGACGTTCGTGACCGCCTGCCGCTTGGCGACCTCACCGACGAGGATCTCGCCGTTCTTGGCGAAGCTGACCACCGACGGGGTGGTCCGGCCGCCCTCGGCGTTGGCGATGATCTTGGGCTCGCCGCCCTCGAGCACCGCGACCGCGGAGTTCGTGGTGCCGAGGTCGATGCCGACTGCACGTCCCATCTGGGTATCTCTCCTCCTGCTCGGGGTGGCCGCGCCAGCAGCGCTGGCTGCGACCGGGGGTCCTTGCGTGGCTCCCACTCAACTTCACCTACGGCCCGAACCGTTGTCAAACCGAGGCTCACTCAAGTTGAGTCTGTATGGCTCAACTCAACGCGTGCCCGGTTTGTTCCCGTCCCGGCTGCGTCCGTGGGCCGTCACCATGTCGCCGTCCCTCCCAGGGCCGCGGCTGCACACCGGCGGGCGCGGTGGTGTCATGGGAGAGACCGCCGTACGTCCGACCCCGCTGTGGGGTGTGAACGGAGGTGTGCCATGAGGCATGACGAGTTCCTGGCCACGGTCCGTGAGCGCGGCCAGTACGCCGACCGCGTCGAGGTGGAGCGCGTCACCGGCGCGGTGCTGGGGCTGCTCGGGGCGCGGCTGACGCCCGGTGAGGCCGAGGACCTGGCCGCGCAGCTACCCGAAGGGACCGAGGATGCCGTCCTCGCCGGCCCGGGCAGCCAGGGTGGGCTGGGCGTGGAGGAGTTCGTGGCCACGCTGGCCCAGCGGCTGGAGTCCACCCGGGAGACCGCCCGGTGGGACGCCAGCGCGGTGCTGAGCACGGTCGCGGACTCGGTCACCGGCGGCCAGCTGAACCAGGTGCTGGGCCAGCTGCAGATCGGCTACGCCGAGCTGTTCGGCAAGCCGGACCTGGCCTGACCGGACCTGACGTCCTGTCGCTGCGCCCCGGGCAGGCCCGGTCCGGACAGCCTCCCGCTCCCCGTGGCCGGAGGCGACCCGCGCGGGCTGCTACGCCAGACTTGGCGGGACAGCGACAGGTCCACCGACGGAGCATGGAGGCACGAATGGCAGCGACCCAGCGGATCCCGGCCGAGTGGGAGGGTGAGCCGCCGAAGTCGGCGCACTTCCTGGACGTGGTCTACGAAGAGGGCCACTGGCTGGAGGGGCCGGCCTACTCGCCGCTGTGGCGCAGCCTGCTGTTCTCCGACATCCCCGCCGACCGGGTGCTGCGGCTGGACGAGGCGACCGGGACGGTGGGCGTATGGCGCTCGCCCGCCGGGTTCGCCAACGGCCGGACCCTGCTGCCGGACGGGCGCGTCGTCAGCTGCGAGCACGGCACCCGCTCGGTCAGCCGGATGGAGCAGGACGGCACCCGCACCGTGCTGGCCGACCACTGGCACGGCCGGCGGCTGAACAGCCCCAACGACGTCGCGGTCCGCCACGACGGCTCGATCTGGTTCACCGACCCCTCGTTCGGCATCCTCAGCTCCTACGAGGGCCACGCGGCACCCTCGGAGCTGGACGGCAACCACGTCTACCGGATCGACCCCGACGGGCACCTGCACCAGGTCACCGAGGACATGGGCACGCCGAACGGGCTGGCCTTCAGCCCCGACGGCTCGCTGCTCTACGTGGCCGACACCGTGCGCCAGCACATCCGGGTGTTCGAGGTCACCGACGGCGCGCTGCGCGGCGGTGAGGTGTTCGCCGAGACCGAGCGCGGCTCCTACGACGGGCTGCGGGTCGACGAGCACGGCGGCCTGTGGGCGGCGGCGCTCGACGACGGGGTGCACTACTACGGCCCGGACGGGTCGTTGCGGGCGCGGCTGGCGCTGCCGCTGCGCTGCTCCAACCTCACCTTCGGCGGGCTGCGCGGCAACCAGCTCTACCTGACCGCGACCACGACCCTGTTCCGGGTCGGGCTCGGGGTGCGCGGCCTCTGGGCGGCCGGCACCCGCTGAGCGGCTGGCCTGCGAGGGGAGCGCCCGGAATGCCGAGCGCCGCGCCGGTGCTTAGTGTGGACGGGAAGCAGCTGACACACGGAAGGAGTGACAGCATGACTGACCTGAACGGCAAGAAGGTCGCGTTCCTGGCCACCAACGGGTTTGAGGACAGCGAGCTGACCTCGCCCTGGGAGGCCGTCACCGAGGCAGGGGCGCAGGCGGTGCTGATCTCCCCGGAGTCCGGCACCATCACCGGCAAGAAGGGCCACGAGGCCCAGGTCGACGTGAGCTCCACCGACGCCAGCGCCGGCGACTACGACGCCCTGGTGCTGCCCGGGGGGGTCGCCAACGGGGACCACCTGCGGATGGACTCCGCGGCGGTGTCCTTCACCCGGGACATCTTCGCCCAGCACAAGCCGGTCGGCGTGATCTGCCACGGCGGTTGGATCCTGACCGACGCGGACGTGCTCCGTGGCCGGCGGATGACCTCCTACCCGAGCCTGCAGACCGACCTGCGCAACGCGGGCGCGGACTGGGTCGACGAGGAGGTCGTCGTCGACTCCGGCCTGGTGAGCAGCCGGACGCCGAAGGACCTGCCGGCGTTCAACGCCAAGCTGGTCGAGGAGATCGGCGAGGGCACCCACTCCCGGCAGACCGCCTCGGCGGCCGCCCAGGGCTGACCGGGCTGGCCTCCGGACCGGCCCGGTAAGCCGGCTGGCGGCCGACAGCGCAGAGGGCGCGCACCGTGACGGTGCGCGCCCTCTGCCGGTCGTTACAGGATCCCGTGACGGGCGAAGACCTCACGCGGGTCCTCGCCGGCGGCCAGCTCCGAGCGCACCGTCGTCTCGCCGCGCGCCTTCTCCTCGGCCCGCCGGACCGCCTCGGGCACCGCCTCCCGGGCGATGGTGACCACCCCCATCCGGTCCCCGACGACATAGTCGCCGGGGCTGACGACGCCCCCGGCGAGCACCAGCTCGCCGCCGGTCTCCACCACCTCGACGCGGCCGGCGGAGTCCAGCGGTGAGGCGCCGGTCGCGAACACGGGAAAGCCGAGGGTGTCGATCTCCTCGACGTCGCGGCACAGCGCCTGCATCACCGCACCGACCGCGCCGCGCGCCTGCGCGGCGGTGCTGAGCAGCTCTCCCCACAGCCCTGCTGGGGAGGGCTCGGCCCCGGCGGCGACCACCACGTCACCGGGCTGGAGATCGGCGAGCCCCTGCAGCAGCTGGCGGTAGGCCGGCACGACCGGTGCCTCCACCGCCTCGATCCGCATGGTGGCCACCCGTCCGACGACGTGCGGGGGCCCGCACAGCGGCCGGACGTGGGGCCCGAGGAAGGTCGCGGGCTGGCCCATCGCGTCCAGCACGTCGCACAGCAGCGCCGTGTGGAGGCGTCCCAACCGCTCGGTCAGCGCGGCCGCCTCCTCCCCGGCAGGTGGCTGGGTCATCTGCACTGCCCCTTTCTCGACGCTCGAGATCGTTCAGGCCCCCTCGGGGCTGTACAGATCCTGGTCGCGGACCGTCTCCAGGTCCAGCGTGCGGTCGCTCTCGGTGTCGCACAGCACGGTCACCCGCTCTCCCGCCCGGTCGCCTCAACGTGTGGCCGACAGCCCGTTGCGCACCGCCCAGGCGGCGGCCTCGGCCCGGTTGCGCACCCCCAGTTTGGCGATGGCGTTGCTGACGTGGTGGGCGACCGTCTTGCGGCTGATGAACAGCCGAGCAGCGATCTCCGGGTTGGACAAACCCTCCGCGACGAGTGCCAGCACCTCGGTCTCGCGGTCGGTGAGCTGGCCGGAGGCGTGCCGGGGACCGGTGCGGCGGGGGCCACCCAGCTCGCGGAGCAGCGCCTCTGCCTCGTCACGATGCGGGTGTGCGCCGAGCCCGGCCAGGACCGTCACCGCGGCCTGGGCCTCACCGGCGGCGCGAACGGGCTCGACGACCCGGAGCAACCGGGCGATCTCGAGCCGCGCCACGGCCTCCTCGAGCGGCAGCCGGGTGGCGCCGAAGGCCGCCACTGCCGCCTCCAGACGGTCCAGGCTGCCGGTGACCACCCCGTCGGCGTGGTTTGCGTAGCCTCGCAGCGCCCGCCCCACGTCACGCTCGGCGACTGCCCGTAGCCGGTGAACGGCCCGGCGGGCCGCCTCCGGCCGGCCCAGCGCGGCGTCCAGCTGGGCTACCAGCGCCAGGGTGAGGACGTCGTTGGCCGCGAGTGGCTCCTGCTCCCGCAGCCGCTGCTCGACCACCCGGGCCACCCACGCCCGCGAGGCGGGATCGCTGGACCGTGCCCAGCGCGCCCGGGCCCACGGCCGCAGCGCGGCGGGGTCCTGCTCCTGCCCGGACAGCAGCTGCTCGGCCTCGAGGGCCCTTCCCTGCCGGACGCGAAGCTCGGCGAGCCGCACCAGCGCCGCACGGCGCAGTGCCACGTAGCTCACCTCGTACAGCTGCAGGGCACCCTGCAGGAGGATCTCCGCCTCCACCCACCGCCCGGCCGCGACCAGGACGCCCCCGTGGTGGGTACGGCAGATGGCGGTGGCCCACCGCAGCGCGGGCCGGCCGGCCATCGGCTCGGCCTGCTCCCGCCACTCCTCCGCGCGCGTCACGTCGAGCACCGTCTCGCAGGCCATCATCATCTTGCAGTAGATCTCTCCGGCGACCGTGCCACTGCTGACCTCGCCCGCGCGGGCGGCCGCGGCAGCCTCGTCCAGCAGCCGGGTGCCCGCAGCCACGTCTCCCTCCTCGACCCGGCCCAGCCCGGTGTACGCCAGAGCGTCGAACCACAGGTCGGCGTCCCCCCACCGGTCGGCCACCTCCGCGGCGCTCGCGACCAGCTCGGCGCGCTCGGTGCGGTCGGCGGAGTGCAGCGCGCGGGCGAGCAGCACCCACCCGACCTCCGCGCACTCGCTCTGACCGCGGATCAGCTCGGTCCCACGCTGCAGCCAGCCCCGGGCCACTGCCCCGTGCCCGAACAACGCCAGGTGGTCGAAGGCGATCTGGTACGCGGCGAGCACAGCCGCGCGGCGCACCTCACCGCTGCCGCGCAGGGCGACGAAGGCCCGCTCCCGGAGCGCGAGCGCGGCCGCGTACTCGCCCTCGTCGGCCAGGGCGTCGGCCCGGGCGAGGATCGCCGTAGGTTCCTCCTCGGGCACGGGATCGTCAGCTCCCACGCGCACGATGCCAGTCTGCTCCTCCGTCATCGATGCGACCAGGAGCGGGGAACGGGATCGCAGATGGGGCAGGTGACCCATCCTTCTCGGCCCCGGCGCGCCCACGCTGGCTCCATGACCGAGACATTCCAGATCAGTCCACAGCAGGCCGCGCTCTATGAGGAGCAGTTCGTGCCGGCACTGTTCACCCACTGGGTGGAGCCGACCCTCATGGCCGCTCAGGTCGGACCCGGCCAGCGCGTGCTCGACGTCGCGTGCGGAACCGGCATCGTGGCGCGGCACGCCGCGGAGCGGGTGGGACCAGGCGGGTCCGTGGTCGGGGTCGACCTCAACCCGGCGATGCTCCAGGTCGCCGCCCAGGTCTCACCGGACCTGGACTGGCGGCAGGGCGACGCCGCCGCGCTGCCGCTCCCGGACGACGACGTCGACGTGACCGTCTGCCAGTCGGCACTGATGTTCTTCCCCGACGTCGTCGCCGCGCTCCGGGAGATGGGGCGGGTCACCCGTGCCGGAGGCAGGGTGGCGGTGCAGGTCTTCGACCTCCTGGACGACCAGCCTGCCTACGGGCCGTGGGCCGCGATGGTGGCCCGCCACGCCGGGCCGGAGGCGGTGCGGATGCTGGGCACCTACTGGGTGCACGGGGACCGCGACCGGCTGGCCGCCCAGTTCGCCCGGGCCGGGATCACGGTCACCTCGGTGCACGACCACGAGCAACCGGCGACGTTCACCTCCGTGGAGGGCATGGTCCGCACCGAGGTGGGGTCGACACCGCTCGCTGATCGGCTCTCCCCTGCTCAGCTGGACCGGATCATCGCCGACTCCGCGGACGTCTACCGGCCCTTCCGCACACCGGGCGAGACCGCGCTCACCATCCCGCTGGCCGGCTACGTGATGGTCGGGGAGCCGACCTGACCCTGACGCTGGTCCGGCTCCCGCAACACCCGGACCAGCCACGGCCAGAGCCGGCTGCCGTCGACCTCGTGGCCCCCCGGGTGCACGTGGTGGACGAGCCGGTCGGTGGCACCGGCCTGCCCGTAGACCCCGGCCAGCGCCCGCACCACCTGCTCGAAGCCCTCCAGGGAGAAGATCGGGTCCTGCCGGCCGGTGGCGACCCCGAGTGGGCGCGGGGCGAGCAGCGCCAGCAGGTCGGCCTGCTCGAGCAACGGCGCCTGGCCGGGCAGGTGGTTGCACAGGCAGTGCCGCACGGCGTGGATGCTGCCCTCGTAGCTGCCGGGCCAGCCGGTCAGCGCGAGCGCCGAGACCCGGTCGTCGACCGCGCCCAGCACCGCCGCCAGCGGTGCCCCGCCGGAGAACCCCGCGGCACCCACCAGAGGGGCGTGTCCGGCTCCGGCCTCGCTGGCCAGCAGGGCCGGCAACACGTCGAGCAGGCCGCGCAGCTCGGCCACCCGCACCCCGGCGAGCGTCAGCCCGTGGTCGAGCAGCCGGGTGGCGAGCCGGTAGCAGGCGTGCGGCGCGTCCGGGTCGTAGGCCCGGTCCTGCGCCGACTGCCGCGGCCCGAGACCGAGCACCTCGGGCACCACCACGGTCGCGCCCTCGGCGAGCAGGTCCAGACCGAAGCGGCCGTGCCCGTTCGTCGAGTCACCGTCGGGGGCGCCCGGGTCGGGGCCGCAGACGGCCACCGCGCCCGGGCCGTGACCCGGGACCGCCAGCACGACCGGGTGCGGGCCGGCCGTCTCCGGCAGCAGCACGCGGACGCTGACCGGCATGCCCGACAGCACGGTGACCTCGTGCAGCGCCCGCGTGTGAGGCACGGGGGCGGCGCACTGCCAGTGGTCCAGCAGCCGGGCCGTGGGCGGGTGGTCCGCGCACCGGGCCGCTGCCTCGACCAGCCCGGCCAGCCAGCCTCGTCGCTCCTCCGGCGTCCGGCTGGCCCGTCCGGCCTCGGCGTCGCGGGCGAGCCGGGCGAGCAGCGGCTCCGCGCCGCTACCGCCGTCCGTCACGAGATCCACGGCCCCGATCCTCCCAGGGGTCCTCGGTCCGGGCAGCCAGGCGACACGACGCAGGCGCGGGGACCGCCCGATCGAGGTCGGTTCCCCGCGCCTCCGTGACGGCGCTCAGCTCACTGGCCGCCGATGGCGCCGTCCCTCCGGTAGTCCGCGCCGCCCACCAGGCCGTCCTCGGTCACCTGGATGACGCCCAGGCCGCTGGTCTGGGTGGTCAGCGACACCTGGTGGCCACGAGCCTCGAGCGCGGCCCGCGGCGCCTCGACGTCGTAGTCCCACGTGACGCCGGGGATCGGCGGCTCGATGTCGGTCGTGGTGGTGTTGCGGTTGCCGTAGTGCGGCACGTTGATCGCCTGCTGCGGGTCCAGCCCGAAGTCGATGACGTTGATGATCGACTGGGCGGTGTAGCCGATGATCCGGCTGCCGCCCGGGGACCCGGTGACCAGCTCCACCTGGCCGTCGGCGTCCCGCACGATCGTCGGTGACATCGAGCTGCGCGGCCGCTTGCCGGGCTGCACCCGGTTCGCGATCGGGACGCCCTCGTCGTCGGTCGGTGCGAACGAGAAGTCGGTCAGCTCGTTGTTCAGCAGGAAGCCGCCACCGTCGACCATGACGCCGTTGCCGAAGCCGCTCTCGATGGTGGTGGTCATCGACAGCGCGTTGCCGTACCGGTCCACGACCGAGACGTGGCTGGTGCCGGACTCGTTGGACTCGGTCTGCGGTGCCGTCGGGTCGAACTCCCCGGGCGGGGTGCCCGGCTCGGCGGTGCCCATGTCCTCCTCGCCGACGAGCGCGGCCCGCTCGGCCAGGTAGTCCTCGTCGAGCATGCCCTCGACCGGCACCGTCACGAAGTCGGTGTCACCGACGTAGAGGTTGCGGTCGGCGAAGGCGAGCCGTCCCGCCTGGGTGAACAGGTGCACCGCCTCGGGGGCGAGCGGGTCGTCGCCGAGGTCGAAGTGCTCCAGGATGCCCAGCATCTGCCCGACGGCGAGCGCGCCGGAGGAGGGCGGGCCCATCCCGCACACCTCGTGGCCGCGGTAGTCGGCGCACACGGCAGGCCGCTCGACCACGTCGTAGGCGGCCAGGTCCTCGACGGTCATGTCGCCGGGGATGTGCGGGTCGGTCTGCACCGCCTCGGCGACCGCCTCGGCGATCTCACCGGTGTAGAAGCCCTCGGCGCCCTCCTTGCGCAGCGTCTTGAGGGTGTTGGCGTAGTCGGGGTTGCGCATCCGGGTGCCGCCGGGCTTGGCGGCACAGTCGGTCTCCGAGCCGTTGGTGAAGTACTCGAACGCCACCGGGTCGCGGAAGAACAGCCGGTCGGTGCAGCTGTCGTTGCGGGCCAGGTAGGAGTCGACCAGCGCCGCGGTGCGGTCGGTCATCTCGAAGCCGCCCAGCGCCAGCCGCAGCCCCGGCGCGAACAGCCGCTGCCAGGGCATCCCGCCGTGGTCGCTGTGGAGCTCCTCCAGCAGCGCCGGCGTGCCGGGCACCCCCGCCGAGAGACCGCTCTGCCAGGCCTCGGTGAACGACAGCCCCACGAACCGGTCCTCCCCGGAGGCCATCGGCGTCTTCTCCCGGCCGTCGTAGGTGGTGATCTCGCCGGTCTCGCCGTCGTGCCACACGACGAACGCGCCGCCGCCCAGCCCGCTGGACTGCGGCTCCACCAGCCCCAGCACCAGCTGCGCGGCCACCGCGGCGTCGGCGGCGGTGCCGCCGTTGCGCAGCACCTGCTCACCGGCCCGGGTCGCGAGCGGATTGGCGGTCACCACCATCTCCTGCTCGGTCGTCACCGCCTGTGGCGCCGTCTCGTCCTGGGCCGCCACCGGGGCGGCGACGGTAGCGGCCAGGGCCGCGACCGTGGTCACCGCCCCCAGGCCTCGACTCGGTCGGATGCGCATGTGAGGTCCCCTCTCACCGGGAGGCGCCCACGGCCGCTGCTCGCGACGGCGCGGGCAGGAGCGGCGGTCGCCGCTCCCGGGCGCAGCATGGCAGCGTCCGGAGCGGCGCGGGGAGTACCTCGGCGATTTCCTGACGGACTCTTTACCGCCCCGACAACTACCTCACCGGGGCCTGCGCGAGGTAGTCCGCACCCCAGGCGTCCAGGCTCTCCACCAGCGACCCCAGCGTCTGGCCGAGCGGGGTGAGCGAGTACTCCACGCGGGGCGGGACCTGCGGGTACACCTCCCGGTGCACCACACCGTCGGCCTCCAGCTCACGCAGCTGCCGGGTGAGCACCCGCGGTGTCACCGGACCGACCGCGCGGGTGAGCTCACCGAACCGCAGCGGCCCGTCCCGGAGCTGCTTGACCACCGTCATCTTCCAGGCGCCGCCGACGACGGCGATCGCGACCTCCACCGGACACACCTGCGTGGCCCGCCGCACCGACTCGCGCATCGGCCCTCCTCCTCGCGTTGACCTGCACACTATCCATTTCGTCACTACGTGACAGCAAAGTGCGTACTTGTCCTGATCGTAGCCGTTCGGCGACCCTGGGGGGAACACCGAGACGAAGGAGCACCCGTGGACATCCTCTGGGTCCTGGCCCACCCCGACCCCTGCTCGCTCAACGGCCGGCTCCGCGACGCCGCGCTGCCACGGCTACGGGCCGGCGGCCACCGCGTGGTGGAGAGCGACCTCTACCGGATGGGGTTCGACCCCGTGCTGACCAGCGCCGACCTCTCCGGCGAGCCACCGCCTCCGGGAACCCCGGTCTCGGACTGGCAGCGGAGCGGCTACCGGGAGGGCCGGCTCACCGACGACATCCGGACCGAGCAGGCCAAGCTGCGGGAGGCCGAGCTGGTGGTGCTGCAGTTCCCGCTGTGGTGGTACGGCGTCCCGGCGATCCTCAAGGGCTGGTTCGACCGGGTGCTGGTCAACGGCTTCGCGTTCGGCGTGCGCGACCCGGGGACCGGCCGGGTCCGGAAGTTCGGGGACGGCGGGCTCGTCGGACGGCGCGGCCTGGCGGTGGTCACGGCCGGGGACCGTCCCGGGGCGCTGGGGCCGCGCGGCATCAGCGGCCACGTGGAGGACGTGCTGTTCCCGTTGCTGCACGGAACCTTCCACTACACCGGGATGGCCGCGCTGCGACCACACCTGCTGAGCAGCGTCCACCACTGGCCGGCCGGCCAGCTGGAGCGGGAGGTCGACCGGCTGGTGGCGCGGGTGGACGGGGCAGCGGCCGAGGAGCCGATCGGCTACCGCACGCTGGCCGGCGGCGACTACGACGAGCACCACGTGCTGCGCCCGGACGTCGCCCCCGGGCTGACCGGCAACGAGGCGCACCGGCTGGACCTGGGCGCAGGCTCCGGAGGCGACGGAGGCCGGCGGGGAGCGGCTCAGCCGGCGGCGTCCCGGTAGCGGCGCACGACCAGGTCGACCAGCGCCGGGTGGGTTCCCAGCGGCGCCGCCACCGCGTCGGCTCCGAGCACCTCCAGTTGCCGGTGGAAGAATCCCGGCGCCAGCAGCAGCGCGCCGGCCACTACGCGGCCGTGGTCGCTGCGCAGCTCGGCCAGCACGTCGGCGGCCTGCGGGCCGGGCCCGGACAGGAACCCGGCCCGCACCGGCACCCCGAGCTCGGCTGCCAGCAGCCCGGCCACCTCGTGCGCCTCGTCCCGGGCCGCGTCGCGGGAGGAGCCGGCGCCGCCGAGCAGCACCGCTGTCCCCGGGGAGACCGGCGGCAGCCGGTCCGCGAGGGCCCGCACCACCTCGGGCGCGGCCCCGAGGGCGGGGGTGACGACCGCCGCACGGGCGCGAGCCGCGGCGTCGGGGACATCGTGGTCGACGTGGTAGCCGGAGGTGACGAAGTAGGGCACCACCACCGGCCGCTCGAGTCCCGCCAGCACCTCCCAGGCGGTCGGCTCGCAGACGTCGACGTAGCCGAGGCGCACCTCGGCCCCGGCGGCCTCGGCCGCACGACGGGCCACCTCCTCGACCACCGCGATGCCCGCCTGGCTGCGGGTGCCGTGCGCCAGCAGCGCCAGCGGCCTCACCGGTGCGGGCCCTCGCCCGGTACGGGAACCTCGACCGGGAGCCGGACCTCGGGCTGGCGTGGCACGGCCGCACCTTCCCGCGTCCGCCACTCGGGGGCCAGCCGGACCACCGCCCCGATCACGACGACGGCCGGGGAGCGCACGCCCGCCTCGGCGGCCCGCTCGGCGAGCTCGCGCAGCGGGGCCACGGTGGTGCGCTGCCCGGGCAGGAACCCGCGCTCCACCACGGCGGCGGGGCAGTCGGCGTCCCGGCCGTTGCCGACGAGGGCGGCGACGGTGTCGCGCAGCCGGGCCACGCCCATCAGCACGACCAGGGTGTGGTCGTCCCCGGTGGGCAGGTGCGGGACCTGGTCGTGACCGGTGACGACGGTGAACGAGCGGGCCAGGCCGCGGTGGGTGAGGGGGATCCCGGCGGCCGCGGGGACGGCGATCGCGCTGGTGACTCCCGGCACCACCTCGACCGGCACGCCGGCGGCCTCGCAGGCCGCCCGCTCCTCGCCGCCGCGGCCGAGCACGTAGGGGTCGCCGCCCTTCAGCCGCACCACCCCGCGCCCGGCGGCGGCCTCGGCCACCAGCATCGCGTTGATCTGCTGCTGCGGCACCTGGTGGTGCCCGACCTCCTTGCCGACGTCGACGACCCGCACCTCGGGCGGCAGGTCGGCGAGCACCCCGCGGGGCGCGAGCCGGTCCACGACCACGACGTCGGCCGCTGCGAGCAGCTCCCGGGCACGGACGGTGAGCAGGCCGTCGGCCCCCGGGCCGCCACCCACCAGCGCGACCCACCCGCTCCCGGCACGGGGCCGGCGGCGGCGCAGGTCGAGCCGG
>NZ_WIQI01000004.1 GCF_009602535.1 Ornithinicoccus halotolerans | reverse complement strand
GGGCGGTCGTCCCCGACCGGCAGGGCACCGGGACCGCGCTGCTGACCGCCGCGCCGGGGGTACCGCTGGAGCCGCGCTTCGGCCACGCCTCCGCCGACCGGCACGCCAGTGACGCCGCCCGGCTGGCGCTGCCCCTACCCGGCCTGCGCACCGACGTCGACGACCTCGGCTCGCTGCGGGAGGCGGCGCGGCTCGGCGTGGGACCGCGGACCGCCGCGGTGCTGGGGTCGGCGGCAGCAGCACTGACCGGCGAGGCCACGGCGTAGCGGCCACGGCCCGGCAGGAGGAGGCCAGAGGATGCAGGGAACCGTCCACGAGTTCGACCCCGCCACCGACACCGGGCGGGTGCTGCTGGACAGCGGCCGGGTGGTGCCGTTCGACGCCGGTGTCTTCGCCGCCAGCACGCTGCGTCACCTGCGGCTGGGGCAGCGGGTCAGCCTGCAGCTGTCCGGGGACCCGGAGCAGGAGGGGACCGTGGTGACCAGGCTGTGGATCGTCGGGATCGGCCCCGGGGAGACCATCCGCTGACCTGCGCCCCGGTCCCGGTTCGACGCCCCGGCCCCGGCGGACGACGAAGGCCCCCGACCGGGTGGTCGGGGGCCTTCGGGAGCGTAGCCCCGACGGGATTCGAACCCGCGCTACCGCCTTGAGAGGGCGGCGTGCTAGGCCGCTACACAACGGGGCCGTGCTGTTCCGGCTGGTCAGCCGAGCCGACACCTTACCCGATCAGCGCCTTCGCACCGAATCCGCAGCGCGGGCCGGGCGGGGATGACGAGCGGGCGTCACAGCGCTGGGGTACCAGGACTCGAACCTAGACTAACTGAACCAGAATCAGTCGTGCTGCCAATTACACCATACCCCAAGGGGGTATCCCCGCCTGGACTGGCACGTCCCGGGGACGTCCGGCCGTGAGCGGCGAACCGAGGAGTTACCTTACCGGTCGCTCCCGGCGGCGCCCAAATCGCCTCCGGCGAGCTCGTCCCGCAGCCGGCGCAGCCGGGCCAGCGTGGAGTCCCGGCCCAGGATCTCCATGGACTCGAACAGCGGCGGGCTGACCCGGCGACCGGAGACCGCCGCCCGCAGCGGCCCGAACGCCAGCCGGGGCTTGAGGCCCAGCCCCTCCACCAGCGCCTCCCGGAGCACCGCCTCGATCCGCTCGGCCCGCCACCCGGTGTCCGTCTCCTCCCCCGGCGGGTCACCGGCGGGACCGGAGACCGGCTCCAGCGCCTCGATCGCCGCGCCGAGCGCAGCCGGGGCGTCGCCCTTGAGCTGCTTGCGGGCGTCGTCGGCGACCTCGATCTCCTCGTCCGGCAGGTAGAACGGCGCGACCAGGTCGGCGGCCTCGGTGAGCAGGCCGATCCGGGTCTGGATCAGCGCGGTGATGTCGCGCAGCCGCGCCAGCTCCCCCGCCGTCGGCTGCGGGCCGAGCACGCCGGCCTGCTGCAGGTAGGGCAGCAGCCGCGCGGCCAGGTCCGCCAGCTCCAGCTCGCGGATGTAGTGGCCGTTGAGCCAGTTCAGCTTCTCCAGGTTGAAGACCGGGCCCACGGTGTTGACCTTGGCCCAGTCGAAGCGCTCGGTGAACTCGGCGAAGGTGAACACCTCACGCTCGGTGCCGTCAGCCTCGATGATCGGCGGGTAGCCCAGCAGCGCCAGGAAGTTCAGCAGCGCCTCCGGCAGGTAGCCCTGCTCCCGGAACCAGGTCAGCCGCGCGGCGGGGTTCCGGCGCTTGGAGATCTTGGCCTTGGTCTCGTCCCGCAGCAGCGGCATGTGGGCGAACTGCGGCACCGGCAGCCCGAGCCACTGGTAGAGCAGGATGTGCTTGGGGGTCGAGGAGATCCACTCCTCCCCGCGCACCACGTGGGTGATGCCCATCTCGTGGTCGTCGACCACGACGGCCAGGTGGTAGGTCGGGAAGCCGTCGGCCTTGAGGATGACCTGGTCGTCGGGCCGCGGCGCCGACACCTCGCCCCGGACCAGGTCGGTGAAGGACAGCTGGACGTCCTCGGGCACCAGCATCCGCACCACCGGCTGGTCGCTGAAGCCGGGCAGCTGCGCGCGCTCCTCGCGGGTCTTGCCGTGGCAGAGCCGGTCGTAGCCGGTGGGCTGCTTGGCGCGCTGCTGCTCCTCACGCATCTGCGCCAGCCGCTCGTTGCTGCACCAGCAGTGGTAGGCCTTGCCCTCGGCGAGCAGCCGCTCGGCGTAGGGGCGGTAGGTGTCCAGCCGCTCCGACTGCCGGTAGGGGCCGTGGGGGCCGCCGCGGTCCGGGCCCTCGTCCCAGTCCAGCCCCAGCCAGGAGAGCATGTCGTAGACCTGCTGCTCGCTGTCCTCACGGAACCGGGCGCGGTCGGTGTCCTCGACGCGCAGCACGAACTGCCCGCCCTGCTGCCGGACGAAGGCCAGGTCGAACATCGACATGTAGGCCGTCCCCACGTGCGGGTCGCCGGTGGGCGAGGGCGCGACGCGGAGGCGGACGGGACCGGGGCGGGAGTCGGGGGCGCTCATGGTGGCCCCGATTCTAGGCAGCCGGGCCCGGCCCCGCCCCGGGCCCTCAGCGCAGCAGCGCCGAGGTCAGCGTCTCCTGCAGCCAGGTGAGGAAGTCGTAGGAGGCGGCCTGCTGCACCAGGTGCGGGTCGACATCGGCCGGCTCCCGGCCGGCGAGCACCTCCTGGAGCATCTCGTGCAGGCGCTCGGCGTCCTCGTCGGTCTCCAGTCCCAGCCGCTCCCCCAGCACCAGCCGCACGTCGGTCAGCCCGACCACGAGTGCGTGCGCCTGGCCCTCGTCGAGGCTGACGACCGGCGGGTCGGCCTCCTCCAGTGCCGCCACCGCGGTGGCCAGCGTGGCCGCCTTGCGGCTGCGCAGGCTGTGCTGGGTGAGCCGGCGGAAGTCGGCGGCCTGCTCGGGGTCGTCGCGGTGCGCCGGCGGCAGCAGCCGCCGCAGCGCCGGGTCCTCCGGCTCCGGGACCGGCCCCTCGTCTCCCAGCCCGGCCACCAGCTCGCGCAGGCTCTCACCCTCCTGGCCGGCACCGGGCTCACCGGCGGACGGCTCCTCCGGGGCCACGAACCCCCGAGTCAGCCGCAGCAGCTCGAGGACCACCTCGAGCTCCTCGGGCTCCAGCTTGCCGACGAGCCGGCCGCCCTTCCGGCGGAACGCGGTGGCCACTCAGCCGGCCCTCTGGTAGGTCGCCCACAGCCCGTAGGCGTGCATCGCCTCGGTGTCGGCCTCCATGGTCTCCCGGCTGCCGGTGGAGACCACGGCCCGGCCCTCGTGGTGGACCTGGCGCATCAGCGCCTCGGCCTTGTCGCGGGGGTAGCCGAAGTGGGTCTGGAAGACCCAGGTGACATAGCTCATCAGGTTCACCGGGTCGTTCCACACCAGCGTCACCCACGGGACGTCGGTGTCCGGACGCTCCAGGACCGCGACCTGGCCCTCCTCCTCCGGGGCGGTCGGGGGGCCGCTGGGCGGCTCGGTGGGTCGCTCGGACACCCTGCCACTCTAAAGTCTGGGGGGTGAGCGCACCGAACCCGAGCCCACCGACCGGTCCCCGCACCAGCACCGCGCTGCTGACCGACCACTACGAGCTGACGATGCTGCAGGCGACGCTGGCCTCCGGGCACGCGCACCGGCGGTGCGTCTTCGAGACGTTCGCCCGGCACCTGCCCGACGGCCGCCGCTACGGCGTCGTCGCCGGCACCGGCCGGTTCCTGCAGGCGCTGGCGGACTTCCGCTTCGGCGACCCGGAGCTGGAGTTCCTCGGCGACACCGGGGTCGTGGACCGGCCCACGCTGGACTACCTGGCCGACTACCGGTTCACCGGCGACATCTGGGGCTACGCCGAGGGTGAGTGCTACTTCCCGGGCAGCCCGGTGCTGGTGGTGGAGTCGACCTTCGCCGAGGGGGTGGTCCTGGAGACGCTGGCGCTGTCGATGCTGAACCACGACTCCGCGGTGGCCTCGGCCGCCTCCCGGATGACCGCGGCCGCCGGTGACCGGCCCTGCATCGAGATGGGTTCGCGTCGCACCGAGGAGCACTCGGCGGTGGCCGCGGCCCGCGCCGCCTACATCGCCGGCTTCCAGGCCACCTCCAACCTGGAGGCCGGCCGCTCCCACGGGGTGCCGACGATGGGCACGGCGGCGCACTCGTTCACGCTGCTGCACGACGACGAGCGCTCGGCGTTCGCCTCGCAGCTGAAGAGCCTGGGCCTGTCGACGACGCTGCTGGTCGACACCTACGACGTGACCGGCGCGGTCGAGCTGGCCGTGGAGCTGGCCGGCCCCGAGCTCGGCGGCGTCCGGCTGGACTCCGGCGACCTGGTGTCCCAGGCGCACGAGGTGCGCGCCCAGCTGGACCAGCTGGGCGCCCGGGACACCCGCATCGTGGTGACCTCGGACCTGGACGAGCACTCCATCGCGGCGCTGGCGGCCGCCCCCGTCGACGCCTACGGCGTCGGGACCCGGGTGGTGACCGGCTCCGGGGCGCCGGCGGCCGGCATGGTCTACAAGCTGGTCGCCAGGGAGGGCGACTCCGGTGAGCTGGAGGCGGTGGCCAAGGCCAGCCGGGACAAGACCTCGATCGGTGGGCGCAAGTTCGCGCTGCGGCGGCGCAACGCCGCGGGGGTCGCCGAGCGGGAGGTGCTCGGGATCGGGGAGCACCCGCACGACGACGGCGACGACCGGTCGCTGCTGGTGCCGCTGGTCCGCGGCGGCGAGGTGGTGGCCGCCACCGACGCCCACACCGCCCGCGAGCACCACGCGATGGCCCGGGCCGAGCTGCCCTCCCGGGCGCTGCGGATGTCCCACGGCGACCCGGCGATCCGCACCGTCTACCAGGACGAGGGCTCCCGGGTGGAGGTCGAGGAGGACGCCTGAGCCGCTCTATCGTGGCGGGATGAGCTCTCGTGCCCTGCTGATCGTCGACGTCCAGCACGACTTCTGCGAGGGCGGGTCGATGGGGGTCGACGGCGGCATCGAGACCGCCCGCCGCATCAACGAGCACCTCCTGCGCCACCGCGGTGAGTACGACCAGGTCGTGGCCACCGCGGACTGGCACCACGACCCCGGCGCGCACTGGTCCGAGGAGCCCGACTTCGTGGACAGCTGGCCGGTGCACTGCGCGGCCGGCACCCGCGGCGCCGAGTTCCGCCCCGAGATCGTTGACGCCCTTCAGGTGGCGGCGGTGTTCCGCAAGGGCCACCACGACGCCGCCTACAGCGGGTTCGAGGGGCACACCGAGGAGGCGGGTCGGTCGGTGGCGCTCGCCGACTGGCTGCGGGAGCGCGGTGTCGACACGGTCGACGTGGTGGGCATCGCCACCGACCACTGCGTGCGGGCGACCGCGCTCGACTCGGCCCGGATGGGCTTCACCACCCGGGTGCTGCTGGACCTGACCGCGGGGGTCGCCCCGGAGACCACGACGGCCGCGGTGGGGCAGATGCGCGAGGCCGGCGTGGACGTGAGCTGAGCCGCTGCGTCTCGTCAGGCTGGCAGCACGTAGCGGTACATGAGCAGGAAGTGCAGCGCGGCGGCGAGGATCACCAGCAGGTGCCACAGCTCGTGGAAGCCGAACGCTCCCGGGACAGGGTTGGGTCGCTCGATGACGAAGATGACGAAGCCCACGCTGTAGACCAGCCCGCCGGCCGCCATCAGTGCCAGCGCCCCCAGCGGCACCTGCACCCCCGAGCCGACCAGCGCGACCGGCATCCACCCCAGCACGATGTAGAGGGTGCTGGTCACCGGCTTCGGCAGCTGGCGCCATACCGAGCGCAGCACGATGCCGACGACGGCGATGACCCAGACCGCTCCGAGCACCGCCCAGCCGAACGTGGTGCGGTAGAGCACCAGCACGATCGGCGTCACGGTGCCAGCGATGAGGAAGAACACGGAGGTGTAGTCGAGGGTGCGCAGCAGCTCGTTGACCCGGGGTCCCCGGTCGAGGGCGTGGTGCACCGTGCTGCAGACGAACAGCGTCACCAGTGAGGCGCAGTAGAGGCTGAGCCCCACGATCCGCCACGGGTCGCCCTGCTCCGCGGCGTGTGCGAGGAGGATCGCGCTGCCGAGCACGGCCAGGCAGGCCCCTACCAGGTGGGACAGCGTGTTGATGCGCTCGTCGGTGACGTGCACGCTCCCGTCCCGGCTGCGGGGGATCTCGACGCTCGGGCCCACGGTTCACCTTCCGGTCGGTCTCGTCGCGCTGCCGGTGACAGCAGGATGCCAGGCCGGCGAAGAGGTGTCGCGACGCGGCCGCGTCCGCGCCGCACCGGAGCGCGACGGCGCATTTCCGCCAGCCGTCCTGGTGGACGGTCGCAACACTGCCAGCATGTCGTTCGCACAGACCGTGGCTCTGGTCACCTTCCTCTTCCCCCTCGCCTACAGCCCGGGACCGGGGAACCAGTTCTTCGCTGCGCTGGGAGCCCGGGCGGGCCTGCGGGGGTCAGTGCCTGCACTGGCGGGCTACCACCTGGCCACCTGGCTGGTGACCATCGCGATCGGCGCGGGGGTGGGGGTGGCGTTGCTGAACCGGCCGGGCCTGTTGGCTGCGATGGCCGCAGCCGGCGGCGTCTACATGGTCTGGCTGGGATGGCGGTCCTGGCGCGCCGCGGGTGAGGGCGTGCTGGAGGACGGCGGCCGTCAGACCGCGTCGACGCCCGGGTTCGCGTCGGGGGTCCTGCTGCTCCTCCTGAACGGGAAGGCCTACGTCATCATCGCCCTCATGTTCGCGGCCTTCCCAGCCGCCGGGGATCTGGCCAGCACCGCATGGGTGACGACCGTGTTCACCCTCAACAACCTCGTGGCCTTCGTGGCCTGGGGGGCGCTGGGGGCCACGGTCGCCCGGTGGGCTCATCGCACCAGGGCCGTCACGACCGTCGACCGGGTCTTCGCCGTCGGCATCGTGCTCGCCGGACTGTGGCTCGTGCTGAGCGCGCTGCGTTCGTAGCGGCGGTCACGTCCGCTGGATCAGCCGCAGCAGCGTCCCGTCCAAGTCGACGAGGGCACCGATCCGCAGGCCGGACGGCTCACGGTGCAGCGGGTGGATCCGCGGCCAGCCTTGGGTGGCCTCCGGGAGCCCGGCGGCACGGCAGACGTGAAGGAATGCCTCGGCGTCGTCCAGGCGTAGGCAGCAGCTGAAACCGCTGGTCGCCGGGTCCAGGTCCGGGTCGGGGAAGAACTCGAGCATCACCGTGCCGCGCGTCAGGATCATCCAGGACTCGTCGCGGTAAGCCTCCCGGAAGCCGAGACTCGAGTAGAACCGTGAGGTGGCAGCGGGGTCCCGGGCCGGCAAGTTGGGCGTCGCGTGGTCGACCATGGCTGACGGTAGCGCTCGGTGCCTCCGGTGGCCTCCTGGTTTCCGTGGCAGCAACGGGAAGGAGTGCCCCATGACAAGCTCAGTGTGAGGCGTTGCCCCGTCATCGTCGCTGCCGTGCGACGATCAGGAGGCCATGCTGATCTACTCGATGAGCGTCTCGGTGGACGGCTTCATCGCCGACCGCGAGGGCGCGTTCGGGTGGACAGCCCCGAGCGAGGAGCTGTTTCGCTTCCACCTCGCGCGGGTGAGCGAGCTCGGCGGCTACCTGTGCGGCCGCAGGCTGTACGAGACGATGCTGCCGTGGGAGACCGACCCGTCGATGCGCAGCGACGAGCTCCGGGCCGCGTTCGCCGACGTCTGGAGCGCGATCCCGAAGGTCGTCTTCAGCCACACGCTGGACAGTGTCGTGGGCAACGCCCGGCTCGCCGAGTCCCCGGTGGCCGAGGAGGTCGCTTCCGCGCTCCAGGCGACCGACAGGGACGTCTCGATCGGCGGCGCCGGCCTGGCGGCGGCTGCGATCGCGCTCGACCTCGTCGACGAGCTCCGCATGGTCCGTTACCCGGTCCTCGTCGGTGGTGGCACGCCGTTCCTGCCGCCGGTCACCGAGCACCTCCCGCTGGCGCTGACCGAGACCCGCACGTTCGGCTCGCGCGTGGTCTACGAGTGCTACCGGCGCGTCCGCGCTGAGTCGGACTGACCCGCATCCCGACGCCTGGCGGTGAGGCCCGTCGTCCCGCTTGATCCGGCACGGCCGGGCGGTCAGCGGGGATGCGGCCGTTTCTACCGCCGGTACTGGATCGAGACCTAGCTCGCTGGCACCGGGCTGGCGCCACCAGACGAACCAGTGAGCTGGCGATGCTGTCCACGGTCTCGGGTGTCTCCTCACTGCCAAGGCGGTGCTCGTAGCCGCTCCGTCCACCCGGGCGGGGCCTAGGCTCAGCACGGTGACCACACGTCGACGCAGCCCCGAGCCGCAGGACGGCATCGACTCGGCCAACCGCCGCACGGTCGACTCCTATGAACGGATCGCCCGGGAGTACGCCGAGGACACCGCCCCTGACTCCTCTGGTGCGGCAGCGTTCAGCCGCCACGGCCTGCGTCGACTGGTCACCGCGGTGCCAGCCGGTGGCACTGTGCTCGAAGTGGGCTCGGGACCTGGTTGGGACGCCGACTTCGTCGAGTCGCAGGGTGTCGCGGTGCGGCGAACCGAGGTCGCGAGCGCCTTCATCGACTTCCAGGCTGAACGGGGCAAGCGCGTCGAGAAGCTCGACGTCACCAGCGACGAGCTCGGCGGCCCGTACGACGCGGTGATGGCACTGGCGGTGCTGCAACACCTCGACCGGGCCCAGCTCCCAGTATTCCTGCGCAGAGTGGCCGCGGCCCTGCAGCCCGGAGGGGTCTTCCTGGTCGCGATCCGCGAGGGACTCGGTGAGTTCTGGGAGGTCGGTGACTCGGGCAACTCCTACTTCACCGTGCTCTGGACCGAGCCCGCCTTCCGCGCCCTGCTGGAGAACGCCGGGCTCACCATCGAGTGGACCTTCCCTGGCGATGACGCCAGGGAGAGCAACTGGCTGATGCTCCTGGCGCGCAAGGAGTCCTGAGCCCTCCTCGGGCCTGTGGCGCGACGGTTCGCAGCCCTGAGACCCACCCTCGAACGACGACCTCAGAGCTTCCGTGTTCGCCGCGGTCCCAACACTGGTGCTGACCGGCAACTGGAACGGACGAGTACCAGGCGACCGCGAACCAGTTGGCCGCTGCTGAGGCTGCGCCTGTTCCACGTGCCAGGAGCCGTCGCGGCCGGACCGGGCTCAGCTGCGCCGGCTCGGCCCGCAGCGTCACCAACCGGTGCGACTCAGCGCGTCCGGTAGCGCGCGTAGATCAGTCCGCTGTCGAAGGCACGCTCCTCGACCAGCTCGAGGTCGAGACGAACACCGTCGGGGAAGAACCGCGTGCCGCCGCCGACCACGCTCGTAGTGATGAAGAGGTGGTACTCATCCACCAGACCAGCCGCGATCGCCTGGGCCGCGAGAGTCGGCCCGTCGACGGTCAGGTCGTCATCAGTCTCGGCCTTGAGCTTGCGCACCGCGTCCGGGTCGAAGGTCCGCTCGATCCTGGTCTTCGCGCTGGACACCGACTCCAACGTCGTGGAGTACACGACCTTCTCCGCGGCCTGCCAGTCACGGGCGTACTGCAGGATGTGCGGCGGCTGGTCAGGCTCGGTGTGCGCGGTCTCCCAGTAGACCATCGTCTCGTACATCCGTCGGCCGTAGAGGTACGTGCCGACGGAGCGGAAGACGTCGTTGATGAAGGTATGCACCTCCTGGTCCTCGGCTCCGGCGCCGAGGTCGCCCTCCGCCGCCTCGGCGTAGCCGTCGAGCGAGGTGACCATCGAGTAGATGAGCTTTGCCATGCGTCTCCTCCGGGCACGAGCGCGTCAGTCTGCCAGCGGCCCTACAGGCCCTGACCGACGTACGGCCCGAAACTCATCGACCCGTGCCGTCCCGTTCAGCGGCCGTCGGTGTGCCGGGCGATCGCGGCGAGCGTGATGTCCCACAACGACGGGGGCGGCTGCTGGTGGCCCATCCCCTCCAGCGGGACGAACGTCGCGCCCGGTATCGCCCGTGCCAGCGCCTCGCCATGGGCCACCGGGAGGAGCGGGTCCGTCGTGCCGTGCATGACCAGCGTGGGCACGGTGAGCTCCTCGAGCCGAGCGCCCTCGGGCCAGTGGTCACCCACCACGAAGTGGTTGGTCAACGACGCGGCCATGTCTCCGGTCCGGTCGACCTCGAGCGTGGCAAGCCGGCGGACACGGTCCTCGTCGAAGCCGAGGGCGCCGGCGTAGGGCCGTTCGACGTCCACGCGATAGGTTACGACCGCCTCGCGGTCGTCCCAGTCGGGCTCGGGGTCCGGGTCGGTGAAGGTCGCCTGCACTGCGGGTTCCGGCCCGGGAAGGTCGCCTGCACCGGGTCCAGCGGGGCTGGTGGAGATCGCGGTCAGCGTGGCGACCCGGTCGCGCTGAGTCAGGGCGACCAGCTGGGCGATGCCGCCTCCCATGGACAGCCCGACAACATGGGCCTGGTGGACGCCGAGAGCGTCGAGGATCCGCACCGGGTCGCTCGCGAGGTCCGCGGGGCTGTATGACGGGCGGCCAGCCGGCGAGCTGGTCGACCGCCCGGTGTCGCGGTGGTCGTAGCGAATCACCTGACGGCCGGCCCCGGCGAGCCGAGCGCAGAACTCCTCCTCCCACCACACCATGGACTGCCCGCCACCCGCGATGAGCAGCACCGTCGGGTCGTTCGGCGACCCGAAGGTCTCCACCGCGAGCTCCACGTCCTGCCAGGTGAGCAAGCGCTCCGTCATTTTCGGGTCCTTCCTCGGGTTCGGTCAGGTCCACGTCCGCGGTCCCGGGTTCCCCGGCCGTGGCTGCGCCCAAGGCTGCCGGCGCGACGCCGCAGAAACATCCGCCAGGTGGGCAGAGACCGCTGCGGACCGTCCCGGCGGGCCCTCGAGGTCGCAGGTGACATTGACGATGGTTCGCGACTGCCCCTCCCCGCCCGAACGGCTCGGCTGGCTCGCACGTCGGCACGCGGCAACAACGGTGGTGCGCCGCCGGCGGCCCCTGCCAGAATCGCGCGGTGGGACCACCTGCTGAACCGAGCGTGCGGAGAGCCACGGCCGAGGACTCGGTCACGGTGGCCGAGCTGCTGGACCCCTTCAACCGGGAGTACGACACGCCGACGCCCGGCCCCGCCGTCCTCAGCGAGCGGTTGCGACACCTCCTGGCCGGGGACCGGACGATCGCCCTGCTCACCGGAGAGCCCGCGACGGGACTCGCGCTGCTGACGCTGCGTCCGAACGTCTGGTACGAGGGCCCGGTCGGCCTGCTCGACGAGCTGTATGTCGCCCCGCACCTGCGCAGCCAGGGGCTGGGGGCCCGGCTGCTTCAGGCGGCCGAGCAGGTGGTGCGCGACCGGGGCGGTGAGCTGCTGGAGATCAACGTCGACGGGGAGGACCACGACACCCGCCGGTTCTACGAGCGGCACGGGTACACCTGCCGGGAGCCGGGCCAACCCGAGGGCGAGCTGTACTACCACCGGGTGCTCGGGGGCGCTGACGCCTGAGTGCTTGCGGCTACTACCGCTCCGCCACGGCCGCCCGGCAACAGGGCGATCGAGGTCGCGAGGCCGGCCAGGCCTGCCCCGCCGACTCGGTGTGGTCCTCGCCACCGCCGTGGTGACGGTCACGGGAGTGCGCCAGCTCGTCGAGGACTGCCTGGTGGGCGGGAGCGGGCGACCAAGGCCGCGGCTACGAAGAACAGCCAGAAGGGCGAGACGGGCATCAACGCAGTCCCGAAGCAGCCGACGACCACCAACATCCAGCCCACGTGCGACGGCGCCTGTCCCCAACGGCGTTCGATCCAGGCGACGTTTGCGCCGACGAACGCCAGAATGATGCCGGCGGCGAGGTACCAGAACCCGGCGCTCCGTAGGTCAATGACAGCTGGATCGGCCTCGACGGCGCCGAACACGCCGCCGTCGATGATGCTTGTCATGGCCTCGCCGTAGAACAGGGGCGCGGCCAGGATGTGGAGTCCGGCGATGGCGAGCAGGACGGGACCAACCACTGGGGGCCTGCTGGCCTGTTGACCGCCCCGGGCGGTGGAGGAAGCCTCATGTTCCCGGCTGCTGGTCTAGTGCGTGCGTGAGTACGACGCCGTAGAGCGCGTCGATGCTCTCGGGGGCCAGCGGGGGAAGCACGCGCTGAGCACCGATCAGCACGACGTAGAGGAGGCGGCCCATCAGCACGGCCTCCTCGGGGTCACCGCTGATCGCCTGCCACAACGACTGCAGATACTCGATCCGGCTGGCGTCGACTCGCTCCAGTGTGCACCGGGCGTCGCCGTCGTGGGCTGCCCAAGACCTGATGCTCGCCTCGAGCCGCGGCTGTTCGCTCTCGTCCTCGATCACCATTCGCGGCTGCTGCCCGGCCCTTCACGCAGGTCATACCTCCACACCCAGCCCAATGCCGGGCCGCCCTTCGTGGCCGTGGCCCAGGCGATGGACCGGCCAGCAGCAAGGGCGACGATGTGGTTATCGGACTCGTAGCGCTCGATTCTTAAGCCGTCGTCGTAGGACATGGGCATCCTGAAGACCTGTCCGACGTGAGTCAGCCGTGTCGGCGGCTCGGGCTGCCCGACCATGCCCGTGTCATCAAACCGATGATGCTGACCGGAGTCGCTCAGCAAGGACCACACGGTGCTCACCGGCGCCTCAACGACCCGCGATGCAGCAGAGCGATCAGCCATGTCACCATCCCAGCACGCCAGACAGCCGATGACTACGGCCCGACGGCCATGGTCGGATGCCAGCGCCGACAGCAGCATGAGCCGAAGGTGGAGTCGCTGCTAGTCGGAGTTTTGCTGCTGCTCCCACCAGGCGAACGCGAACCTGAGTGTCCCAGCGACGACGCCAAGGTAGGCGAGGACAAGGAGCAGTCCCCCGCCAATGTTCGCTGGGCTCCCCCAGTGCTGCGGGAACAGCTCGGCAGTGACGTGGGCGGCGGCCACGAGAACGAGGCTCGGGAGGAGAACCCACAGGGCTCTTCGCATCGGCTTCGTCACACCCCTCCTTCCCTGCACTGGCGGACCGGCAGGGCTTGCAACGCCCCGTGGGCGCGCCGCGCTCGCCAATCCGTTACTGGCTCACGACGGACAAAGATGATCGCCGGGCACGGTAGCGGTGGATGGCTGCGCCGACCAGAGCAACCAGCTCCGCAAGCGGCGCGTGCATTGCGCCGACCCAGGTGGCCAGACGCCCGAAGCGCGGCACAACCGCATGACGGGGCTGAGCGGCTGCTCCGATGAGTGTTCGACCGGCACGCGGTCAACGTCCACAGGGCCGTAGACCGGCCGGAAACCGACCGAGGAGTTCGAGTGAGCGACAGGGCAATTGTCTGGGGTGCGGTGTGCGACGAGCGCCGTCGGTTGGTGGTTGATCTGACGCGCATTCCGATGGAGCAGTGGTCCACCCCGTCCCTGTGCCCGGGCTGGTCGGTTCACGATGTTCTCGCGCATCTCATCGACTCGGCAACGACGACCCGCCTGGGGTTCGTGCGCCAGATGCTCGGCGCGCGGTTCGACTTCGACAGGGCCAACGAACAGGGAGTCAGGCGTCGCCGGGCCAGTGACCCCCAGCAGACGCTCGCCGCGTTCGCTGCGGTGACCGAGAGCACAGACACGCCACCGGCCGCCCTGCCCAGCCGCCTGGTCGAGGCATACGTCCACAGCGAAGACATCCGCCGTCCCCTGGGGATCACCGCGGCCTATCCTCCCCAGCACGTGATGACTGCCCTGGCCTACATAGCGCGCACGGGATCCGGCATCGGAGGCGGCAAAGAACGCGTCCGGGGCCTGCGCCTACGCCCCTCGGACGCAGAACAGCACATCGGCGACGGCCCTGAGGTTCACGGCAAGGCCATCTCGCTGTTGCTGGCGACCTCTGGCCGGCCCCTCGGCGTTGGCGAGCTCACCGGCCCGGGCGCCGAGGTCCTAGAGGCACGCTGCTGAGCACCGTCTCGAGAAGGCCCCGCGGTCGTCAACGTACCCGTCTGCCTCCTCGCCTGCCGCTGAACGTTCACTCGGCGGCGGGTCCGTGGGTTGATGGATCGCTATCGGAGTGGCTCGATTCCCCGCCAGGTGCTCACATCGCATTGCTTGTGGGCGTTGTAGCCGGTGCTCAGCACGGTGCCGTCCGAGCGGACGGCGAGAGTGTGCGTTGAGCCAGCAGCGACCGCGACCACGTCGCGCCAGGGTCGTACCTCGCACTGGCCGTGCGTGTTCTGTCCCGTCGCGAGGACCCGCCCCGACGACGTGACTGCGACGCTGTGGTAGCTGCCAGCAGCCAGTCCGACCACCCCCTGCCATGCCTCAACGTGACAAGCACCCGTCGCCACTTCACCCGCGGACAGCACCCGCCCGTCACCGGTCAGTCCCAGCGTGTGTAGGTACCCGGCGGCCACATCCACGAGATCGCGCCATTCGCCGATCGAGCACTGGCCTCGTCGATTGTTCCCGACCGCCACGGCGGTGCCGGCTGCCCGCAGCGCCACCGAATGCCAGTCTCCGCACGAGATGGCGATGACGTCCCGCCATTCGGCGACGGCGCACTGCCCTTCATTCCCGCGGCCAGCGGCCAGCACGGTCCCGTCGGCACGTAGTCCCAACGTGCGGCGCCACCCGGCAGCCACCGTCACGACGTCTTCCCATGCCGCGACGTCACATTGACCGTCGCCATTCCAGCCGGTGGCTAGCACGGTCCCGTCGGCGCGCAATCCCACCGTGTGGGAACGGCCCGTGTTGGTGGCGGTATGGACGTTGCCGGCCGCGACTCCCACGACGTCCGCCCAGCCCTGCACCCGGCACTCGCCCGAAGAGTCGTCGCCGATCGCGACGACGGTCCCGTCATGCCGCCGCCCAACCGAGTGTCTTTGACCAGCAGCCACAGGCGGTGGCTGAACGGACATCCGGCCCCCTCAGCGGTTTCGCAGCGACGAGTAGCGACGTCGTGACATCCCAGCACACACCTCAAGTCGGCGGCACTTCCAGCAGGTCAGTGCCCCGTTCACGTCTACGTATGGCAGACGACACCATCCCGGTCGTGGACGTCGAGACGCAAGCACGCCCTACGTGTTGGGCAGGCCCTGGGATGTCATGCCGACATCAACCCACTCGGAGCGGTAGCGCTTCGTGCACGAGGGTGGACAAGCAGGGATTCTTTGCATGACGCTTGGAGGGCCGGCGGAGCGGTGGCATGGTGATTCGGTGCACTGGAGACAGGCGGTCTTTGCAGCTTTGGCGTTGGCGGCCCTGCCCGCCTGCAGATCCGACTTGGCTGTGGTGGGAAGCTACAGCCATCCTGAGCATGGGACGATCATCCTCGGTGACGATGGAAACGGCACTTGGCGTCAAGGCCACGTGGACATCGATATTGACCGTTGGGACTCTCAAGACAGCACGGACGTGACCTTTACGACCGAAACCGGCCAGGCTTATGAAGCTGTCGTCCACCAGGGCGTCCTCGTGCTAAGCCCTGGACAGGGCCTGGGTGACGAGCCGGTCTCCTTCGACCTGATGGTCCAGCTCAGGGAGGACCACCCTGAGAGCGAGCCCGAAGGAGCCGGCCAGTCAGTGCCTGACGTCCTTCTAGCGCAGGAGCAGATTGAGCGCGAGGGTCAGAACAATGGAGGCGATGACTGAGAAGAGGATCATCGCTAGACATCCGGGGCCTCCGCCAAGGGGCCTGACCTCTAGATTCCGTCCGAGTCGCATGGTCAATCCTCGCATTGAGGTTCGGGCTGCTGGCGTGGTCGGCGACCCGGCAAGTGCATGAGAGTGGGCCGTTTGGGTGGGCCACCCCCGTCGACTGTAGCCGAGGGGAGCTACCCATGAGGGACCGGCAGCGCACGATGCGCTGACCGGCCCCTCATGCGCCTGGTCGCCGCTGGAGCGGCGGTGACGACTGTCGCTCAGGCGTTGATGTTGTGTGCGTCGTGGTGCTCGCGCGTGCCGGACTTGGCCAGGCCACGGGCGAGCATGTAGCCGATGGTGAGGAAGGTGATGTAGCGCATCGCGTGCTCGGCGCCGAAGGGGTCACCCTCGCCACCCTCCGCGCTGTCGCCGACGACGAAGGCCGTGACGATAATCGCCAGGACAACGGCAACGTAGGCGAAGAACTCGGTCGTCTTGGTGGCAGCCTTGGTCTCGGTGGACAGGCGACGACCCTCGAGAGGCATAGTGGCGTGGGCAGTGTCGTTCGACATGTAGGTTCCTTCGAAGGTGAAGAGGTTTCCCGCGTTTGCTTAACGGGCGAGATGTGAAGCCGAATTTGGGATTCGTGGGACGGCAGCGTCAACCACTTTCGGCGAACATTCTGATACTACCCCACTTTTCAGCCCCATGTGACCAATGTGCAGTCGCTGCGAGATGGCAGCCGGACGCCGGCGGGAGAAATCGGGGATGGGACCACAGCGGCGAGGTGGTCCGGACCACTTCTGGTTCGAGAGGGAGCGCGCTGACTCGAAGGACCGCGACGACGCACCTGGTCACCGGTCGTCGTCCGCACGAGCGAGCCGGCGGGCCGTCCGGACCGTCTGGCAGGGGCTGCGCACGGCCAGGAGCACCGTGGCTAGCACCCCGACAGCGGTGCCGGCCGCGGCGCCCTGGCCACGCGGGCCAGGGCAGGTTGCCCCGCCACAGAAATCATCCCCTCCGCACGCGGCCACCACCAGGAGCGTGCGCATAGCTGGCCGCAGCCCGTGCAGGGCGCAACGCCATCCGCCCCGAGCGCCGTGCGCAGGCGATGTGACACCGCGGCACAACTGGGACTCCGCCGACACCGCAGCCGATCCACCGCCAGGCAGGACACCCGTCGTCCCCTGGCCTCCCCCTCCCACTTCGCGCAGACTGCTTTGCGCGCGAAGTCCATCGTCAGGGCAGGACCCCATTCCGAAAAAAGTCCCATCGACCACGAATTCTGGCGCAGTCGGACCATCGCCGATAGGGCCGTTAACGACTCGGGCCGAGTGCTCGCTGGCACGTTGGAGCGCGGCGGTCGCGGCGGCAGAAGGGTGTGGGACGTCCCTCGCGTCCGCGCAGCTGGAGCACCGCCAGCGCCCCGGGTCGACCTCGAGCACACAGGTGGGCGTCAGATCGTGCAGGCCCGGACCTGATGTCCGTGACGCCCACCGACACGGCCGACACGGCTAGACCGCCCCCGACCAACCCAGCCCGGAGAGCTTGCTTCCCGTTCGCCACTTCATCGCCTACGGTGACAACAGAGGGCAAGGCATCGATGGCCCGGGGGGAGGGGGACAATGGTTATCGGATGGACGTTGCTGGGGACGGGGCTGGCATTATGGTTAATGTCGGGACCGATCCAGAACGCCTACCGGCGTCATGCTCATCGGGCGGACCCGATGGCCTTTACCCGTCTCCCACTCTGGGTGCGATGCATGAATCCTATCGGCTTGGTGTGTGCCAGCGTCGGCACAATCCTGCTCATTGGTTGGATGTTCACTCAGGTTGATGCTGGCGCACTTACTGGCGCAACCGAGTCCCTGGCGAGGTCGCATCCAGCCAGCCGCGGCTCAGACGTGTGAGCGTGTCCGATAGGCAAGATCCGCCGCGCTGGGCGCCCGCTTGTTGACGATCGAGTCAGGGCGCATCTTCAGTCGGTGACGATCTCGACCTCGCAACCCTCGAGGTTCTCGATGAGGAGCGCCGTATGGTGCGGTCCCCCGGCATGGGGGTACGCCGAGGCGTCCCGGGCGCTGTAGGACGGGACCATCACGCCGGCGCAAAGCGTCGAGGCCTCGTGTCCACAGTTCGATGTGGTGCACGACGTTCTTCACGCCCGCGACACTAGCGCCCGCCTCCTGCGCAGCCAGCGGCGATTTGCGGACGCTTGTGCTTACGGCGATGGCGGCAGCGTGACGTGTCCCAGGCAGCTGCCGGCGTGGTCGATGATCGCCAGGTCCTGGGCACGGCGTCCCGGCCAGCCGACAACGACTCGGCCGTGCCACGGAACCGTGACGTGCCGATCGTTGACCTCTATCCGAGCGACGTCCGCGTTCACCCGCACGGTGCCGTAGTTGATCCACCGACCACGGGACGGCCATGGCCTCCTCGCACGGCCGTCCAAGATGCCACCAGCGCCTTCGAGCGCCAGAACCCGAGGGTCAACACTGGGCGCACCGCGTAGTCCTGGAGGTAGCTCGGCAGGTCGGTACTCGAGGGCGTCATCGGCCGCGGAACCGCCGCCGCCGCCGCCCAGCATGAACCACTCACCGCCGTGCCGAGCGAGTACGTGCGTCTCCACCGCGTTGAACCCCACACTCCTGCGCACGAACATCGTGACCGCAATGTCGTCGGCGACATCGACCGCCATCGCGACATGCCGGCGCCGCCGACTCAGTCGAGTCACCGGTATGAGCTCACCAGACTCGATGAGTCGCAGGCTCTCGGTCAGGGCGTCATAGGCCATCTCGCCAACCTACGTAACGCGCGATGGCAGGACCGCACCATCCGCGCCGCCCGGGCCGCGGCTTGTGAGCGCATCGGGCGACGCACCACCGGAAGTTGCTCAGACAGTCTCACCGGTCCCCCGGACGTCGGCGAGCAACGCCAGTGCTGTCCGCGACACCGCCTCGCCGGCCTCTTCGGCGGTCAGGCCCAGCTCCCGCGTCAGCGTGTACCACGTGTGGGACCCGAACAGCAGGCGTACCACCGCGAACACCTGACGCCGGGTCAACGGATCGACCGCCGGCAACTCATTGGTGATGATCCGCTCGATGGCGCGCGTGCGTTCCCGGTGGCTCGCGGACAGCAATCCGCCGGCCCCGGCGGTCAGAACCATGGCTTCGGCCGGCCTGCCGACGTCCTCCATCGCCGCGAACAGCACGCGGCCGGTGGCCAGCAGTTCGTCGAGCGACACTTCCGCCGACGCCGGCAGGGTGGGCTCGATCCTGGCGGCGAGCTCACCGTCCACCCACTCGGTCAACGCATCGAGGAGTGCCTGCCGATCCGGGAAGTGGCGGTAGACGGTGCGCTGCGACACCTGCGCGCGCTCGGCGACCGCCGAGATGGTGGTCTCTGCCAAACCGTGGGCAACAACCTCCTCGGCGGCCGCCGCCAGCAGCAGCTGCCTGGTCTGGCGAGCCTGGCGTTCGCGTATGGGGCTGTAGTACGCGCGGGAGCCGCTCATGTCTTGACAGTATCTCAGAATTGATGTCACATTAACTGTCACCTGCGGGGTCGTGAGGAGAGAACGATGACTGGTGCACCCCGGACCCCCAGTTCGCCGGTGGTCGACCTTGAGGATCTGGCGGCTAGGGACGCCACGGTGGCGGGCCACAAGGCGGCCACGCTTGCGACGTTGCAGGCCGCGGGATTCCGCGTGCCTGCCGGATTCGTCATCACCACCGACGCCTGTGGCGAGCTGGCCGACCGCGCCGGGCTGACCGGCGAGATGGTCCCGGAACCACCGCTCCCGTCCAGCCTTCGTGAGCAGATCGCCGCAGCGCTCTCCCGCCTCGGTGGCGGACCGGTCGCGGTGCGGTCGTCGGCGACGGCTGAGGATCTCCCGGAGGCCTCCTTCGCCGGCCAGTACGAATCCTTCCTCGACGTGGAGGGGTTCGAGGCGATCTGTGACGCCGTGCGCCGCTGCGTCGCCGCTGCCCACAGCGACCGGGTCGTGGCCTACCGGTCCGCGGCCGACGCCGTGGAAGGCGGCATGGCGGTGCTGGTCCAGCGCATGGTCCCCGCTGACGCGGCCGGTGTGGCGTTTACGGCGAACCCGGTCACCGGCGACCGCGACCAGACCCTGGTCAGCGCCGTGCGGGGGCTGGGTGAGCGGCTCGTCTCGGGGCGGGCCACCCCGGACCAGTGGGTGGTGCGCGGCGGCACCGCCGAATGCGTCGACGCCCCGGAGGGCGCGCTCGACGCGCCCCGGACGCTGCAGGTGGCGAAGGTGGCCGAGCTGCTCGAGCACCGGCTGGGAGCTCCCCAGGACGTCGAGTGGGCGATCGCCGACGGCGAGGTGCACGTGCTGCAGTCCCGGCCCATCACCGCCCTGCCGGTCGCGCCGACGCTGCGGATCCCCACCGAGGGCACCTGGACCAAGGACGTCGCGCACTACCACGAGCCGATGACCCCGCTGGGCGCGTCGATCTACCTGCCCCTGCTCGACACCACCATCTCCGAGATGTTCGCCGACTTCGGCCTCCTGCTCGAGAACCTGACGAGCCGGTCCATGGGCGGGGAGATCTACACCCGGGTGCTGCCGGTGGGCGGCAGGGAGGGCCCGGCACCACCCTGGTGGGTGATGGGGATCCTGGCCCGGGCGGTGCCGCCCCTGCGCGCGCGGGTGGCGACTGCCCGGCGGGTGCTGCGCTCCGGGCTGCTCGCCGAGCTGCCGGACCGGTGGGAGCGGCAGTGGCGCGACGAGTTCCGAGGCGAGACCGAGCGGCTGCGGACTACTGACCTGCCAGCCCTGTCCGACGCCGAGCTCGAGGCCACGTTCGACGCCGCCGTCGCGCTCCTGCGCCGGGGCCTTCATGTCCACTTCCAGTTGCTGCCGCCCTACGTCGTCGCGCTGCACGAGCTGGCCACCACCTGCGAGCAGCTACTGGGGTGGGACACGCTGCACACCCTGCAGCTGGTCACGGGCATGTCGGCAACGTCCGCCGAGCCGGCCCGCGCGCTGGCGGCACTGGCCACGCAGGTGCGGGCCCAGCCCGAGGCGATAGCGGTGCTGGCCGACGCCGGAGCCGACGTCGAGGCCCGACTGGCCGAGGTCGACCCGGCGCTCGGGGCCATGTTCGGCGACCACCTCGCCCGTTTCGGGCACCGCACGATCGGCGACGATCCCGGTTCCTCCACGTTGGCCGAACGGCCCTGGGTGCTGGCGGGACTGCTGCGCGAGGCCGCCGTCGGCGAGGGACCTGGCGAGGACCCCCACGCGCTACGGGATCGGGCCGAGGCCGAGGCGCACCGGCAGCTGGCGCTTCGGCCCGAGGAGGACCGGCGGCGCTTCGACCGCGCGCTGGCAGTCGCGCGGCGGGTCTACGGCGTGCGGGAGGACAACGTGTTCTGGACCGGGAACCTCCCCTGCGGCCTGATCCGCCGCGTAGCGGTGCAGATCGGCGAGCGACTGGCCCGGAGCGGTCGCATCGCACGACCGGCCGACGTGGTGTACCTCACCGGGGACGAGCTGCGGCGCGCCCTGCGCACGGACGTGGACGTCCGCGAGCTCGTCGCACGACGGCACGCCGAGCGGGCGTGGGTCGCCGCTCACCCCGGTCCGGCCTTCCACGGGCCCCCACCCACGCAACCACCCGACGTGCGTGCACTGCCGCAAGAGGCGCGACGGATCAACGCGGCGTTCATGTGGTACATGGCCAACGAGTTCAACCCGACCGTCCACGACACGGATACCGGGCTGCCCGGCGCGCCCGGCTCACCGGGCACCCACACCGGCCCAGTCCGTGTCATCCGGTCCGAGGACGAGTTCGACAGGTTACGGCCCGGCGACGTCCTCGTGGCGCGCGTGACCACCCCGGTGTGGTCGGTGCTGTTCGGCACAGCCGGGGCGGTGGTCACCGACGGGGGTGGGGCGCTGTCGCACACCGCGATCGTCGCACGCGAGCACGGCATCCCCGCGGTGCTCGCGACCTCGAGGGCGACCATCGAGCTGACCGACGGCCAGACCGTCACTGTCGACGGCACAGCCGGCGTCGTGCGCCTGCACACCTGAGCCCGGCCGTCGCGGAGGTCGCGTCGGGGCTTAGTGAGCCAGGAAGATGTCGTGCTTGGCGCACTCAGCAGGCACCGTGATGCCGCCGACCTCGTAACTACCCGGTTGGGTCTTGTCGGAGGAGTGCTCCAGGACGAAGCCGCCAGCAATCTCGATGTCGTCACCGAGGGCGAACGTCCCGTACTCCGGGACGTCGATGGTCAGCGGGTCGTCGCGGACGACCTCGGTACCGTGCGGCCATACGATGACCGAGTCGCTGGCGCCAAGGCATCCGCCGACCACCTCGATGCGGCCGCCGCCGAGGGCGTCCATCCCACCGTCCGCGCGCTCAGCTACCAGCACCGTGGCCTCGCCTGCGGAGATGACCTGCCCGCCGCAGCCGCCCAGCATGAGGAGCCCGGCGGCCAAGCCGAGAGGCCTCACCCTCGTCAGCATTCTCATGCCTCGCCGCTCCTGTCCTCCACGCCCAGTAGACGTTCCGGGCGCACGCTGCGGTTCCTCGGAGCACTCAGCGTGACAACGCCCCGTCTCGGTCGGCCGCGCGCGCGACGGCGCGAGCGGACGTGTTGTTAGTCGTCCGCCCCGCGGCACTCCTCGACGCTAGCGCCGACAGCGGCAAAGTCGGACGTCACGTGCCGCATCGACGGCGCGTGCGGCACACGCCGGCCTGGGCGGGCCATACCCTCCAAGGGTGGCATCGCGTAGCCGAGCGTCGATCTACGCCCGCCGTCGAAAGGCGCGCATGGCCAAGGTCGTACACGATCTGACTGACGCGCAATGGTCTGCGCTGGTGGACGCCTGGGGCGGGTGCGCCTACTGCGGTGTGAAGGCGGGCCGACTGCAGAAGGACTGCATGCTGCCCGTTTCCCGGGGAGGGCGCTACACCATCATGAACGTCGTACCCACGTGCGGCACGTGCAACGCCAGCAAGTGGAACGCTGAAGTGACCGGGTGGATGCGACGCAGAAAGCTGGACGAGCGCGCCTTCCTGATGCGCCAGGTCGAGATCGCGAAAGCGGTCGCCGCTCGGGAACGGTGAGGTGACTGGCGGGCCGGCGTGCCGGTGCCTTGGACCTACATCGCGCGGAAGGACGGCTCAGTCGTCCCAGCGCACCGTGATGGCGCGGTCGAGGTCTGGTAGGGGCAAGGCGGCCGCTTCCGCCTCGACGGCTTGGCGTGAGTTCGCCGGGAGCCCTGTCCACAGTGTGATGGTGACCGTGTGAGCGGCCCGTCTCCAGATGCCGACGATCTCACCGTCTACCAGGAGGGCCCCGGGCCATACGCGTGAGGTCCACAGTTGTGCCTGGCGGGCAGGGTCGGACACGAGGAGTCGCCGGTCGGCGCCCCACAGGAGGTAGTAGGTGTCGCCACTGGGCAGCAGCCGGGCTACCGCGGGCTCGGTCGGGGGCTGTCGTAGGTCCTGCTCGTCCTGGGCGAGGATCCAGCCCTGGCCCAGCGGGGTCCGTACCGGAACCAAGGAGTCCCCCAAGGCATCGAAGGTCGGCCCAGCGTGGCCCGAGGCCAACCCTGCCCACTTCTCGAAGCCCTGGAGTGTGCCCGGTGCGAAGACGTGGAGGTAGCGTCGCGCCAGCTCCAGGCGGGCCTCGTCGGGATCGGTGTCTGGCCGTGCCACTGTCCAGACCTGCGGCCGGCCGGCCCCCTCCCACCGGAGCAGGACGCGACCGGTAGGGGCGGCGTACCGCAGCTGGTTGGGGTCGACGCCGAGGGCCTGACCGGCGTCGCGGTAGGACAGACGTCGTCCGTCAAGAAACCCTTCCAGCCGGTCGGCAAGGCCTTCGGCGAACTGGCGGCGCACCGGATCCACCGGCAGCCTGCCCACCGTGAAGACCGCACGGTCCTGCTCTGGCACCACGTAGGCGCTGAACCGCGGGCCCCACACCTGCACCAGCGACTCGTGGGCCCACACGGCTGGCGACGCCTCCCGCACCCGAGCATGGATAGACAGCAGCGCGGCGCGCGGCACGCTGTCCTGCAACCCGGCCCACGCGACCCTGCGCAACGATGACGCCCCTGACGCGAGCCGCTGGTCCAGCGCTCCCACGCGTCGGCGGAAGGCGAGGATCTGTCCGCGCGTGAGGTCCAGACCGGTCATCGTGGCACGGTAGCGGCCCACACCCAGCGAGGTCCGCGACCGGGACAGAGCCAGCCCGGCGCGGCATGTGCGGGCGTCTCTCAGCTGGCGAAGAGCTGCGGTTGCGATGGGCACCTCGCCGGGGGGCTATAGTGTTGGGCAGACGCCCAAGGTGAGCGTCCAAGGCGAGTGTCCAAGGGAGTGGGAATGAGCGCTTCGACGTCAGCGGAACGCGGCGCGGAGGTTCGCCGCCGGTTGCTGGTGGCGGCCGCGGAACTGATCCCGGAGGTCGGTTGGCATGCCGTGAGCACCCGGGCGGTGGCCGAACGCGCCGGAGTCGGTGCTGGTCTGGTGCACTACCACTTCCGTTCCGTGCAGTCCCTGCTCAGGCATGCCGTGGTCGAGGTGATGACTCAGCTGCTGGCTGAGTTCCCTCGTGTCCTGTCCACGGACACCTCGGAGGACGTCGTGGTGCGGGAGATGCTTGCTGCGCTGGACGACTACAGCGGGACAGACGCGACGTCGCTGCTGTTCATGGAGGCGTACCTGGCGTCCGCGCGGGACGAACAGCTGCGAGCAGAGCTGAGTCACCTGCTGGACGACTTCCGCAGTGCCCTGACTGCGTGGTTGGCGGCGCGGGGCACCCGAGCGCCGGCGGAAACCGCCGCTGTGCTGGCCGCAGCGGTGGACGGCGTGATGTTGCACCGCGCGCTGCACCCAGGGTTGACCGCCACCGCTGTTGCGCCGGTGTTGCGCCGACTGGTGAGCCATTCCACTGAGAGGGAGCAGGGATGAAAGCGTTGATCTGTGGAGCGGGGATCGCGGGCCTGACGCTCGCGCAACGGCTGACCAGCTACGGCTGGGAGGTCACGGTCGTGGAGCGAGCGCCGGGGCCGCGGCAGCAGGGCTACATGCTGGACTTCTTCGGTCTGGGATATGACGCCGCCGAGGCGATGGGCCTGTTGCCCCGGCTACACCAGCTCGGTTACCGCGTGGACGAGCTCACCTACGTCGACCGCTCTGGGCGGCGACGGGCAGGCCTCGACTACTCCCGCTTCGCCCGATTGCTGGACGGCCGACTGCTCAGCCTCCTGCGGCCGGACCTGGAGCAGGCGCTGCGCGAGCTGGTCGAAGGCCACGTCGTGCTGCGCTACGGGTGCACGGTGGCCAGCATGGAATCGGTGACGAACGGCGTCCACGTGGTTCTCGATGACGGGACCGTGCTGGACGTCGACCTGCTGGTCGGTGCGGACGGCATTCACTCCCAGGTCCGCGGCATGCTGTTCGGGCAGGAGTCGCGTTTTCTCCGCTACCTCGGCCTGCACACGGCGGCGTATGTTTTCGACGACCCTGACGTGCGGCGCCGGATCGGCAACCGGTTCTCCCTGACCGACACAGCGGACAGGCAGATGGGGCTCTATGGGTTGCGGGACGGACGGGTGGCCGCGTTTGCTGTGCACCGCGACCCGGATCCGGTGATGCCGGCAGATCCGCGCGCCGCTGTGCAGAGCACCTACTCGCCGCTGGGTTGGGTCGTCCCGAGCGCGCTGGAGAACTGCCCCCCGCCGTCCGAGCTCTACTACGACCTGGTGGCACAGGTCGAGGTGCCGCAGTGGCACCGCGGCAGGGTCGTCCTGGTAGGCGACGCCTGCCAGGCCGTGTCCCTGCTCGCCGGCCAAGGCGCCTCGCTTGCGGTCGCCGGGGCGTACCACCTCGCGGAGCTGCTGGCGGCCGAGGAGTCGGTGGACGACGCGTTGGAGCGCTACCAACGCACCTGGAAGCCGGTCGTCGAGGCGAAGCAGGCCGCCGGCCGGCGGGGCGCTACGTGGTTCCTGCCGTCGTCACGCGCGCGGCTGTGGCTGCGCCGGATCTCCCTGCTGTCCACCGCTCTACCCGGATGGGACAGGCTGGCCGGGTCCACGCTGGTGGGCAAGACGCACCTGTCCCTCGACGACATCGGGACGCGCGACTCCGGCGGCGGCTCCCCGTCGATGCAACGTCCGCGTCAACGCGCCCCCCTGAATTCGCGGAGCGAGCACTGAAGAAGCGGCGAGCACTCCGGCCGTGCTTGCCTCCCGACATCAAGCCCGTCGGTCTCAGCTGGTGCTTAACACCTCGCCGCGACCGTCGCCGCCCTCATCGGCGGGACCCTCGACGCGGCCCTGCCGCTGCAGGCCGCGCAGCCAGGAGTCGGCGTAGACACCGTCGTCGACCGCCTGCCCGGCCTCGCCCAGCTCCAGCGGCCGGAACGTGTCGACCATGACGGCCAGCTCGTCGAAGTACTCCACCCCGATCGAGGCCTCGGTCGCCCCGGGCTGCGGGCCGTGCGCGTGCCCGCCGGGGTGCACCGAGATCGAGCCCTTGCCGATGCCGCTGCCCTTGCGGGCCTCGTAGTCGCCGTCGACGTAGAACATGATCTCGTCGGAGTCCACGTTGGAGTGGTAGTAGGGCACCGGGATCGACAGCGGGTGGTAGTCGACCTTGCGCGGCACGAAGTTGCAGACCACGAAGTTGTACCCCTCGAACACCTGGTGCACCGGCGGCGGCTGGTGCACCCGCCCGGTAATCGGCTCGAAGTCCCGGACGTTGAAGACGTACGGGTAGAGGCAACCGTCCCAGCCGACCACGTCGAAGGGGTGGTACGGGTAGGTCAGCACGGTGCCGACCAGCCCACCGGAGGAGTGCTCGCCGCTCCCCCGGTGCTTGAGGAGCACCTCCGTGTGCTCGTCGCGGTCGGCGCCGATGTCCTCGGCCAGCAGCGGCCCCTCCGGCCCGCGCAGGTCCCGCTCGCAGTAGGGAGCGTGCTCCAGCAGCTGCCCGAACCGGGACAGGTACCGCTTGGGGGGCGTGACATGGCTGTTCGCCTCGATGCAGTAGGCCCGCAGCGGCTCGGTGTAGCCCTCGTCCCCCTCCACCCGGGGGATCCACCGGTGGGTCGTGGCCCGGGGGATCACCAGGTAGTCGCCCTCGGCGACCTCGAACGCGCCGAACACCGTCTCCACGCGCGCGCCGCCGCGCTCGACGTAGACCACCTCGTCGCCGATGCCGTTGCGGTACAGCGGGCTGGGGGTGTCGGCCACGACGTAGAGCAGCCGCACGTCACCGTTGCCCAGCACCAGCCGGCGACCAGTGACGACGTCGACCCCCCGGCGCTCCTCCTCGGTGGCGAACAGGTCGTGCAGCTTCAGGTGCCGCGGCGTGAGCGGGTGGTTGGGGACCGTCGCCATGGCCCCGAGGTCCCACACGCGGGAGTCGGCGATCGCTGACGGGATGTTGCGGTGGTAGAGCAGCGAGGAGTCCGAGGAGAACCCCTCCTCCCCCATCAGCTCCTCGTAGTAGAGGTCGCCCTGCGGGTCGCGGTGTTGGGTGTGCCGTTTGGGAGGCACCGCCCCCTGGCTCCGGTAGTAGGCCATGGTCCCGTCCTCCTCGAGCGGCGCCCGCTGCCGTCACACCAAGGTGATCCGACTATCGGACGCATGCGTCACACCTGGCGCCAGGATGCAGTACGGTGACGGCCATGTCAACGGGCACCACGCTCCCCCGCGCGCTGCTCACCGACCTGCTGGACGACGCCGCCGTGTTCCCGCCCGGCAGCGCGCCACTACCCCGCGCCGTCGCCGAGTACCGCGACCGGGTGCGCCACCCGTGGGCCGACCTGGTGGGGCCGCTGCTGGTGCCGGCCACCGCCTCGGCCGAGCTGCTGGCGGTGCTGGCACCGGAGCCACCGCCGGGTCAGCAGGCCGGTGAAGGCCCCACCGCACGGTTGCCGGTGGTGTTGGTCGCCCGGCCCGACACCCCCGTCTCGGCGCTGGTGGAGGCGGTGGCGCGGCTATGGCCCGTCCCCACCGTCCGGCTGGCCGGTGTCGAGCTGAGCCACCAGGCCGGCTGGCAGCAGGCGCTGGACTGGGGGGTGCCGGTCGCGGTCGAGGTGGACCGCGCGCCCGAGGCGCGGCAACCGGCACTCGCCGCGGTCGCCGCGGCGGCAGCCGCCGAGGACAGCCCCCCGGTGCGGATCAAGCTGCGCACTCAGTCCTCCCCCGCCGGCCCCGTCCCCACCGGTGAGCAGGTGGCCGGCTTTCTCACCGACGCCCACGCCGCCGGGTTGCCCGCCAAGCTGACCGGCGGGCTGCACCACGCCGTGGCCACGACCGTCCCGGCCGACGGCGGCACCGAGGACCAGCACGGCCTGCTCAACGTGCTGCTGGCCGCCGAGCGGGTCAGGTCGGGTGCCCCGGCCGAGCAGGTCCTCGCGGTGCTGGCCGAGCGGCACGGTGAGACGCTGGCCGGGCAGGCGGCCGGCCTGACCGGTGACCGGGCGCGGGCGGCCCGCACGCTGCTGACCGCTGTCGGCTGCTGCGGGGTGCTGGACCCGCTGACCGAGCTCGCCGACCTGGGGCTGCTACCCGCCGTGGAGACCGCTCGACAGGAGGACCCGTGACCGACCCCAGCTGGCTGGACCTCGCCCCGGACGACCCGTACGGCGTGCACCACCTCCCCTACGGCGTGGTGAGCACCTCGGCTGACACCGGACCGCCGCACGTGGTGGTGCGGGCCGGCGACCTGGTCCTCGACCTGGGCGCGCTGGCCCGCCAGGAGCGGCTGCGGTGGGCCGAGGCGCTGTCCGAGCCGACCCTCAACGCCTTCCTCGGCGCCGGCCCGGAGGCCTGGGCCAGCACCCGGGACTGGCTGCAGGAGCTGCTCACCGACCCGGCCGCCGCCGACCGGGTCCGGCCCCACCTGAACCCCCTCGACCAGGCCGTCCCGCACCTGCCGCTGCGGGTGGCCGACTACGTCGACTTCTACGCCAGCGAGCACCACGCCAGCAACGTCGGGCGGATCTTCCGCCCCGACGGCGAGCCGCTCACCCCCAACTGGAAGCACCTGCCGATCGGCTACCACGGCCGCTCCTCGACGGTCGTGGTGTCCGGCACGGACGTGGTGCGCCCCCGCGGCCAGCGCAAGGCCCCGGCCGACCCGGCCCCGTCGTTCGGGCCCAGCACCAAGCTGGACATCGAGGCCGAGGTGGGGTTCGTGATCGGCGCTGCCACCCCGCTGGGCAGCAGCGTCCCGGTCGCGGAGGCCGGGGACCACCTGTTCGGCGTGACGCTCGTCAACGACTGGTCGGCCCGGGACATCCAGGCCTGGGAGTACGTGCCGCTCGGGCCGTTCCTGGGCAAGTCGTTCGCCACCTCGGTCGCCGCGTGGATCACCCCGATGGCAGCGCTCGCCCACGCGCGGGTCCCGCTGCCGGAGCAGGACCCGCGGCCACTGGACTACCTGCTGCCGGCAGCGTGCACGGACACCCATCCCCCGCTGCAGGGGCTGGACCTGACGCTCGAGGTGCGCCTCAACGGCTCCGTCATCGCGCGGCCTCCCTACCGGACCATGTACTGGTCGCCCGAGCAGCTGCTGGCCCACCTCACCGTCAACGGCGCGGCGCTGTCCGACGGCGACCTGATCGCCTCCGGGACCGTCTCCGGGCCAGAGCGCGACCAGCGCGGCAGCCTGCTGGAGCTCACCTGGAACGGCACCGAGCCGCTCGCGCTCCCGGACGGCAGCAGCCGCGGCTTCCTGGAGGACGGTGACGTGGTCACCATCGCAGCGACCGCCCCGGGGCCCGGCGGTGCGCCGATCGCGCTCGCCGAGGTCAGCGGGCGGGTGCGTCCCGCCCCCGAGAGCTAGCGCCGGCTGCGCGTCGTCGTTCTCAGCGGGTCTTGACGACGTTGGTCCGGGCGGCCTTGTCGTGCAGCGCCTGCTTGTTGTCGTCCCACAGCGGCCACAGGTAGTTCAGCAGCGTGAACGGCAGCGTCAGCACCCCGATGAAGGGGATCCAGCCGAGCACCGAGTTCACGTTGGCCACCAGCGTGCGCACGATCGCGGTCACCCAGGGCAGCTGACCGGGCTGCTCCCGCAGCCGGACCCGCAGCCCGAGCGCCAGCTTGCCCAGCGTCGCGTTGAAGAACCGGAGCAGCAGCGCCTCGTACGCGACCGCCAGCACCGCGCTGAAGATCGACAGCCGGGCCATGCCGGAGGTGATCTCGGCCGGCATCTCCGGCGGCGCGTCCCCCGGCTCCATGGTCTCGAAGGTGGCGAGGATGTCCTCCATCCAGGTGGAGTAGGCCTCGACCAGGCCGGGGGCGATGACCGTCAGCCCGATCGCCGCGACGAGCACCCCCACGATGATGCTGTCGATGATCCGGGCACCGGCGCGGGCCCACCAGCCGGCCAGCCGCTGACCGTCCGGGGTGGCCGGCACGTTGTAGCCGTAACCCGGCCCGTAGCCGGCGGGCATCGCGCCCCAGCCGCCCTGCGCTCCCTGACCCTGACCGGGGTACGTGGGGTAGCCCTGCTGCCCCTGCTGGCCGTACTGGCCCTGCTGGCCGTACTGACCCGGCTGCCCGTAACCCGGATAGCCCTGCTGCCCCTGCCCCTGCTGGCCCGGCTGCGCCCAGCCGCCCTGGGCATGCTGGCCCTCCTGCTGCTGTCCCCCGCCGGCCTGCTCCAGGCCCGGCCGCTGCTTGGGAGAGGTGTGCCTGGTCCACTCCACCCCGTCCCAGTAGCGCAGCGCGGCCGGGTCCTGCGGGTCGTCGTACCACCCTGCTGGTTGCGTCATGGCCCCAGCCTGCCACGCGGGCCCGGTGCGGAACGCCGCGACCGGCCCACGCCGCTACCCCGAGACCCGCTCGAAGCGCAGCGACTCCCCCCGGGCGCCGCCCATCCACAGGTCCTGGCAGGCCGCGGCCATCTCGGGCATCCCCTCGACGACGGTGGCGAAGACGTTGCCGGGGACCCAGCCCTGGTCACCGTTGATGAGCAGGTTGTTGCGCCCGTAGAACAGCGCCAGGTCGACCAGCGCGGGGGCGGCGCGGTGCTCGCCCTCCCGCTCGTAGCCGTAGGCGGGGTTGCCCAGGTCGTCGCCGCTGAAGGTGAACCAGCACACGTCACCGGTGAAGGGGGTGATGGTGGTGTTCTCGGTGCCCGGGTCATGCTCGGCGAACTGCTCGAACAGGGCGTAGATCTCGTTCCGGGCGTACTTGCCGTGATAGACCTGCGCCGCCAGCGGCAGCGCCTCCCAGACCGCCGCGCAGGTGCGCGGGGCCGCCTCCTCCAGCAGCTCGGCGACGCAGGAGACGCCGCGCCGCTCGAGGGTGATCCGGATCTGCCGGGCCATCAGCGTGCTCCTTCCATGACCGGGGGCCGCCGGGTGTGCCAGTCGGTGGCCCGCTCGTGAGCCCGTCCCACCCGCAGCACGAGGTCGTCGGCGTGCCGCGGCCCCACCACCTGCAGTCCGACCGGGCGGCCGTCAGCGGTGGTGCCGCACGGCACCGACAGCGCCGGCTGCTGGGTCATATTGAACGGCCAGGTGTAGCAGCACCAGGTCGTCCACAGCGGCACCGGCCAGCCGTCCGGGGCCTGCTGCGCCACCGGGAACGCGGCGACCGGCATCGTCGGGCTCACCAGCACGTCGAAGCCGCGCCCGCCCGCCTCCTGCGGGGCGTGGAACAGGCCCATCCGCCGGCCCATCTCCATCCGCACCGCCGTGGCGTCCAGGTAGTCGCGGGCGGAGTCACCGCCGTGGGCCCGGACCTGCTCGGCCAGCGCGGGGTCGGTGACCTCGAGCGCGTCCGGCCCGTAGGGCGCCAGCACCTTCCCTGCCCCGGTGAACCACAGCAGCTCGAAGGCCGCCCGCATCTGCTCCGGGTCCCCCAGGTCGGGGTCGACCTCCACCACCTCGGCCCCGGCGTCGGCCAGCACCCCCACCGCCCGGCTGACCGCCTGCTCCACGTCGGGGTCGTTGTGCCCGAGGCTGCCCAGCGTCGGCGCGTAGCCGACGCGCAGCCCGGCGACCCCGTCCTCCAGGCCCGCCAGACTCGAGCCCGACGGCGGCGAGAGCGCCGACCAGTCCCGCGGGTCGAACCCGCTGAGCACGTCGAGCAGCAGCGCGGTGTCACCGACGGTGCGGGTCATCGGCCCGGCGTGCGCCAGCGTGCCGTAGGGGCTCGCGGGCCAGTGCGGCACCCGGCCGTAGGTGGCCTTGAGCGCCACCGTTCCGGTGAAGGAGGCCGGGATCCGCACCGAGCCCCCGCCGTCGGTGCCGATCGACCACGGGCCCATGCCCGCCCCCACCGCGGCGGCGGACCCGCCGCTGGAGCCGCCGGCGGTCAGCGCCGGGTCCCAGGGGTTGCCGGTCGCGCCGTGCCGCCGGGAGTCGGTCACGCCCTTCCACGCGAACTCCGGCGTGGTGGTCTTGCCCAGCAGCACCGCGCCCGCCTCCCGCAGCCGGGCGACGGCGGGGGCGTCGTCGGTCCACGACCCCTCCGCGTCGACCAGCAGGCTGCCCCGCAGCGTGGGCCAGCCGCGGGTGAGGAAGATGTCCTTGACCGAGGTGGGGACGCCGTCGACCGGGCTCAGCGGCTCGCCGCGCGCCCACCGCTCGGTCGCGGCGGCAGCCGCCTCCCGCGCCTCCTCGGCCGCCACCAGCACGAACGCGTTGAGCGCCGGATCGGCCTCCGCGACCCGCGACAGCGCGGCCTCGGTCGCCTCCAGCGGCGTCACGGTCCCCGCGGCGTACCCCTCGACCAGCTCCTGGGCGGTCCACCAGGCCAGGTCCACGCGCACCCGGTCTGCCGGGGCGCTCACGAGGCGCTCCCCTGACTGCTCGGCACGTAGCCCAGCCGGGTGTCGACGATGTTGACCAGCTCCTCACCGGCCAGCCAGCGCTCGGCGTTGGCGACGAACTGCTGCGCCAGCCGGTCCCGCCAGCCCTCGGCGTCACCGGACATGTGCGGGGTCACCACGACGCCGGGCAGCGTCCACAGCGGCGAGTCCGGCGGGAGCGGCTCGACGGCGAACACGTCGAGGGTGGCACCGTCGATCTGGCCGGCACGCAGGGCGGCGACCAGGTCCTCCTCGACGACGGACTCGCCGCGGCCGATGTTGACCAGGTGCGCCCGCTCCGGCAGCGCCGCCAGCACGCCGGCGTCGATGAGTCCGGTGGTCGCGGGGGTGAGCGGTGCGGCGTTGACCAGGTAGTCCACCTCGCCGAGGTGGTCGGCCAGCTCGCTGCTCGGCACGATCGTGCCCAGGTCCGGGTCGCCCTCCCGCGCCGTGCGCCCCGCCCCGCTGACCTCCAGGCCGGCGCCCGCCAGCAGCCGGCCGATCTCGCGGCCGATCCCGCCGGTGCCGATGACCATCGCCCGGGCGCCCTGCACCGTCCGGGTCTCCCGGTGCCGCCACTCGTGGCGGCGCTGCAGCTCGTGGCTCTCGTGCACCCGCTTGGCGTGCGCCAGCACCGCGCCCAGCACGTACTCGGCGATCGGCCGGTCGAAGATGCCCTTGGCGTTGGTGACCACCACCTCGGACTCGGCCAGCGCGGGGAACACCAGCGTGTCCACCCCGGCCGCGGCCACGTGGATCCACTCCAGGTCCTGGCAGTGCTCCCAGGCGTCGCGCACGGCGGTGGAGAAGAAGTCCCACAGGAACAGCACCTGGGCGCCGTCGACCGCCTCGGGCAGCCCGGCCTCGTCGGTGAACCGCAGCTGGGCCCGATCGCCCAGGATTTCCTGCACGTGAGCAGGGCGTTCGCCGTCCCGGGCGCAGAGGACAGCGATGACGGGCTCAGATGACGTCACGCCGTCACCGTAACCGAATTGCGTGTCAGATTGTCAACAATCAGATTGCTCATGCACCATGTGGCAATGAGACAGGAGCTCCCCGTGCTCGGGCCGACGCCCGACACCAGCGCCAAGCCGGTGACCCCCATCGGCTCGCTCGGCGTGGGCTATGTGGTGCCCTACGACTTCGCGCTCGACCGGGAGCTGTGGCGCTGGGTGCCCGAGCCCGTCAACTTGCTCCTGACCAGGACCCCCCACCACCGGCTGCCGGTGTCGGTGAGCCAGGCGGAGAGCGTGTCGGACCCGGCCGTGCTCACTGGCTGCGCGCTGAGCGTCATCGAGACCTCACCCGACGTCGTCGCCTACGCGTGCACGTCGGGCTCGTTCGTGCACGGCCCCGCCGGCGAGCTCGCGCTGCGGGTGGCGCTGCAGGCGGCCGGGGTCCCGCACGCGGTCACCACCAGCGGCGCGCTGGTGGACGCCGTGCAGGCGCTCGGGTCGCGGCGGCTGGCCGTGGCCACGCCCTACGACGCGATGGTGACCGCCCGGCTGCGGCAGTTCCTCGGCGAGCACGGCATCGAGGTGGTCACCACCTCCTACCTCGGGCTCACCGAGCGGATCTGGGCGCTGGACTACCACGAGGTAGCGGCCCTGGTGCGCCGCAGCGTCACCCCCGAGTGCGACGCGGTGTTCCTGTCCTGCACCAACGTGCCCTCGTACGACGTCATCGCCCCGCTGGAGCAGGAGCTGGGGATCCCCGTCCTCACCGCCAACCAGGTCACCCTGTGGGCGGCGCTGCGCGTGCTCGGGCTGGGGCTGGTCGGGCGGGGCCAGGCGCTGGCCGAGCTCGCCGCCCCGCGTCCCGCCGACGAGCTGCAGGAGGAGGCCCGATGACGCTGGAGACCCGTGCCCGCGACGGCGTCGCCCGCGAGGAGCCGGCCGCCGACCACCTCGACCATGCCGACGACGCCGACCAGGCCGACCACGCCGACCATGTCGACCACGCCGGTGTCGTCGCCCACGCCGGCCTGGGCTCCCGCCCGTTCCCGGTGGAGGAGTACCACGAGCGGCTGGCCCGGGTGCACGCCGCGATGCGGGAGCGAGGACTGGCCGCCCTGATCGTGGCCGACCCGGCCAACCTGTACTACCTGACCGGCTACAACGCCTGGTCCTTCTACATGCCGCAGTGCCTGATCATCCCCGCCGACGCCTCGCCGCACCTGTTCGCCCGGGCGATGGACGCCCAGGGCGCCCACTACACCGCCTACCTGTCGACGACCTACGTCCACGGCTACCCGGAGCACCTGGTGCACCGGCACGACGTGCACCCCTACGACTGGATCGCCGAGCGCGCGCTCGAGCTGGGCCTGTTCCGAGACCACGCCGACGACGTCATCGGCGCCGAGCTGGACGCCCACTTCTTCTCCCCGCGGGCGTTCCTGTCGCTGCACCAGCGGCTCACCCAGGCCCCGATCGTGGACAGCCACGAGCTGGTCAACTGGGTGCGGGTGACCAAGTCGCCGGCCGAGCAGGAGAAGATGCGCGTCGCCGGCGAGATCGCCCAGCGGGTGATGGAGATCGCCATCGACCAGGTCGAGCCGGGCCGACGGCAGTGCGACGTCGTCGCCCACATCCAGTACGCCCAGACCCTCGGCGCGCGCAAGCTCGGCGGCGACTACCCCGCGATCGTCCCGATGCTGCCCACCGGCGAGACCGCGGGGACCCCGCACCTAACCTGGTCCGACCTGCCGCTGCGCGCCGGGGAGGCCACCACCATCGAGCTCGCGGGGGTGCACCACCGCTACCACGCGCCGCTGGCGCGCACCGTCTCCCTCGGCACGCCGCCACCGCGGCTGGCGCACTGCGCCGCCGCGACCGGGGAGGGCATGGCGGCGGCCCTGGAGACCATGCGCGCGGGGGTGCCGGTCTCGGAGGTGCACCGCGCCTTCACCCGCACCATCGCCCGGGAGGGCCTGGCCAAGGAGTCCCGCATCGGCTACTCGATCGGGATCGGCTTCCCCCCGGACTGGGGCGAGCACACCATCAGCCTGCGTTCCGAGGAGGAGACCGCCCTGGAGCCGGGCATGGCCTTCCACGTGATCCTCGGCATGTGGATGGACGGCTGGGGCTACGAGGTGTCCCAGCCGGTCATCGTCCACGAGGACGGCGTGGAACGGCTCACCGACCTCCCGCCCGAGCTGACCGTCAAGCTGTAGCCACCCACCCGACCCGACCACTGAGGAGCGCCATGAACCCGCCGACCGCACGGCTGGCTCGTTCCCGCGGCCCACGTGCCACCGCACTCTCCGCCGCCGATCTGCCGCTGGCGAACCGGACCAGTGACCTGGTGGGATCGGTCATCGACTCCAGCACCTCGCTGCTGGCCTCGCAGACGCACGACATCGTGCGGTTCGCGATGGGCTCCCCCGCCCCCGAGGCGGTGCCGACGGAGGCGCTGGCCCGCGCCGCGGAGACCGAGCTGGCCGCCGGCCGCGCCGACGCCTACGACTACGCCGCGACCGAGGGCGACCCGGCGCTGGTCGAGGCGCTGTGCGCGGTGCTGGACGATCTCGGGCAGGCTCCCACCGACCCGCGCCGGATCACCATCACCTCCGGCGGGATGCAGGGGCTGGACCTGGCCTGCAAGCTGTTCGTCGACCCCGGCGACGTCGTGGCCCTCGAGGGGCCCACCTACACCAACGGCTCGGCGACCGCGCTCTCCTACCAGGCCGACCTGCTCGAGGTCCCCGTGGACCAGGACGGCATGCAGGTGGAGGCCCTGGTCGAGATGGTGGAGCGCACCGGCAAGACGCCGACCGTCATCTACACGATCCCGACCTTCCAGAACCCCTCGGGCACCTCGCTCAGCCTGGCCCGCCGCGAGCAGCTGCTGGAGGTGGCCAGCGGCTGGGGCTCGGTGGTCCTGGACGACGACCCCTACGGGCTGCTGCGGTTCGAGGGCGAGGACGTGCCGAGCCTGGCGACGCTGGGCGGCGGCGACCCGTTCGTGTTCTCGGTGCGCACCTTCAGCAAGATCATCGCGCCCGGGCTGCGGGTGGGATGGGTCGAGGCCGACCCGGGTCTGCAGCGGCTGCTGATCAGCGCCAAGCAGGCGATGGACACCTGCACCAACCTGCCGGCCCAGCGGCTGGTCGCCCACTTCCTGCGCAGCGGTGCCCTCCAGGACCACCTGGCGACCGTCCGGCCCGAGTACCGCCGCCGCAAGCAGGCCATGCAGCAGGCACTGCAGGACCAGTTCGGCGACCGCGCCCGGTGGACCGACCCCGAGGGCGGCTTCTTCCTCTGGGTGACCTTCAACGAGCCCGTCGACACCGAGGCGCTGTTCGAGGTGGCGCTGGCCGAGGGCGTGGCCTACATCCCGGGCAACGCCTTCTCCCCCTCACGCAACTTCCCGGACGCGCTGCGGCTGTGCTTCGCCACCTCCACCCCCGAGCGGATCGCGGAAGGCGTCGCGCGACTGCGCCGGGCCGTCGACCGGCAGCTGGCGCCGTGACGCAGCGACGGCCGGGAGTAGCGGCGGAGCAGGCGGGAGGCGAGCCCGCCCCGCCCGCGGCCGTCGAGGCGGTGCTGGCCGCCCTGCAGGAGGACGACGTCGTCGCGCTCGCCCAGGAGCTCGTGCGCGCTCCCGGGCAGAACCCGCCCGGGGAGGAGGAGGCCACCGCCACGGCCCTGGCAGCGGCCGCGACCGCGCGCGGGCTGGGGCACACCCGCACCGAGGTCGCTCCCGGCCGGCCCAACCTCACGGTGACCCTGGACGGCGGCCACGGCCCCGGGCTGCTCCTGCTCGGCCACACCGACGTGGTGCCGGTGGGGGACGGCTGGACCCGCGACCCGTTCGGCGGTGAGGTCGCCGAGGGGCGGCTCTACGGGCGCGGCGCCACTGACATGAAGGGCGGCCTGGCGGCCTGCCTGGTGGCGATGCACGCGCTGGGCCGCTGCGGGGTGCGGCTCTCCGGGCCGGTCCACCTCGCCGCGCTCGCGGACGAGGAGCAGGAGGGCATCGGCATCCGCCGCTACGTCGCCCAGGAAGCGCCGGCGCTGCTCGGCTGCGTGGTCGCCGAGCCCACCGACCTGCAGACCGTCATCGCGGCCCGAGGCGCCTGCTACCTCACCATCGACGTGCACGGCCAGGCCGCGCACGCGGGCCGTCCTTCGGACGGGCGCAACGCCATCTACGGGGCGGCCGCCGTGGTCACCGACCTCGAGCGCTGGCACGGCGAGCTCGCGGGGCGGGCGGACCCGCTGGTCGGCCCTCCCACGGTGAACGTGGGGACCGTCCACGGCGGCGAGGGCGGCTCCATCGTCGCCGCCCGCTGCCGCATCGGGGTGGACCGCCGGTTGCTGCCCGAGGAGGGCATCCAGGAGGTCCTGGCCGCGGTGCGCGAGCGGCTGGCCCGGCTCGGGCTGGAGGAGCGCGGGCTCGGCTGGGAGGTGACCTCACCGATGGACATGCCCGGCTTCCGCACCGACCCGGGTGACCCGTTCGTCGGGGCGGTCGACGGCGCGCTGGCCGACGCCGGCGGGCCCGGGCTGCCGCTGGCCGGGTGGACGGCGGCCTGCGACGGCGGGTTCGTCGCGCGGCAGTGGGGCGTGCCCACGGTGGTGCTGGGGCCCGGCTCGGTCGCCGACCAGGCACACCGGCCCGACGAGTCGGTCGGGGTCGAGGAGCTGCGGACCGCGGCACGCACCTACGCGCTGGCTGCGCTCAACCTGCTCGCGGAGCCACTATGATTGTCGACAATCGGACAGCCGGCGCTGACGGCGGCGCCGGCGAGGGAGGACCTCACGTGTCACGGATCGGACTGCTCTACCCCGGCCACAGCGCCGAGGACGACTACCCAGCGCTGGAACAGCGGCTGGGCGGACGCGTCGAGCTGCCGGTCGTCATCAGCTCCGTCGGCGAGGACGCCCACCGGGTGGACGCCCTGCTCGACCTGGGCGGCCGCGAGCGCCTGGCCGACGCCGCGCGGCAGCTGGTGTCGACCCACCAGCCGGACGCCGTCGTGTGGGCCTGCACCTCCGGCAGCTTCGTCTTCGGGTGGGAGGGCGCCCACGCCCAGGTCGAGGCACTCGGTGAGCTGACCGGCCTGCCGGCCTCCTCCACCTCGCTCGCGTTCGCCCGTGCGGTGCGCGCGCTGGGCCTGGAGCGGGTGGCGGTGGCCGCCTCCTACCCCGAGGACGTCGCCGAGCACTTCGTCACCTTCCTGGAGCGGGCCGGCGCGACCGTCACGTCGATGGGCAGCCACGGCATCATCACCGCGGCCGAGGTCGGCACGCTGGGCCGCGAGCAGGTGCTCGAGCTGGTCGGCGGCGCCGACCGGGCCGGCGCCGAGGCGCTGCTCGTGCCGGACACCGCCATGCACACGCTGGCGTGGCTGGAGGAGCTCGAGGCAGCCGCCGGCATGCCGGTGCTCACCGCCAACCAGGTCACCGTGTGGGAGGGGCTGCGGCTCCTCGGCGAGGTCCCGCCGCTCCCGGGGCTGGGCACGCTGTTCCGCGCCGGCACCGGCACGGCCTCGGTGGCGGACCGGGTGGTGGCCTCCTGATGGGTGCCGTCACCGCGGACCCGTCGGCGCTGCAACCGGTGGTGCAGCAGTCGACCCCCAGCATGATCGCCTCCCGGGTGCGCGACGCCATCGCGGCGGGCGAGTTCCCGCCCGGGGCCCAGCTCCACGAGGCAGACCTGGCCCGCGCGCTCGGAGTGAGCCGCGGGCCGCTTCGTGAGGGACTGCAGCGGCTCACCCAGGAGGGGCTGCTCACCTCCATCCGCAACCGGGGCCTGTTCGTGGTCGAGCTGACGCCGGACAACGTGCGGGACATGTACCTGGCCCGGGAGGCGACCGAGCGCTGCGCCGCCGCGACCACCATCGCCCGGCACCACCACGAGGGGGCGGCGGTCGAGCTGCACGCCGTCGTCGACGACATGGAGGCCGCCGCCGAGGAGGGCGACTCCCGCAGCGTGGCCGAGGCCGACATCCGCTTCCACGAGACCCTCGTCGCGCACGCCGGCAGCGAGCGGCTCTCCCGGATACACCTGACCCAGGCCGCCGAGGCGCGGTTGTGCATCCACGCTCTGGGCAGCACCTACGAGAACGACCGCGCCCGGGTGCGCGAGCACCGCAGCATCGCCGACGCGGTGGCCACGGCGGACGCCGACCGGGCCGACGCGCTGCTGGTGCAGCACATGGCCGACGCCGTGACCGAGCTGGTCGCCCTCAGCGAGCAGGAGCTGGCCGAGGAGCACTAGCCGCCGCGGACACCGTGTCCCCGCGCCAGTGGCGAGCGCTCCTGGCCTGCGCCGGGTCAGCCGGTCGTGATGCCGATGTACTTGACCTCGAGGAACTCCTCGATCCCGACGCTGCCGCCCTCGCGGCCCAGCCCGGACTCCTTCATCCCGCCGAACGGGGCATACGGGTTGGAGACCACGCCCTGGTTGAGCCCGACCATGCCGGACTCGATCCGCTCGGCGACGCGCAGCGCGCGGCGCAGGTCGTTGGTGTAGACGAAGGAGGCCAGCCCGTAGCGGGTGTTGTTGGCCATCGCCACGACCTCGTCCTCCTCGGTGAACGGCGTCAGCGGCGCGACCGGGCCGAAGATCTCCTCGCTGGCCATGCGCGCCTCCATCGACACGCCCGTCAGCACCGTCGGCGGGTAGAAGTAGCCCGGCCCGTCGGGACGCTCCCCGCCGGTGAGGGCGTTTGCCCCCCGGTCGAGCGCGTCGCGCACCAGGGCGTCGACCTTGTCCTGGGCGTCGGTGTCGATGAGCGGTCCGACCTGCACGCCGTCCTCGCTCCCGTCGCCGACCCGCATCTGGCCCATCTTCTCGGCGAGCCGGCGGCCGAACTCCTCGATGATCGACTCGTGGACGTAGATGCGGTTGGCCGAGGTGCAGGCCTCGCCCATGTTGCGCATCTTCGCCTGCAGGCAGCCCGCCACGGCCTCGTCCAGGTCGGCGTCCTCGAACACCAGGAACGGCGCGTTGCCGCCCAGCTCCATCGAGGTGCGCATCACCGTGGAGGCGCACTGCTCCAGCAGGATCTTGCCGACCTTGGTGGATCCGGTGAAGGAAAGCTTGCGGGCCTGGCCGGAGCGGATCATCGGCTCCATGACCCCGCCGGCGTCCATCGCGGTGACGATGTTGACGACACCGGCCGGCACCCCTGCCTCGAGCAGGATCTCCCCCAGCGCCAGCATGGACAGCGGCGTCTGGTGGGCGGGCTTGATGACGCTGGTGCAGCCGGCCGCGATCGCCGGCCCCAGCTTGCGGGTCCCCATCGCCATCGGGAAGTTCCACGGGGTGATGAGCAGCGAGGGGCCCACCGGCTGCCGCGCCACGAGGAAGCGGCCGCCGCCCTGCGGGGAGGCCTGGTAGCCGCCGTCGATGCGCAGCGCCTCGCCGGCGAAGTGCCGGAAGAACTCCGCGGCGTAGACGATCTCCCCCGCCGAGTCGGTCAGCGGCTTGCCCATCTCCAGGGTCATCAGCCGGGCCAGCGCGTCCTTGCGCTCGTGCAGCAGCTCGAAGGCGCGCATCAGCATCCCGTGCCGCTCCAGGGCCGGCACCTGCGCGAACGACTCCTGGGCCGCGACCGCGGCGTCGAGTGCGCGCATCCCGTCCTCGGGGGCGGCATCGGCGACCGACCGCAGCACCTCGCCGGTGGCGGGGTTGGTGACCTCGAAGGTGGCCCCGCCGCTGGCCTCGGTCCACTCCCCCCCGATGAGCAGGCCGGTGGGGACGCGCTCGACGATGTCGTCGGCCCCCGTGCTGCTCGCCGCCTTGTCCTCAGTCAGCGACATTGCTACGACCCTCCTCGATCTGTGGTGACGCGTGCCCTACAGTGGCGTCTGATTGTCGACAATCTACCAAGTGACTGTCCGGAGGTTCACCATGGCACACCTGTCCCCCATCCTGCTGCAGGCCACCCCCGTTGTCGCGGCACGCGGCGAGGGCGCCCAGCTCTGGGACGAACAGGACCGGCGCTACCTGGACTTCACGGCCGGGATCGGTGTCACCAGCACCGGCCACTCGCACCCCAAGGTGGTCGCCGCCGCCCAGGAGCAGATCGGCAAGGTGATCCACGCCCAGTACACGACGGTGATGCACCGGCCGCTGCTGGACCTGGTCGAGCGGATGGACAGCGTCCTCCCGGCCGGGCTGGACCGGATGTTCTTCGCCAACTCCGGCAGTGAGGCCGTCGAGGCGGCGCTCCGGCTCAGCCGGCAGGCGACCGGGCGCCCCAACGTCATCGTCTTCCACGGCGGCTTCCACGGGCGGACGGTCGCCGCAGCGTCGATGACCACCTCGGGCACCAAGTTCCGCACCGGCTTCTCCCCCCTCATGGCCGGCGTGCACGTGAGCCCGTTCCCGGACCCCACCCACTTCGGGTGGACCCAGGAGGAGGCCACCGACTTCGCGCTGAAGCAGCTGGACTACACACTGCAGACGATGTCCAACCCGGCCGACACGGCGGCCTTCTTCGTGGAGCCGGTGCTGGGCGAGGGCGGCTACGTCCCGGCCAACCAGCGCTTCCTGGAGGGGCTACGCGAGCGCGCGGACCGCCACGGCATCCTGCTGGTGGCCGACGAGGTGCAGACCGGCTGGGGCCGCACCGGGCGGTTCTGGGGCCACGACCACTTCGGCGTCACCCCGGACGTGCTGATCACCGCCAAGGGGCTGGCCTCCGGCTTCCCGCTGTCGGCCATCGCCGCCTCGGAAGAGCTGATGAGCAAGGCGTTCCCGGGGTCCCAGGGCGGCACCTACGGCGGCAACGCGGTCGCCTGCGCCGCGGCCATCGCCACCCTCGAGGTGATCCAGGAGGAGGGGCTGGTGGAGAACGCGGCCGCCCGCGGGGAGCAGCTGCGTGCCGGCCTGGAGAAGGTCGCGGCCGACCACGACGCCATCACCGACGTGCGCGGGCTGGGCCTGATGCTGGGTTGTGAGTTCCGCGACGCCGACGGCAACCCGGACGGCACGGCCGCGACCCGCGCGCAGAAGGCCGCCGTCGACCAGGGGCTGCTGCTGCTGACCTGCGGCCCCTGGGGGCAGGTCGTGCGCTTCATCCCGGCCCTGGTCGTCACCGAGGCCCAGGTGGACGAGGCCGTGCGCGCCTGGGCGGCCACCCTGGAGGCCGTGCGGTCGTGACCCCGGCGCGCACCGAGTGGACGGAGGTCGACTCTCGCGCCTACACGGTCGATGCGCGAGAGCTTCGGCGGGTCGCCGTCTCGGCGCTGCTGGGCACGTCGATGGAGTGGTACGACTACTTCCTCTACGGGCTGCTGGCGGCGCTGGTCTTCAACACGCTGTTCTTCCCCGAGCTCGACCCGGTCGCGGGCACCGTCCTTGCGCTGCTCACCTTCGCGATCGGATTCATCGCCCGCCCGCTCGGCGGCGTCCTGTTCGGGCACCTGGGCGACCGCATCGGCCGCAAGCGCACGCTGATCATCACCATCGTGGTGATCGGTGGCGCCACCGGCTGCATCGGACTGCTGCCGACCTACGACACGATCGGGGTAGCAGCCCCCATCCTGCTCGCAGCCCTCCGGTTCGTGCAGGGGCTTTCCCTCGGCGGCGAGTGGAGCGGTGCGGTCCTGATGGCCGTGGAGCACGCCCCTCCCGAGAAGAAGTCCATCTACGGCGCGATGCCGCAGTTCGGCTCACCGATCGGGACGGTCACCTCCTCCGGCGTCGTCGCGCTGGTCACGCTGCTGCCGACCGAGCAGTTCGAGGCCTGGGGCTGGCGGATCCCGTTCCTGCTGGCGTTCCCCATGCTGGCCGTCGCGATCTACCTACGACTCCGGGTCGAGGAGTCCCCGGTGTTCCGCGAGGTGCTTCGCGAGGAGGTTAGCCAGGAGAAGCACCGGCCTCCCGTGGTGGAACTGTTCCAGCAGGCGTGGCGTCGGGTGCTGCTCGTGGTCGCCACCGCGCTCTTCGCCTCCGGCGGCTTCTTCCTCATGACCACCTACGCCGTCAACTACGGCACCGAGGTGCTCGGGATGGCGGCGTGGGTGGTGCTGGTCGCCACGATGGCCGGGGCGGCGCTGGAAGCCGGGGGGATCCTCGTCGGCGGCCGGCTCGCGGACCGGTACACGCCGTGGAAGGTGGTCTGCGGCGGCGGACTCATCGCGGTCCTGTGCGCGGCCCCGCTCGCGCTCATGCTGGGCTCCGGCCAGGTGTGGCTGGCGGCGATCGCCATCGCGATCGGGATCGGCCTGCTCGGCCTGCCCTACGGCCCTATCGGCCCGCTGTTCAGCCAGCTGTTCGAGGGGCGTTACCGGTACTCCGGGGTGGCGGTCTCCTACAACCTCGCGGGCATGGTCGGTGGCTTCGTGCCGTCCCTGGCGCTCTCGCTCCAGGCCGGGCTCGGTGAGACCCCCTGGTCATCGGCGTGCTCTTCGCCGCCATCTTGGCGATGACCTCCATCGGGGCGCTCGGCATGGGGAGGGCGCTGCGTCGAGACCGGACGACCGCCGCTGCCCCGCCCGGCTGAGGTTGTCCTCACGGAGGACTGACACGCGGCTTCCACAACCCTTGACTCGCACGTGCGTGCGATTCTAAACTGGACATATGTCCAGCAACGGTGTTGGGTTCGCGGCCGGGGCGTCCGGCGGGGCGCCTGAGCCCGGACCGACGGCGCCGGGGCCGGGGTTGGCTGGTGCCGGGCCCGTTGCTGGGGTGGCGGCTGCGGAGGTGGCTGGCTGGGTGGAGCGGCTGGCTGGCTCGGACGGGGCGGGGTTGGACGAGGCGGCGCTGGTGGAGGTGATCTCGGCGCTGGAGTCGTTGAAGGGGGCCGCGGCTGCGGCGCAGGCCCGGCACAGTGTGGCGTTGGAGGCTGCGCAGGCCGCCGGGCAGGCGCGGCTGGCTCCCGGTGAGCGGGTCGGGACGTCGGTGGGACATCAGGTGGCGTTGGCGCGGCGGGAGTCCCCGTACCGGGGCAGCCGGCATCTGGGGTTGGCCAAGGCGCTAGTGGCTGAGATGCCGCACACCCATGCCGCGCTCAGCCGGGGGCAGATCACCGAGTGGGGGGCCACGCTGGTGGTGCAGGCCACCGCGTGCCTGTCGCGGGAGGACCGGGCCCGGGTCGATGCCGAGCTGGCGCCGCGGCTGGGGTCGCTGTCGCAGGCTCGGCTGGCCGCAGCCGCCAGGTCGGCGGCCTACCGGCTGGACCCGTCCGCGTTCGTCTCCCGAGGCCGGCGGGCGGCCAAGGACCGGCGAGTGTCCACCCGGCCGGCCCCGGATGTGATGAGCATCGTCTCGGCGTTCGTGCCCGCCGCCCAGGGCGTGGCCTGCTACCGGGCGCTGGATGAGCACGCCAAGGCGCTGCGCTCGGCCGGAGATGAGCGCAGCCTGGACCAGATCAAGGCCGACACCTTCGTCGAACGCATCACTGGCCAGACCCGCGCCGCCGACGTACCCATCGAGGTCGGCCTGGTCATCACCGACACCACGCTGTTCACCGGCCACCCCGGACCGGCCCGGCTCACCGGGTACGGGCCCATCCCCGCCCAGTACGCCCGCGACCTGCTCACCCCACCCACCCACGAGCACCCCACCAGCAGCAGCGGCAGCGGCAGCGGCAGCGGCAACGGCGGCGGTGGTGAGGAGCTGGCAACCCGGGCGCGGGTGTGGCTGCGGCGGTTGTACACCGACCCGGTCACCGGCTCCCTGGCCGACCAGGACCCTCGGCGGCGGCTGTTCACCGGGGCGCTGCGCCGCTACCTCGTCGCACGCGACCAGACCTGCCGCACCCCCTACTGCGACGCCCCCATCCGGCACCTGGACCACGCCGTGCCGCACACCGTCGGCGGACCCACCAGCGACAGCAACGGCCAAGGCCTGTGCCGGGCCTGCAACCACGCCAAGGAAACCCCCGGCTGGCACCACCACACCCTCAGTAGCACCCCCAGCACCGGCGCGCCCCCGCCGGCCCCACTGGAGGACCAGCTCGCCCGGTTGCTCGGCATTCCCCCACCGGGCACCCCCGGGTCCCGACAACACACCCGCGTCACCACCCCCACGGGGCACCACCACGACAGCCGACCCCCACCCGTGCTCGACCATCTACCCCCCACCGGCCCACCCCGCCGCCACATCGCCCGCATCTATCACCCACCACGGCGCATCTACGTCGACTTCGACCTCAGCGCCTAGCCAGACCATGCGGGGCCAGGCCTGCCGGACCGGTCGGCGGCTGGCATCCCCTCCTGCGGGTGCGGCCGTCGACCGGACACCGCCCCGGTGGTCAGGACTCGGTGACGCTCTCCAGATTCCAGGAACGCACTCGGTCCGGGTGCAGCAGGATGGCCCCCTCTCCGTCGTCCACCCGGGCGCGCCCGTTGACGACCAGGCCCCACGGGGACCACCCAGGGCCGTCAGCCAAGCCGTCGATGACGATGGCGGCCTGTCCCCGGCGACGGACATGGCGGGCGCGGACCGTGTGCGGGACGTCCCGCCCCCCGAGCACGAACAGCTGCCTCTCGTCATCCCACGACCAGCCGACCGGCACCACGTGCGGCTGACCGTCGTCGGTCACCGTGGCGATCCGGGCCAGGGCGCGCGGTGGGGGCGCCGCAGCGAACCGGCGCTCCATCTCGTTCAGGCCACGGTGCCCCATCAGGACGCCACCGCCCGACGGACTCCCGCCCACCACAACGCGGCGGGCAACAGTGTGGTCACAGTTGCCGCAGACATGCTGAGCCTCCTCAATAGTCGAGCTAGTCAAGTATCCCCAGCATGAGGCCGTTACTTGACTAAGTCAACCATCGACTCGTCAGGTACTGTGAGGGCATGAGCGACCGCGAGCGCAGCAAGGTCCTGGGAGGGTTGCTGATCGCCGCAGCCGACGCCTCCCGGGCGGCGTTCGCCGAGGCGGTGTCGGAGCAGGGGTTCACCCCGACGCAGGCTCGTGCGCTCTTCGCGCTGGTCGAGCCGATGCCGATGCGCAGCCTCGCCGACCAGATGGCCTGTGACGCCTCCAACATCACCGGGATCGCGGACCAGCTGCACGCGCTCGGCCTGGTGCAGCGGGTCCCAGGCGAGGACCGCCGAGTGAAGCTGCTGACGCTGACGGCCGCGGGCGAGCGCCGTCGCGCGCAGCTCGAGCAGCAGGTCCGCGACAGCACCTTCCCCATCGACCGGCTCACCACCGCCGAGCAGGACCGGCTGGAGGAGCTGCTACGCAAGCTGACCGGCGAGGCCACGGCACCGGGGGCGACGCCCCGGCAGCCGGCAGCGACCAGCCGGCGTTGAGCACAACGGCGAACCCCCGGACGCCAGCGGGCATCCGGGGGTTCGCTCACTCCCTCGTTCTCAGAGGTTGCCGCGCTTGGCCTGCTCTCGCTCGATCGCCTCGAACAGCGCCTTGAAGTTGCCCTTGCCAAAGCCGAGGGAGCCGTGCCGCTCGATCAGCTCGAAGAAGACGGTCGGGCGGTCCTGAACCGGACGGGTGAAGATCTGCAGCAGGTATCCGTCCTCGTCCCGGTCGACCAGGATGCCCCGCTTCTGCAGCTCCTCGATCGGCACGCGCACCTCACCGATGCGCTCCCGCAGCGCCGGGTCCTCGTAGTAGCTGTCGGGCGTGGCCAGGAACTCGACGCCCTCGGCGCGCATGCAGTCGACGGTGCGCAGGATGTCGTTGGTAGCCAGCGCCAAGTGCTGGGCGCCCGGGCCCCGGTAGAACTCCAGGTACTCATCGATCTGGCTCTTGCGCTTGCCGACCGCCGGCTCGTTGAGCGGGAACTTCACCCGGTGGTTGCCGTTCGCGACCACCTTCGACATCAGTGCCGAGTAGTCGGTGGCGATGTCGTCGCCGATGAACTCGGCCATGTTGGAGAAGCCCATCACCCTGCGGTAGAACTCCACCCACTCGTCCATCTTGCCGAGCTCGACGTTGCCGACGATGTGGTCCAGTGCCTGGAACAGTCGCTTCGGTGCGCCCTCGCGCCTGGTGTACTCGGACCGGCGCGGCACGTAGCCCGGCAGGTAGGGGCCGGAGTAGTCACCACGCTGCACGAGGGTGTGGCGGGTCTCGCCGTAGGTACCGATCGCCGCGATCCGCACCGCGCCGTAGTCGTCGCGCAGGTCCTCCGGCTCCTGCACGACGGTCGCCCCGACGCTGCGGGCGTGCTCGACGCAGCGGTCCACGTCGGGCACCTCGAGCGAGATGTCGACGACACCGTCACCGTGACGGCGGACGTGGTCGTGCAGCGGGCTGTCCGGGTCGACACCGCCCTTGAGAACGAACCGGATGGAGCCGGACTTCAGCACGTAGGCCTTGTGGTCCCTGTTGCCGGTCTCTGGGCCGGAGTAGGCGACCAGCTCCATACCGAACGCGGACTGGTAGAAGTGCGCGGCCTGGGTCGCGTTGCCGACCACGAAGACGATCGCGTCCCAGCCGGTGACGGGGAAGACGTCCTGCCTCTCGTCGTAGGGCACGAGGCCGACGAGCTGCTGGAGCTGGTCCAGCTCCAGCTGAGCCTCGCGCTCCTGGTTGGTGAGCGTGAAGGTCGAATCAGTCATGTCTCCGAGCCTGCACCTGTGGCCGCCACCTGGGCAACAGTAGCCACGATCAGTGATCAGTCTGCGCATTATGTTGCCCGCATCGGCATTTCTGCTAGACACTCTGCCCTATGACAGCCGCCGACCTGGACCACCTGGAGCGCCGCCTGCTGACGTTGCTCGACGCCGAGCCGCAGATCGGCGTGCTGGGCGCCTCCCGCCGGCTCGGGGTCGCCCGCGGCACCGTGCAGAGCCGGCTGGACCGGCTGGAGACGCGCGAGGTTATCACCAGCTTCGCGCCGCAGCTGGACCCCGCGGCGATGGGCTACCCCGTCACCGCGTTCTGCACCCTGCAGATCAGCCAAGGGATGGGACCCGAGCCGGTGCTCCGGCACCTCGAGGCGATCCCCGAGGTGCTCGAGGCCCACACCATCACCGGCGACGGGGACCTGATGCTGCGGGTGGTGGCCCGCGACAACGCCGACCTCCAGCGAGTCATCGACGAGGTCGTGGGGCACCAGCTCGTCGAGCGCTCCTCGACGGTGATCGCCCTCTCCCGGCGGATCCCCTCCCGGCTGATGCCGCTCGTGCAGCGCGAGTGACCGAGCGGCGCCCGGAGCTGCTACCGGCTGTCGGGCTGCCCGCGCAGCATCGCGGAGATCTCCTCAGCGGCCGCTACCACCGCGGCGCCGACCAGGTCCTCGTCGAACGGTGACATGCCCACCAGCCCGACCGAGGCCTCGACCCCGGACAGGCCGGGCACGGCGGCGGCGAGCCCGTGGGCGCCCTGTTGCAGCTCGCCGTGGGTGGCGATGACGCCGTAGTTGTCCTCCCTGCCGGCCAGCAGCGCGCGTCCCGCCGCGCCCTGCGTCAGTGGGTGCCTGCTGCCGACCCGGTAGCCGACGTGGAAGTCGGTCCAGGTGGGCTCGACCACCAGCACCGCCAGGGCATCGGTGCCGTCGGGCCCGTCGACAACGGTGAAGTGAGCGGTGGCGCCGTGCTCCTCGGCCAGGCGGCGCAGCACCGGTCGGGCGGCCTCGACGACCACCGGGCGCACGCTCGCGACCAGGCGTGCCATCGCCGGGCCCAGCCGGACCCGGCCGTCCGGACCCCGCACCGCGAACTCGCGGCCGACCAAGGTGGCCACCAGCCGGTAGACGACCGCGCGGCCCACGCCGAGGTCGTCGGCCAGCTCGCTCATCGTCAGTCCGCCGTGGCCGCCGGGCGCGCCGAGCAGCTGCAGGACCTGCAGCCCACGGTCAAGGGTCTGCGCGGTCTCGACGGCAGCTCGTCCATGGTCGCGCTGCGGGTCCGCCCCACTGGGGCGTGTGGTGTCGCTCACGATCGGCACGGTAGCAACGCCGGTGCCCGTGCGGCAGCAGGTTAGGTCACCGACGTCCCACGAACCAGCGCCGGATCGTCTCGATGCGGTCGGTGACCTGCTCGGTCGTGGCGGTGGCCAGCTCGGGACCGCCGCACGTCCGCCGCAGCTCGGCGTGCACGATCGCATGCGGCTGGCCGCTTTTCCGGGCGTACGCAGCGACCAGCCGGTTGAGCTCCTTGCGGCGCTCGGCCAGCGCCCGGTGAGCCGACACCTGCTGGGCCGCGGCCCGGCCGCCGTCGCCGCGCTGCTGCTTGCGCTGTCGCTCCCGCAGCAGGTGGCTGACCTGCTCCGGCTCCAGCAGTCCCGGGAGCCCGAGATAGTCCTGCTCCTCGCCGCTCCCCGGCACCGCCCCGAGCCCGTACTGCTCGGCGTCGAAGAGGACGTGGTCGAACTGCGCGTCGGACTGCAGCGCCTCGAAGCTGCCCTGGTCGTCTGGGGTCGACTCGGTGCGCTGGGCGTGCTCCAGCTCTGCCTGCTCGGGGTTCCAGAGCCCGTCCTCCTCCCCGCCGCGCCCCCTGTCCAGCGCGTGGTCGCGCTCGAGCTCCAGGGAGCCCGCGTGCTGGAGGATCAGGGGGACGCTCGGCAGGAACACCGAGGCGGTCTCGCCCCTGCGGCGGGCCCGCACGAAGCGGCCGACCGCCTGGGCGAAGAACAGCGGCGTCGAGGTCGAGGTGGCGTAGACGCCGACACACAGCCGTGGCACGTCGACGCCCTCGGAGACCATCCGGACCGCGACCATCCACCGTGAGCTGCCGTGCGCGAAGTCCTCGATCCGGCGGGAGGCGCCGGCGTCGTCGGAGAGCACCACGGTGGGCTTCTCACCGGTGAGGGCCTGCAGCTGCCGACCGTAGGCGCGAGCCGTGGCCTGGTCAGTGGCGATCACCAGACCTCCGGCGTCGGGCACGTGGTGACGCACCTCCGTCAGCCGCCGGTCCGCGGCGCTCAGGACGGAGGGGACCCACTCCCCCGCAGGGTCCAGGGCGGTGCGCCACGCCTGGGCGGTCACGTCCTTGGTCACCGGCTCCCCCAGCCGTGCCTCGATCTCGTCACCCGCTCGGGTGCGCCAGCGCATGTTGCCCCCGTAGGCGAGGAACAGCACCGGGCGCACCACGCCGTCGCGCAGCGCCTCGGCGTAGCCGTAGGTGTAGTCGGCCTGCGAGCGCAGCACGCCCTCCTCGTCCATCTCGTAGCGGACGAACGGGATCGCGGCGGTGTCGGACCGGAACGGGGTGCCGGTGAGCGCGAGCCGGCGCGTGGCCGGCTCGAAGGCCTCCCGGACCGCCTCCCCCCAGCTCAGCGCGTCCCCGCCGTGGTGGATCTCGTCGAGGATGACGAGCGTGCGGGCCGCCTCGGTGCGGGCGCGGTGCAGCAGCGGCTTGCTGGCCACGCCGGCGTAGGTCAGCACCACGCCCTGGAAGTCGCCGCCGTGCCGGCCCTGGGCGTTGGCGAAGTGGGGGTCGATGCGGATCCCGACCTTGGCGGCGGCTTCCGCCCACTGCACCTTCAGGTGCTCGGTCGGCGCGACGACCGTGACGCGCTCGACCTCCCCCCGGTCGAGCAGCTCGGTGGCCACCCGCAGCGCGAAGGTCGTCTTGCCGGCACCTGGCGTGGCGACGGCCAGGAAGTCACGCGGCCGCTCGGTCCGGTACTGCTCCAGCGCCGCGGCCTGCCAGGCGCGCAGCTTGCCCGCGGTCCCCCAGGCCGCTCGTTCCGGATAGGCAGGTGGCAGGTGGGAGGCGGCGGAGGTGGACATCGCCGATCAGGATAAGGAACCGGCGGGCCCCTCCGGTGACGGACCCGCCGGTGACGCGGCGCCGACCTGCCGGCCGGCTACTCTCCGCCGTCCTGCGGCGCCCGCAGCCCCTCGTAGATCTCCTTGCAGGTCGGGCAGACGGGGAACCGCTCGGGGTCCCGCCCGGGCACCCAGACCTTGCCGCAGAGCGCGGTCACCGGCTCGCCGCTGACGGCGCTCTCCATGATCTTCTCCTTGCGCACGTAGTGCGCGAAGCGCTCATGGTCGCCGGGCTCGCTCAGCTGCTGCTCGGTGCTGGTGTCCTCCCGCTCCAGCAGGCTGGTGCGGGTGGACGGACCGGTGGGGGCCTCCGGGGCGTCCAGTGGCTCGCTCATGCCCCAAGCATACGGCGGCACCGCGCCGGTCAGTTGAGCTCGGGGCGGTCGGTGTGGGTGACCAGCAGCGACAGCGTGCTGCGCTGCCGGGCCAGGACCTGCTGCCACATCTGGTCCGGGTCAGGCCGGAACGGGTCGCGCGGCTCCAGGTCCACGACGTACCAGGCGCCCTCGGCGAGCTCGGCGTCCAGCTGCCCGGCCCCCCAGCCGGAGTAGCCGACGAAGATGCGCAGTCCCGACAGCTCCGGCATCACCAGCGGCGGCGGGACGTCCAGGTCGACCAGCCCGAGGCCACCGAACAGCAGAGAGACCCCCATCGGCTCCTCATCCGCCCGGTGGTCACCGGGGACCCCGACCAGTCCCATGGCGGTGTCCATCCCCACCGGCCCGCCCTGGAACAGCTGGGTCGGGGCGGTCACGTGCGGTTGCCAGTCCGGCAGCACGGCGGCCACCTCGGCGTCCATCGGCTTGTTGAGCGCCAGGCCGTGGGCGCCGTCCTCGTCGTGGTGCAGCACCAGCACGACGCTGCGGCGGAAGAACTCCCCCGTCAGCGGGGTCGCGACCAGCAGCCGCCCGGTGACCCGCTCCGGGCCCGAGGGGGTAGCGGCCGGGCCCGGCAGCTCGGGCCCGCTCACCGGACCGGCTCCTGGGAGCGGTCCTCGGCCCGGACCTGCCACCACCCCACCACGCCCACGCCGAGGACGATCCCGACCAGGTCGGCCGCCAGGTCCAGCACGTCCGCCTGGCGCGTGCTCGTCAGCACTGCCTGCAGCGGCTCGGAGACCAGTGCGTGCAGGACCACGACCGTCAGCGCGGCGCGGCTGCGCAGCGCGGCGGCGACGGCGGCCGCTACCCCGAACATGAGCACGTGACCGAGCTTGTCCAGGGAGAGCGGCCCCCCGGGTCCTTCCACCACCGGACCGTAGAGGCCGTAGAGCTGGACCAGCAGCATCACCCACCAGGACGTCCAGGCGGTGGTGCGCCAGGGCTCACTCACTGCCGGCTGCCTCCACGGCCGCCTGCTGCACGGCCTCGGCGACCGCCTTGGTGGCCCGGGGGTTGAAGACGCTGGGGATGATGTAGGTGGGGTTGCGCTCGTCGTCGGTGACGACGTCGGAGAGGGCCACCGCCGCCGCCAGCAGCATGTCGTCGCTGACGTGGTGGGCGCGGGCGTCCAGCAGCCCGCGGAAGACGCCCGGGAAGACGAGCACGTTGTTGATCTGGTTGGCGAAGTCGCTGCGGCCGGTGGCCACGACGGTCGCGTGCTGGGCGGCCGCCGCGGGGTCGACCTCCGGCACCGGGTTGGCCATCGCGAAGACCACCGCGTCGTCGGCCATCCGGGCGATGTCCTCGCCGGTGAGGATGTTGCCGGCCGACACCCCGATGAAGACGTCGGCGCCTTCCAGCGCGTCCTTCAGCGTGCCGGTCAGCCCCTGCGAGTTGGTCTGCGAGGAGATCCAGGCCAGCGTGCCGTCCTCGCCGCTCATGATGTCGGGGCGGCGCGGGTGCAGCACGCCGTTGACGTCGGCGACCACGATGTCGCGGGCGCCGGCACGCATCAGCAGCCGCAGGATCGCGGTGCCCGCCGCACCGGCCCCCGACATGACGATCCGGACGCCGTCGAGCGTCTTGTCGACCACGCGCAGCGCGTTGCGCAGCGCCGCCAGCGCGACGATCGCGGTCCCGTGCTGGTCGTCGTGGAACACCGGGATCGACAGCTCCCGGCGCAGCCGACGCTCGATCTCGAAGCAGCGCGGAGCAGAGATGTCCTCCAGGTTGATGCCGGCGAAGCCGGGCGCCAGCGCCTTGACGGTGCGCACGATCTCATCGGTGTCGGTGAGGTCGAGGCAGATCGGGAAGGCGTCGATGTCGGCGAACCGCTTGAACAGCGCCGCCTTGCCCTCCATCACCGGCATCGCCGCCAGCGGCCCGATGTTGCCCAGCCCCAGCACGGCGCTGCCGTCGGTGACGACCGCGACGGTGTTGCGCTTGATGGTCAGCCGGCGGGCGTCCTCGGGGTTCTCCGCGATCGCCTGGCAGATCTTGGCCACGCCGGGGGTGTAGACCAGGGACAGGTCGTCGCGGTTGCGGATCGGCAGCTTGGACTCGACGCTCAGCTTGCCGCCGAGGTGCACCAGGAAGGTCCGGTCGCTGACCTTGCCGATCTCCACACCGTGCACCTGCCGCATCGCCGTCACGACCTCGTCGGCGTGGTCCGAGCCGTGGGTGGCGATGGTGAGGTCCGCTCGCAGCCGCTGCGTCCCGGAGTCGGCGATGTCGACCGCGGTGACCATCCCGCCCGCCTTCTCCACCGCGCTGGTGAGCTCGCTGACGGCCGTAGCCCTGGCCGGCAGCTCCAGTCGGACGGTGATCGAGTTGGAGACTGACGGCACACCGGAGTTCATGCCGGTCATTGTGACGTATCGGCCCGCTCCCGCCCTCCCCAGCACGCCGGGGTGGCCGGGCAGGCTGTGGCGGCGGGGGAATCACCGGGGCCGACGCGTCGTTGCCCCCGCCATGAGCACAGTCGAGCTGACCGCCGAGACGTTCGAGCAGACGATCACCGGCAACGACATCGTCCTGGTGGACTGGTGGGCCTCCTGGTGCGGCCCGTGCCGGTCGTTCGCGCCGGTCTACCAGGAAGCGGCCGAGAAGCACGACGACATCGTCTTCGGCAAGGTCGACACCGAGGCCCAGCAGGCGCTCGCCGCGGGCGCGCAGATCACCTCGATCCCGACCGTCATGGCCTTCCGTGAGGGCATCCTGGTCTTCGCCCAGCCCGGCGCGCTGCCGGCGCAGGCGCTGGAGGAGCTGATCGGCCAGGTCCGCGCCCTGGACATGGACGACGTCCACGCCCAGCTGGCCCAGCAGCAGGACCAGGCCGCCGCCGGCCGGGAGGCGTGACCCCTCCGGCGCCTACTGGGCGCCGGGACCTCACCTGGCTGGTGGCGCTGGCCGCCACGCTGTGGGGCACCTCGGCGCTGATGCGCGACCCGCTGGCCGCGCACCTGGACGCCGCCACGATCGTCCTCTACGAGCACCTCGCCCTGGTGCTGCTGACGCTGCCCTGGCTGGTGCCGGCGCTGCGGGCGTGGCGCGGTGCCCCTGCCCCGGTCCGCACCGCCGCGGTCGTCATCGGCGCCGGCTCCTCGGCCCTGGCGACCACGCTGTTCACCGCCGCCTTCGCCCTGGGTGACCCCGTCACGCCGCAGGTACTGCAGAAGTTGCAGCCGCTGCTGGCGCTCGCCCTGGCCGCGGCGGTGCTGCGCGAGCGGCTCCGTCCGCGGTACGCGCTGTTCGCGGTGCCCGCCCTGGTGGGTGCCTGGTTCCTCAGCTTCCCGCGCCCGTTCGACGTGGGCGTCGCCGACCTGCAGGCCGCACTGCTGGCGCTGGGCGCCGCCGCGCTGTGGGCGGCGGGCACGGTGCTGGGCCGCTACGTCGACACGGCACTGGGTCCGCGCAGCACGCTGGTGCTGCGGTTCGCCTTCGGCGCGCCGGCCGCGCTGGCCATCGTGGCACTGTCCGGCGCTGGGCTGGCACTGCCGCTACGGCTGATCCCGCTCGTCCTGCTGCTGGCGCTGATCCCGGGTGCGGCCGCTCTCGCCCTCTACTACGTGGGGCTCCGACGGACCGCGGCCTCCCGCGCCACGCTGGCCGAGCTGATGTTCCCCGTGACGGCCGCCGTGGTGGGCGTGGCGTTCCTCGGGGCGGAGTTCACCCCGCTGCGCTGGGGCGGCCTAGTCGTCGTGGTTGCCAGCGTCACGGCCCTCGCGCTGCACGAGCACCGGGCCGACCGCCCGGCCGTGCGACAGCGGGCGGGCGCCGCCGGACCGGTCGAGGTTCCGTAGTTCACCCGCCGCCGGCTCGGCGCCGGCGGCCCATGGCACAGCAACGCCCCGGTCCCGGTCCCTCGTCGAGGCGCCGGGACCGGGTCGTGCGTCCGGACGGGTTGCGGCCGACACCGCCAACCGAGTATGCATGAGTCATGCATGAATTAGCCCGCTTGGCGAACCTTCTTGGCGCAGCGGCCCTGGGCATTTCGGGATCGATGCTGGCTCAAGTCCGTGAGGCCAGCGGCGCGAGCACCAGTGGCGCAGCCGCGCTCGTCGTTCTGGATCACGTGGGCAGCATGAGCGTCTCCGAGCTGGGCCGAGACGTGGGTCTCACACAGCCCGCAGCGGCGCGCATGGTCGACGGCCTGTCGACGGCCGGCCTGGTCCGCCGGCGAACAGGGGCCGGGCGAACGGTGCCGGTCGAGCTGACCGACGCCGGCCGGCAGGTAGTACGCCGGGTCCTGGAGGCGCGAGCCCGCGAGCTGGCCAACCTGCTCTCCGACCTGGACACGTCCGAACGTGCCGGTCTGACAGCAATCCTCGAGACCTTGCTGGCACGGATGTTCGCAGAGGACCGACGCTCGAGCTTCCTGTGCCGGTTGTGCGACCGCCACACCTGCACCACCGCTGCGTTGTGCCCGGTGGGACAAGCCGAGCGCGACCTGGAGCAGTGAGTCGTGGGCATCGCCCTCGCACTGCTGTCGGCGCTGAGCTACGGGGTCTCCGACGTCATCGGAGGTCTGGCCGCGCGGCGCCTCTCCCCGGTACGGGTGGCGCTGATCGGACAGATCGGCGGCCTGTGCATCACCGGCGTGGTGCTGCTCGGTCTCCACTCATCGCCCCAGCTGACCGACCTGATCTGGGGTGCGGGTTCGGGAATCGGCACCGGCTTGGCGATGGCGTTCCTCTTCCGAGGGCTGCGTCACGGCTCGATGTCGGTCGTCGTGCCGCTGAGCGCGGTGGGAGGAGTGGCCATCCCCGTGCTGGTGGGAGCGGTCGCGCTCGGCGAGCGGCCGCCGGCACTTGGTTGGCTCGGCGTCGCGATCGCGATACCCGCACTGTGGCTCATCGGCCGGGGTTCGGGCGGATCGCTGGCCGTGTCACGTGCCTCGGTACTGGACGGGCTCGCCGCCAGCGGCGGCATCGCCATCCAGTACCTCTGCCTGGCCCGCTCCGACACCATGGAAGCCGGACTGTGGCCGATCCTGAGCGGCAGGGTCACGGCGATCGCCGCCGTCCTGATCGCAGCGGTCACCTTCATGCGTGAGCCCGTCGAATGGCGCCCGCAAGGCGCACCGCACGCGAGCGTTCTGGCCCTCAGCCTCGGGGCAGGCGCCCTGGCCGCCGCAGCACTCAGTGCCTACCTCTTCGCCCTCCGCACCGAGTTCATCACGACCACCGTTGTACTCTCTTCCCTCTATCCGGTGGTCCCTGTCCTCGTCGGACTCCTCCTGCTCAGCGAACGGCTCCACCTCCGCCAGTCGGTAGGCCTGCTCGCAGCCCTCGGTGCCACCGTTCTCATCGCCACGTCGTAAGCGCCGGGGGCCGACCTCGTGCCAAGACGCGGCCGCACCGTGCCCACAACGGAGAAGAAGGAAGTCCATAAGCCACGAGCAGTGGCGGAGTGGCTATACCCGACACCGGCCCTAGCGGGCGTGTGCTCCGGATGCAGTGGCTCGCCTAGGCGGTGGCAAGGAACTCCATGAGAGCTTCGGCAACCTGTTCGGGCGCTTCCTCTGCTTGATGGTGACCAGAGTCGATGATCTGGTGACGCAGCGGTTGCTGTAGCCACGGCTCCCAGATGGCGGTGGGGTCCCCGTGAATGTCGATGTCGTCCCTGGCCGATTCGAGCAACAGCGTCGGACAGGCGATGCGACGTCCGGCGGCGCGGTCAGCCTCATCATGGTCCCGGTCGATGGCAAGGCCGGCTCGGTAGTCCTCGCACATGCCGTGCACAACGGCGGGATTCCGCAACGCAGCACAGAGGTCCGCGTGGTTCAGGGAGCCGATGGCTTCCGGAGGCGGGATGCGGTACCAAGCGTCCGGGTCGGCGTTGATGACGCGTTCGGCTGGCTTCTCGGTCTGGCCCAGGAACCACCAGTGCCACCATGCCCGGGCGAATCTGGCGTCGGTCCGGTCCAGGTGCTCGATGAGCGGCAACCCATCCATGACTACCAGATGGGAGACCCGATCAGGGTGGTCCATAGCGGTACGCATGGCAACGAGGGCGCCTCGGTCGTGCCCCACCACGGCGAACCGGTCATGACCGAGGCGGGCCAGCAGTTCAACGACGTCGCGGGCCATGGCTCGCTTGCTGGACTGCGCGTGGTCGGGAGCATCAGGGGGCAGCGTCGAGCCGCCGTACCCCCGCAAGTCGGGGCACACCACCACGTGCTCGGCAGCGAGTCGCTGTGCGACCTCATGCCAGGTGGTGTGGGTCCGGGGATGTCCGTGCAACAGCACCACCGGGGCACCGACGCCTCCGTGCCGTACACGCACCGAGACCTCATCCAGGTCCACATGCTCCAACACAAAGCGAGCGAACATTGCCAAAGCCTAGAGCCGCTCGTCACTCCCAGACGTCGAACGCCCTCGCGCGCACCCCCAGGCAGGCGCGGACGTCCGGCTCTCGCGCGCGGAGGTCGACCCTCGGGGGCGTCGCAAACGTGGGGTGTCGTGGGTGGTGAGCTTGAGCGATCGCCGGGCCGCCGCCGTCGTCAGTTGAGCGGCTGTGCGCCGATGACGGAGAGCAGCCGCAGCTTCTCGTCGCTCTCCGTCCCGGGTACGGCCGTGTAGACCAGCAGCGAGTGCGACTGTGCGGGATCGGTCAGGGTCTGGCAGGTGAGCTCGAGGGTCCCGAGCTCACGGTGCGCGAAGCGCTTGACCTCGGAGGGCCGGACCCCCACCTCGTGCCGGTCCCAAATCGTGCGGAACTCCTCGCTCCGCTCGAGGAGGTCGTCCGCGAGCGCGGCCGCGCGCGACGGGCGGCCTCGAAGCGCGATGACTTCGCGCAGCCCAGAGACCCACAGCCGTGACAGGAAGGGGTGGTCGTCCGGGGCGTAGAGGCGGCGGCTGCACGGGTCGGTGAACCAGCGGTATCCGATGCTGCGGGCAGGCCCGGCGAAGCTGGTCGTCTCCCCGGTGAGCGCGACGCCGAGCGGGGTCTGGCGCAGCGTCTCGCCGAGTTCGGTGACGATCTCGGCGGGCGTGTCCTGCAGGCGATCGAAGATGCGCAGCAGCCCGGGGCTGATGTGCTCGCTCGGCGCCCCCCGTCCGGGCGGCCGGTGCCCCGCCAGCCGGAACAGGTGGTCGCGCTCGGCGACCGACAGGTGCAAGCCCTGCGCGATCGATGCGAGCATCTGCTCCGACGGCTGCGGCCCGGTACCGCGCTCGAGGCGGGCGTAGTAGTCCGTCGACATATGGCAGAGGCCCGCGACCTCTTCGCGGCGCAGGCCGCCGGTTCGACGACGCCGCCCTCGCGGCAGGCCGACGTCCTCAGGCTGCAGCGCCTCGCGACGGTGGCGCAGGAACGCCGCCACGCCGGGTCGGTCGATCACCATGCGCCCTCCTCCAGTCGTCCTGACAGTTCTACAGCGCGGCTACCCGGGTAGCCACTGACTGACGGGTCCTGGTTACCGCTCGCCATCGGCGTCAGGGTCGTGTCACCACCACGACCTGGGAGCACACCAATGGCACGCAGACCTCTCGACATCACCGTCCCGAGCCTGACCGGCACGCGGGCGGTCCTCACCGGTGGCAACGACGGGATCGGCCTCCGCATCGCCACCCGGCTCGCCGCCGCGGGCGCCGACCTCGTGCTGCCCGTCCGCAACCAGCGCAAGGGCGAGGCAGCCCTCGCGACCATCCGCACAACGGCCCCTTCCGCGTCCGTATCGCTGCACCCGATGGACCTCGCGTGCCTGGAGTCCGTCGCGGCCTTCGGCGAGACGCTGCGCGGCGAGGGCAACCCCGTCCACCTGCTCATCAACAACGCCGGCGTCATGACCCCACCGGACCGGCAGACCACCGTCGACGGGTTCGAGCTCCAGCTCGGCACCAACCACCTCGGCCACGTCGCCCTGGTCGCGCACCTCTTGCCCCTGCTCCGCGCCGGTCGCGCGCACGTCACGTCACAGGTCAGCGTCGCGGCGAACCGGAACTCCATTAACTGGGAGGACCTGAACTGGGAGCGTTCGTACGACGGCATGCGCGCCTACAGCCAGTCGAAGATCGCCTTCGGCCTCTTCGGCCTCGAGCTGGGTCGACGCAGTGAGGCCAACGGCTGGGGCATCACCAGCAACCTGTCCCACCCCGGTGTCGCTCCCACGAGCCTGCTGTCCGCCCGCCCGGAGCTGGGACGCGCCGGGGACACCTGGAGCGTGCGCGCGATCCGCTGGCTGTCCGCCCGAGGCATCCTCGCCGGCACCCCGGAGAGCGCAGCGCTCCCCGCGCTCTACGCCGCGACCTCCCCCCACGCGAAGACTGGACGGTTCTACGGACCCAAGGGTCCTGGCCACCTGAGCGGCGCACCTGCCGAGCAGACGCTCTACTCCCGCCTCCGCAGCGAGGATGAGGCCCGCCGCGTCTGGCAGGTGTCCGAGGAACTGACGACCGCACCCTTCCCCGTCGGCCGACGGTGATGCAGCTGAACTGCGCACTTGCTCAGCAGAGAAGGGCGTTCTGACCGGGAAAACTGAACAGTGTGACGTGCCGCGTGGTGGAGGTGGCGGGAATCGAACCCGCGTCCGCTGCCGGGAAACCAGGGCTTCTCCGGGTGCAGTGCGCTATGGCTTTTCTCGGCCCCAGGGCTCGCACGCACACGTTCCCTGACAGGCCCAGTCGAGTAAGAGTCCCGCGTGACCCCTCGACATGGTCACGCAGCGAGTTCCCTAGCTGACGCCAGGCACTGAGTCGGGAACTAGCTCAGGCTGACGGACTTCGTGGCTCGCTCAGGCGGCGAGGGCGAAGTCGGTGCGCTTGGAATCGGCACCTATTGGTTGTGCAAGGGACGTTAACGAGATGACCTTGCCTTCTCGACCCGCTTCCCCTGACTTGCCGTACAACGTCGAAACCGATCACCCCCAAGAGGGGGCACGTCACACTGTCCAGTTGTCAAAAACGTCCCGGGCGCACCCGGGACCCGCCATGCTATCGGGTCAACGGCCGCGCCCTCCAGGGCATTCCCACGTGCAGGCGCGCACCGCCGGCGCCGGGCCGGGTCAGCCGTGCCGTCGCAGGTGGGCCGACATCGCCCGCTCGGCCTCCATCCGGTCCTGCCGCTCCCGCATCGTCTGCCGCTTGTCGTGCAGCTTCTTGCCCTTGGCGAGCGCGATCTCGACCTTGGCGCGGCCGTCCTTGAAGTACAGCGACAGCGGCACGATCGTGTAGCCGCTCTGGTCGGCAGTCGCGACCAGCCGCTCCAGCTCCTCCCGGTGCAGCAGCAGCTTGCGCCGCCGCCGGGCGGCGTGGTTGGTCCAGGTGCCCTGGGTGTACTCGGGGATGTGCACGCCCTCCAGCCACAGCTCGCCGCCGTACTCGGTGGCGTAGCCGTCGACGAGGGAGGCCCGGCCCTGCCGCAGCGACTTCACCTCGGTCCCGGTCAGCACCAGGCCTGCCTCGAGGGTGTCGAGGATGTGGAACTCGTGGCGCGCCTTGCGGTTGCTCGCGACGAGCTGCCTGCCGTCCTTCGGCTTCGTGGCCACGGTCCCTCCTTCGTCCCTCGGTCGGTGCTGAGCCGCCCCAGGGTACCCGGCGGGACGGCTCAGATCACAGCCAGTTCCGGGGGTTGACCGGTGTGCCGTTCTCCCGGGTCTCGAAGTGCAGGTGACAGCCGGTGGAGTTCCCCGTGCTGCCGACGTAGCCGATCACCTGGCCCTTGCTGACCGAGCCCGAGGTTCGGGCGAAGCCCTGCAGGTGCAGGTAGGAGGTGGTGAGGTTGACGCCACCCAGCACGCCGTGGTCGACGACCAACTTGTTGCCGCCGCCGGAGGTGTGGGTGGACATGATGATGGTGCCGTCGGCCGCCGCCGTGACCGGCGTCCCGCAGCCGGCGGCGTAGTCCAGCCCGGCGTGCAGCCGCTCGTAGCCCAGGATCGGGTGCATCCGCCAGCCGAACTCGCTGCTGGTGGACGCGCTGACCGGGTGGGCCAGCGGTCCGGACGGGTCCGGCGCGGGCGGGGGGCTCGGCGCCGGCGGGGGTGCCGGCGCCGGTGGGGGTGCCGGGGAGCTGTTGCGCTGGGCGGCGGACTGCCGCCGGGCCTCCTCTCGGGCCGCCTCGCGAGCTGCCTCCTCAGCGGCCTGGCGCGCTGCCTCCTCCGCGGCCTGGCGGCGCGCCTCCTCCTCGGCGCGGCGCCGGGCCTCTTCTTCGGCACGGCGCCGCTCCTCGGCCTCCTTCTTCACCACAAGGCCGTGCTTCTCCCGCGCGAGCGTGGCGAGCTCCTGCTCCAGCGCGGCCGACTCCTCCTCAGCGACGGCCAGCTCCTGCTCCAGCTTCTGCTTCTCCTTCGCCAGCGCCTTCGTGGCCGTCAGCTGCTCGGCCCGGCGCCGCTCCAGCTCGCCCTTGCGCTCCTCGATCTCGGCGCGGGCCCGCTCCGCCGCGGCGCGGGCCTCCTCCGCGGCGGCGAGGGCCTGCCGCTTGCGCTCCAGCGTCGCCTCGGCCTCGGCCAGCAGCATGGCGATCTCCCGGCGCACCCCCGCGAGCCGGTCCTGCTCGGCCACGCTCTGGGCCTCCTGGACGGCCAGCTTCTCGATGGTGCTGTCCTGGACGCGCATCACGGTGCGGGCCATGGCCATCTCCTGGACGACGTCGCCCTCCCCCGCGAGCACCTCCAGGGTCATCGACAGGTTGCCCAGGCCGCCGCTCTTGTAGCTCTGCCGGGCGATCGCCCCGACCGCCTGCCGGGTGGCCTGCTGCTCCTCGGCGTTCTGCTCGATGCTCGCCTCGAGCTTGGCCTCGTTGGCGTAGGCGACCTCGAGCTCACCCTGGATCCGCTCGGCCTCCTCCTCGGCCGCCACGACCTCGGCCTCCGCCTGCGCCAGGTCGTCCTCGGCCCGCGCCAGGTCGTCCTCGGCGCGCGTCAGGTCCTTCTCGGCCTGGGCCACCCGACCCGTGATGCGGTCCAGCCGGTCGCTGGCGGCCTGCAGCGCCTTCGAGGTGTCGTGCAGGTGGTCCTCGATCCCTGCCATGTCCTCGTGCACGCCCTGCTGCTGGCCGCGCTTCTGCTGCTGCTCGCGCTCGACCCTGTCGATCCGGTCCCGCAGGTCGTCCAGCGCCAGCGCCGGGGCGGACAGCACCAGGCCCGCGCTGAGCGCGAGGGCCAGCGCGCCGGTCAGCCGGGTGCGGGTGGTGCGGGGAGGGCGGGGGCGCATGATCGGTCCTCTCAGACGCGAACGTGACGGATGAGGGCGAGCCAGGAGGTGACGATCGCCAGCAGCACCGCGCCGCCGACGAGGAAGGGGGCGACCAGCCACAGGTCGCTCGTGCCGATCAGGCCGATCATCCCGCCCTGTCCGGCGAGCAGCTCGGTGAGGAAGCCGGCGATCCCGTAGTGGACCATCGCCCACAGCAGGCCCACGGAGAGGGCGGCGCCGACGACCGTGGCCAGCAGCGTCTCCACGATGAACGGCAGGTGGATGGTGAAGGCGGAGGCCCCGACCATGCGCATGATCGTGGTCTCCCGGCGTCGGCTCCAGGCGGTCAGCCGGATGGTGGTGCTGATGAGCAGCACCGCGCAGATCACCATCGCCCCGGCCAGGGCGACCGCGGCCAGACTGACGGCGTTGAGGAACGTGAACAGCTTGTCCACGACCTCCCGCTGGTCCTCCACGCTCTCCACGCCCGGGGCGCCCTGGAAGGCGCTGGCGACCACCTCGTACTTGGTCGGGTCGGACAGCTGCACCCGGTAGCTCTCCGGGATCGCCTCGCGGGGCACGTTGTCCAGCACCGGGGAGTTGCGGAACTGCTCGCGGAAGCGCTGGTAGGCCTCCTCGTTGGACTCGTACCAGTACTCCTGCACCAGTGGGCGCAGCCCGTCGAGGTCACTGGCCAGCTGCTCGCGCTGGGCCTCGGTCACGCCGCCACCCGCGCAGGAGGCGACCTCGGCGGTGTCCTCCGTGCACAGGAAGATCGAGACCTGCACCTTGTCGTACCAGTAGCCCTGCAGGGTGTCGACCTGGCGCTGGGCCAGCAGCCCCATCCCCAGGAAGAACAGCGAGACCATGGTGACCAGCACCACCGAGATCACCATGGCGGTGTTGCGCCGCAGGCCGTTGCCGACTTCTCCGGCGAGGAAGCCGGGCTTCATCGGGCGGCCACCCCCTCGACCTCGATGGCCTCGTACTCGCCCCCGGCCTGGTCCCGCACGATGCGCCCGTCGCGCAGCTGCACCACGCGCTTGCGGAAGGTGTTGACGATGGAGGTGTCGTGCGTGGCCATCACCACGGTCGTGCCGGTGCGGTTGATCCGCTCCAGGATCGCCACGATCTCGGTGCTGGTGGTGGGGTCCAGGTTGCCGGTGGGCTCGTCGGCCAGCAGGATCGGCGGCTTGTTGACCATGGCGCGCGCGATCGCGACCCGCTGCTGCTCACCGCCGGAGAGCTCGTGCGGCAGCCGCTTGGCCTTGTCCTGCAGGCCCACCAGCTCCAGCGTCTCCGGCACCAGCTGCTTGATGGTGTGGCGTCGCTTGCCCAGCACCTGCAGCACGTAGGCGACGTTCTGGTACACCGTCTTGCCGGACAGCAGCCGGAAGTCCTGGAAGACGATCCCGATCTGGCGCCGCAGCGCCGGGATCCGCCGGGCCGGCAGCCGCGACAGGTCGTGCCCGGCGACGAGCACGCGACCCTCGGTGGCCTCGTGCTCCAGGATGATCAGCCGCATCAGCGTGGACTTGCCCGAGCCTGAGGCACCGACGACGAAGACGAACTCGCCGCGGCCGATCTCGACGTCGACCTCCTGCAGCGCCAAGGGGTCGCCCTTGGCGTATCGCATCGTGACGTTCTCGAAGGCAATCATCGCAACCGGACACTGACCCTTCTGGCGCGCGGGGCCGGTCACCCGGGGCGAAGGCGCCGGCCACCCGCAGCAGGGGCCTGCGGGCAGTGACGAGTGTGACACGCGGGCTCGGTGTGACCGTGGACATCCAGGTCACACCGGCGTTGCGGCTTCGTGACCGGATCGTGACCGGTCCCCGCCAACCGGCGTCCCGGTGCCCCGCGTCCTGCTGGGTGAGGGCCGCGGCAGGGGCGGCCCGACGAGGGGAGAGGGAGTGCTATGTCTCTGGATGCGATGACGCATGCCCGCCTCGACCGGCGCACGGTGCTGGCGGGTGGGGCTGCCGGTGTCGGGCTGGCGCTGGCGGGCGCGACGGTCACGGCGCCGCCGGCCGCGGCGGGCAGCCAGCTGCTACGACGCGGGGACCGCGGGAGCGGCGTGCTGGCGCTGCAGCGGTCGATGAACCGGCTGGGCTACTGGTGCGGCCGGGCCGACGGGGTCTTCGGGCACCTGACGCAGCAGGCGGTGTGGGCCGTGCAGAAGGCCGGCGGCGTCGCCCGTGACGGGGTGGTGGGGCCCGTTACCCGCGGCGTCCTCGACCGGGGCGTCGTGCCGCGGCCTGCCCACCCCCATGGCCGGCACATCGAGGTGGACCTGTCCCGTCAGTTGCTGCTGGAGGTCAGGTACGGCCGGACCCGCACGGTCCTGAACACCTCGACCGGTCACGGCGGCTACTACTGGTGGAACGGCCGGCGGCACCGGGCCTACACCCCGACCGGCTGGTTCCGGGTCTACTGGACCTACTCGGCCGGGTGGCAGTACGGACCGCTGGGTGCGCTGTACCGGCCGCAGTACTTCTACAAGGGCTGGGCGGTGCACGGCTCGGGGAGCATCCCGCCGTGGCCGGCCTCGCACGGCTGCTGCCGGGTCTCGACGGGCGCGATGAACCGGCTCTGGGCGACCGGGGCGATGCGGGACGGCCGGCGGGTGATTATCACCCGGTGACGGCGGCCGCTACCGGGAAGCGGGCCGTGGTGCTCAGCTCTCTCGGCGCTCCCGGCCGCGCTTCCAGCGGATGCCGGCCTGGATGAAGGCGTCGATGTCGCCGTCCAGCACCGCGGCTGCGCTGCCGACCTCGTGACCGGTCCGCAGGTCTTTGACCATCTGGTAGGGGTGCAGCACGTAGGAGCGCATCTGCTCGCCCCAGGAGGCCTTGATGTCGCCGGCCATCTCCTTGCGGGCGGCGTCCTCCTCCTGCTGCTTGAGCAGTAGCAGCCGGGACTGCAGCACCCTCAGCGCGGCGGCACGGTTCTGGATCTGGGACTTCTCGTTCTGCATCGAGACCACCACCCCGGTCGGGATGTGGGTCATCCGCACCGCCGAGTCGGTGGTGTTGACCGACTGGCCGCCGGGACCGGAGGAGCGGAAGACGTCGATCTTCAGCTCGGTCTCCGGGATCTCGATGTGGTCGGTCGACTCGATCAGCGGGACCACCTCGACGGCGGCGAAGCTGGTCTGCCGGCGGCCCTGGTTGTCGAACGGGCTGATCCGCACCAGCCGGTGGGTGCCGGCCTCGACCGAGAGGGTGCCGAAGGCGTAGGGCACCTTCACCTCGAAGGTGGCCGACTTCAGGCCGGCCTCCTCGGCGTAGGAGGTGTCCAGCACCTGCGTCGGATAGTCGTTGCGCTCGGCCCACCGCAGGTACATCCGCAGCAGCATCTCGGCGAAGTCGGCGGCGTCGACGCCGCCGGCGCCGGAGCGGATGGTGACGACCGCCTCCCGCTCGTCGTACTCGCCGTTGAGCAGCGTGCGCACCTCGAGCAGCTCGACCGCCCGACGCAGCGTGGCCAGCTCCTTCTCGGCCTCGGCGAGGGTGTCGGCGTCATCCTCCTCGCGGCCCAGCTCGACCATGGCCTCCAGGTCGCCGATGCGCTCCTCCATGGTCGCGACGCGGTCGTACTCGTGCCGCAGCCGGGACATCTGGCTGGTGACCTGCTGGGCGTGCTCCACGTCGTCCCACAGGTCGGGAGCGGAGGCCTGCGCCTCCAGGTCGGAGATCTGCGACTGCAGCCGGTCCAGGTCGGTCACCTCGCGCACCGACGCCATGGTCGTGCGCAGGTGCTTGATCTCGGTGTCGAAGTCCACAGCAGCCACGAGGGTCAAGCCTACGTGACCGGTCGCGGCGGCCGCGCCGCCCGGCCGTCGCCGCTCAGGCGACCTGGACGCGGCGCAGCGCGGTGGCCGGGACGCGGGCGACCAGCCAGTCGACCGCCTGCCGCGCCGACCAGCCCTGCACGTAGCGCCCGATCATCTGCTTGGCGCCGGCGAGGTCCTGCCCGAGGGTGACCAGCCGGGCCTCGGCGTAGCCGTCCTTGCGGTGCTGCCCCAGTCCGATGTTGGCCATCAGCCCGTTGCACAGGCACTTGCGGCCCACCGTCTCCTCCTCGGTGCCACCCTTCTTCAGGTACATGTGCACCGGCTCGGAGGAGCAGCGGTAGCCGACCTCGCCGTCCTCCCGCTCGTAGGGCTGGCGCAGGTAGGACAGGTCGCACAGCCGCGGCCGGTCCTCGTAGACCTGCTGCTCGCTGGCGGTGCCCTCCAGGGAGGCCACCTTGAACGGGAAGCCGGTGGGGCTGGCCCGCGGGTCGTTGCGCACGTCCAGCGTCCCGTCCCGCAGCCCGGCGAGCATCTGCCCGCGGGTCTCCTCGGTCAGGCCGCTCTCCAGCGACAACGCGAAGAGGGTGCCCACCTGCACGCCGGCGGCTCCCACCTCCAGCGCCTCGGCGACCCGCTCCGGCGTGCCGTAGGCGCCGGCCAGCCAGAACGGGAGGCCCAGCTCAACCATCTTGGCCAGGTTGGCGTCGTCACGCGGGCCGTAGACCGGCTGGCCGGTCTCGTCCAGCTGCATCTTGCCCCGGGGCGGCGCGCTGTGGCCGCCGGCCGGCGGGCCCTCCACGACGAAGCCGTCGGGCCGGATCTCGGGGTCCCGGTAGAGGTAGTTGGCCAGCGCGTCGACGGACACGATGGCCAGGAAGTTCGGCCGGCGCAGCTGTGCCGGCAGGTCCTCGCCGAGCAGGTCGACCGGGTCCACCTCGATGTGGCGGGTGAGGCTGCCGCCAGCGACGTCGGCGGTAATGCTGCCCACGCGGCCGGCACTCAGGTCGGTCAGCAGCTTCGGGATCTCACGGGGGATGCCGGCGCCCATGAGGACGTAGTCGACCCCGGCCAGGACCGCGCCGAGCAGCGCGGTGGGCGTGGCCATCTGCACCTTCTCGAGGCAGTTGATGCCGACGGCCCCGTCGTGGCCCTCCTTGGCCAGCCACACCTCGGCGAAGTTGCCGACGACGGCGAGCTCCTGGCCGGCTCGGGAGGTCTGCAGCGTGAGCTTGGGGACCGGCTTGTAGGGGGTGTCAGGGGCCTTGCCGCCCTCGATGAAGTACTTCTCCAGCACGCGCCCGGCCATCGCCGGGGAGGGGAAGTGGGCGAGGGCGCGGCGCATGTGGCCGCCGGGGTCGCCCTCCTGCAGGCGGCGCGACAGCACGGCGTCCATGGCGGTGCCGCTGACGACACCCATCTGGCCGGACATGCTGACCTCGCGGGCGAGCTGCCAGGACGAGACGGCGACGCCCATGCCGCCCTGGATGACGACGGGGAGAGTGGTAGGAGCCGACAACTGGCCTCCTCAATTGAGCGGTCGAGCACCACGGTGTTACGGGACCGTAGGTTTCGCTTCCGTAACCTACGGTAGCGTAGGAATGGCGACCTGTCGCATTGTCGGGCAACCTCGCAGGTCAGCCGCTACCCACCGCCCGGTATGCCGTCGGTCACGTACTCCGATCGCGCACGTGAGGTCACCGTGATGCTCACCGACCCGCCGAGCGCGTCCAGGACCGCGCTCACCGCCGGGACCTGCACGACCCCGTGCAGCTGGACGACGGCGGTGCGGCCGTCCGGGCTGCCGGTGCCCTCCCCGAGCCGCCAGGCACTGATCCGCGTCGGCCGCTCCCGCGCCGCGAGGTGGGCGTGCGCGGCCTCCCGCACGGTGGCGTCGCTGAGCGGCAACCCGGCGGCCACGCCGGAGCGATAGGCGCTCTCCAGGTCCACGGCGTCGGCCGCGTCGAGGGCGGCCGCGTCGGCGGCGTCCAGCAGGTGGATCCGCCCCAGGTGCAGCGCGGTCGCCCCGACCCCGCTGAGCAGCAGCGTGAGGGCCACCATGGTCATCCCCAGCAGCAGGATGCTGATCTGCCCCGACTCTCCGTCGCTTGTTCTCACGGCAGGCTCCGGTACTCGTCGACGACCTCCAGGTGTGAGGCCGTCACGGTTACGTGCCCGGGGAGGACGTCGCGGGCGAAGTCCGGCACCAGCAGCAGCGGCACCCGCAGCTCTCCTTGGACAGAGACCTGGTTCCCGGGAGACAGGCAGGGCCGGGTGTCGCAACCGACCGTGAGGGTGGCGTCCTCGAGGCCGAACCCGTGGGAGGCGAGCACGACCCCCGCCGCGGTCTCGGCCCGGAGGCCGGCGTCGTCGGGGCTGTCTGCGGTGGCGTACCCACGGCCGGCCTCCCGGACCGCGGCCGTCACCGCGTAGGCGCCGGCCTGCACCCGGGCGACGGTCCCGACGAGCAGCAGCACCGGCGCGGTGAGCAGTACCAGCAGGAAGGCCGTCTCGACGAGCACCCCGCCTCGCTCCCGGTCCTGGCCTGGCGGCAACCGCAGCATCACTGGTCCTCGGCGTAGGCCTGGCCCGAGACCTCCATCGTCCGTGGCGGCCCGAGCGGTCCCACCAGCGGTAGCGGCAGGCTCACCCGCACCCGGACGACGCTCACACCGCTGTCCAGCAGCGCACGGTCGGCGCTGACCCGGGTGCCGGACCGGCCCTGCAGGGTCGTGGCCAGCAGCTCCTCGGTGCGCGCGGCGCCGTCTCCGGGAGTCAGGTCGGCGCGCGCGCCGACCCGGGCACCTTCCACAGCGTGGGCGGTCGCCGTGTTGCGCACGTGCAGCGCGTAGCCGAGCTGCAGCATGGCGAGGAACAGGACGGCGAGCAGCCCGGAGACGAGGGCGAAGTCGGCCGCCGCGGCGCCGCGCTCCCGCCCACCCGCGGTCACTGGCCGGTGACGCCCGACACTGAGCTGGCGAACAGGTCGGTGAGCAGCGGCTCGGCCACCAGCCACAGCGCGGCGACCAGGCCCGCGGTCATCACCGTGACCAGTACCCAGCCCGGCACGTCCCCGCGCTCGGGCTCACTGGTCCACAACCGCAGCCGGGCCCGCACGCCGGGGCGGACCAAGCCCTCACGCAGGGCACGGTGGGCGGTGAGCAGTCGGGTCATGGTGCTGTCCTCTCATGGTTGGGGATGAGATGGTCCGGGGTCACAGCGAGACCCGGAGCATGGAGAAACCCGGGTAGACGGCGAACAGGACGGTGACGGGGAGCACCAGGAACACGACCGGGACCATCATCGCGATCTCACGCCGCCCGCCTTCCTCGATGAGCGCCTGCCGTCCGGCCTCGCGGGCGTCGGCGGCCTGGGCCCGAAGCACGTCCCCGAGCGGCGTGCCACGCTCGAGGGCCACCACGAGCCCGTCCACGAAGCGGGTGACCGGCGGGCTGGCGGTCCGGACGCTGAGCCCGTGCAGTGCCTGCGGGAGGGTCGCGCCGGTGCGAGCCTCGCTTAGACAGAGCTCGAGCTCCCGGGACAGCTCACCGCTGGACATCCGCGAGACCCGCTCCAGGGCCTCGGCCGTGCTCTCCCCTGCCGTCACGGCCAGCGCGAGCAGCTCGGCCACCGCAGGCAGCTCCCCGACGAGGCGACGCTCCCGGCGTCGCGCCTGCTGCCCCAGTGCCCAGTCCCGACCCAGCGCCCCGCCGAGCGCGGCCGCCAGGCAGACCACCGCCACCGCGACCAGACTGGCGTCGCGGACCCACCACAGTGCTCCGCCGAGGGCGAGCGCGAGGCAGCTACCCGCGAGGCCCCAGAGCGCCTGCTGCACCCGGAACGCCTCGACCTCCTCGGCGTGACCCGCCCGCCGCAGCCGCTCCCGCAACGCGGCGTCGCCGCCCAGCAGCCGGCCCAGCGCCCCGGCCGTGTGGGTCCGCACCCAGGACGCGAACCGGGGCAGCCGGGCCAGCTCCCGCTCGCGGGCCCGGGTGCCGATCGGGTCCAGATATGGCTCCACCCGGGAGAGGAAGTCGGTGCGGCCAGGCAGCGGTAGCCCGCGCCAGACCAGCAGCAGACCTGCCGCCAGCGTCCCGCCGAGGGCGGCGCCTGCCGCCACCGCGGCGGTCATCGCAGCACCCGCTGTTCCTCCGGGAGCCGCCCGATCCGAAGCATCAGCCGGTAGGCGAGCAGGGAGGCGACGGCACCGACCACCAGCACGACGACCCCGCCCGGCTCCCGGTACGCCTCCAGGGCGGTGCCGCGGGTGGCGAGCATCAACAGGACCAGCCAGGGGGCTGCGAGCGCCAGCCGGGCGGCATTGACGGTCCAGGACTGCCGAGCGGCGAGCTCGGCCCGGGCCCGGCCGTCGGCCCGCAGGAACTCCGACAGCGTGCGCAGCAGCCGGCCCAGGTCCGTCCCACCCACCTCCCGGGCGATGCGCAACGCCTCGACCAGCCGGTCGGCGACCGGGTCAGCCATCCGGTCCTTCAGCCCGTCCAGCGCGTCGACGAACCGGCCGGTCGCCCGGTAGTCGAGGGCGAACGCCGCGAACGGCTCCCGCAACGGTCCCGGCCCTCGGTCCGACAGCTGCACCAGCGCCTCGGGCAGCGCCAGGCCTGCGCGCACGGCCGAGGCAACGTGGTCGATGGCCTCCGGCCACACCTCCCGCAGCTCCGCCCGGCGCCGGCGGGCCCGGGCCCGGACCGTCACCGGGACCGCGGCCGCTCCCATGAGACCGAACGCCACGGCGATCGCCGGGACACCGGTGACCGCCGCCGCCAGCACCGCCACGACGGCCGCGACCAGGACCGACAGGGCCGCCAAGGTGGACAGCCCGAGCCCGCCCAGACCCGCCAGCAGCACGTCGTCGCGCCACCGGTCGCGGTAGCGGCCCACCGCACCGGGCGCCCCGGACCGCGGTTCCGGGGCGGGCCATAAGGACCACCACACCAGGGCCAGGCCCACGCCGAGGAGCAGCCCGAGGAACGACCCGGTCACGGCCGGGCCTCCAGGAGCCGCGCCAGGTCCAGCCCGGCCCGGCGGAACCGCTCCTCGTGCGGCGGGAACCCTTCCGCGCGGTGCAGGACCCCGTCCCGCGACCGGAACAGGTCGGCGACCTCCACCACGTCGCCCTCGGCCCGCCCGGGCAACGCCACGATCTCGTGCACACAGCGCTGGCCGTCCCCCTCCAGCGCGACATGGACGACCAGGTCCACCGAGGCCGCGACGGTGGGCACGACGAAGCTGCTGCTGACGTTGGGCCCGGCCAGCAACGGCAGAGTGCACAGCTTGGTGACCGCCTCGCGGGCGCTGTTGGCGTGCACGGTGGCCATGCCCGGCAGCCCGCTGTTGAGCGCGACCAGCAGATCGAGCGACTCCGCCTGCCGCACCTCGCCCACCACGAGTCGGGAGGGACGCATCCGCAGCGCCTCCTTGACCAGCCGCCGCAGCGGCACCTCCCCGGTCCCCTCCAGGCTCGGCTGCCGGCACTGCATCGCCGCCACGTCTCTGAGCGGCAGTCGCAGTTCGAAGACCTCCTCGCAGGTGACCACCCGCTCCTGGGGCGGGATGGCCGCTGCCAGGCAGTTCAGGAGCGTCGTCTTCCCGGCCTGCGTGCCTCCAGCCACCACAACGTTGAGGCCGGCGACGACGGCTGCCTCCAGGAAGTCGGCCGCCTGTCGGGTGAGGGTGCCGAGCCGCACCAGGTCGTCGAGGTGGTCGGCGGCGACCACGAACTTGCGGATGTTCACCGCCCAGTGGCGGCGGGTGATGTCAGGGATCACGACGTGCAGCCGGCTGCCGTCCGGCAGCGCGGCGTCGACGAACGGCGCCGACAGGTCGACCCGCCGCCCGGACGTGCGCAGCATCCGCTCCACCAGGTCGCGCACCTGCTGCTCGGTCAGCAGGGTCGGAGTCAGCTCCGCGCGGCCGTGCCGGGCGACGAACACCCGGGAGGGCTCGTTGATCCACAGCTCCTCGACCGAGGGGTCGTCCAGGTAGGGCTGCAACGGGCCGAAGCCGGCCACCGCGTCGAGCACCGCGCGACCGGCCTCCTGGGCGTCAGCCAGCGGCGGCTGCCCGGTGAGCAGGGCGCGCTCCTCGTAGTCGGCGACGGCCTCGTCGACGAGGGCACGTACCCGCGCCTCGTCGCGCGCCGGGTCCACCCGGTCGCGCCGGATGCGCTCCCGGACGTCGGTCTCCAGTGTCTCTACGGCTGTGCCCTGCACGGCTGGCCCTTCGACGACTCACCCACCGGCTGCGCCGCGGCAGCGGTGCCGCAGCACCCGGCCTTTGTACCTTGACCGGGCCACCCAGGAAAACACCTTCGGCTGACTCTTGAGCCGCCGTTCCGGCGAAGCTGTGGACAACCCTCGCGCGGGGCCCGGCGGGGCCCTCGCCGTGTCAGTCCATCCGGCCCATGGCCAGGCCGGCCACCACACCCACGACGGCGGCTCCCAGCACGAGCCCGGCCGCCCAGGCCGGCGCGAACTGGAACATGGCGATCCCCAACGGCATCAGCAGGGCGTTGACCGCGATGGCCGGGGCCTGCGCGCGGGGGTGCCGCAGCCACAGGCCCACCGCGATGTAACCGAGGCCGACCACGAACACCACCATGGTCACCACCGACATGATCACCACGACCGGGTCGGTGCCCCGGCCCTGGATCAGCTGCCAGAGGTAGTACAGCGCGAACCCGGCCAGCGCGGTCGCCTCCACACCCGCCACGGCCGCGGCGACCCGGCCCGCGGTCTCCTCGCGGCGGCTGGGGGCGTCGGGGATCACGGGGGCCAGCCTAGGCGGCTACCGGACGGTCTCCTGCAGCGCCGGGCTGGGCCGGTAGCGGCCGCCGGGGTGGGCGGCGTCGAGCTCGGCGAGCACCCCGAGGACCCGGCCGGCGCCGAGCTCGGCGAGCCACCCGAACGGGCCCCGCGGGTAGTTGGTGCCCAGCCGCATCGCGGTGTCGACGTCCTCGGCGCTGGCCTCCCCGCGGTGGGCCAGGTCGACCCCCTCGTTGACCAGCATCGCGAGCGTGCGCGCGACCGGGTCGGTGACGACCGGGCCGCCCACGAGCCGGGCCACCAGGTCCCGGTCCGGCTCGGCGTCCAGCGGGCGGCCCGCCTCGTCGTAGCGGAAAACTCCCCGGCCCGTCTTGCGCCCCAGCCGGCCGTCGCGCACCAGCGCCCGCTGGTAGTCCGTGGGCTCGTACCGCGGGTCACGCCCGGTCTGCTCCCAGACGCTGGTGCCCACGTCGAGGTTGACGTCCTGGCCGATCAGGTCGGTCAGCTCCATCGGCCCCATCCGGAAGCCGCCGTGCTCCCGCAGCGCCAGGTCCACGCTGGCCGGGTCCATGACCCCGGCCGCCACCATCCGCTGCGCCTCCCCGTAGAACGGCCGTGCCACCCGGTTGACGATGAACCCGGGCGTGCTCCGGCACCGCACCGGTGTCTTGCCCCAGCGCTGCACCAGCGCGGCGGCGTCGGCCGCCACGCCCGCGTCCGTGGTGCTCCCACTCACCACCTCGACCAGCGCCATCAGCGGCGGCGGGTTGAAGAAGTGCAGCCCCACCACCCGGCCCGGCGCGGGGACGCCGTCGGCGACGGCGGACACGTCCAGGCTGGAGGTGTTGGTGGCCAGCACCGCATCCTCCCCCAGGCGCCCGGCCAGCGCGGCGAACAGCTGCTGCTTGACCGCCAGGTCCTCCACGACCGCCTCCACGACGAGCCGCACCGGGGGCAGCGCGGTGACGTCACCGCCGGCCACGTCATGGGCGGTCAACCGCGCCAGCACCTGCTCACGCTCCGGTGCCGTCATCCGACCCTTGTCCACCAGCCGCTGCAGCGTCCCGGCGAGCCGCTGCAGCGACCCGGCCGCGGCTCCGGGCCGGGCATCGGCCAGGTGCACCGGGTGACCGGCCTGCGCGGCGACCTGGGCGATACCGGTCCCCATCGCCCCGGCCCCCACGACGGCCACCGGCAGGTCGGCGGGGTCGGTCGTGGCCAGCGACGTCCTCGTCATGGCGGGCATTGTCGCAGCGGGCCCGTGCCGGCGGCCCCAACCCCCCGCCGCTACGCTCAGGTGCGGTCGGGCCCGACGGTGGCGCGACGAGGGACGGGGACGGCTGGAGGGGGCCTTGTGCGCACCATGGCGAGGATGACGAGAGCGACCGGCCGGCCGGTGGTCGCGGCCGCCGCCGGGCTGGCGCTGCTGGCCGGTTGCGGCGGCGGTGACCCGCCCGAGGCAGCCGTGGAACCCAGCGCCGACGCCGCGGCGGCCACCAGCGCCGGACCCGACGAGGCTGTGCAGACCGCGGACGCCGGCACGGACGAGGAGGGGGTCACCGCGACGGCAGCCGGCGGCTTCCGGGCCCCGGAGGTGGTCCCGGTCCCGTTCGACGACGCCCCCCGCGAGCTCACCGCCCTGGAACGGTCACTGCTGCGCGAGCCCGGTCCCTACGCCGGTGACGGCTACGACCAGGACGCCGTTATCGAGGCCGCACGGTCCCACCACCCGACCACCGCCGAGGAGTGGGGCCAGGCGATCCTGGCGCAGATCCACGAGGACTACGCCGCGGACGTCATGGACACCGTCCGGTTCGACCCCTCGATCGCCGAGAACGCGGCCGACCCCGAGGAGCAGCAGCCCGAGGAGGGCCAGGCCGTCGGGAGCAACCACGTCGCCCTCGTGCTGGACGCCAGCGGCTCGATGGCCGCCGACTCGGCGAACGGGTCGCGCATGGACGAGGCCAAGGCGGCGATGCTCGGCTTCGTCGAGTCGTTGCCCGAGGGCACCTTCGTCACGCTCCGGGTCTACGGCCACGAGGGCAACAACCTGGAGGTCGACAAGGAGGAGTCCTGCGCCTCCAGCGAGCTGGTCTTCGACGGGCCGGCCGCCTACCTGGAGGGCCTGGAGGGCACCCTCGGCAACGTCGAGCCGACCGGCTGGACCCCGCTGGCGATGGCCATCCGGGACGCTGCCGCAGACGTCCCCGCGGACGCCACCGACAGCATCGTCTACGTCGTCACCGACGGGATCGAGTCCTGCGGGGGTGACCCCGTCGCGGCCGCGAAGAAGCTGGCCGGCAGCGGCATCGAGCCGATCGTCAACGTCGTCGGCTTCCAGACCGGTGACGCCGACACCGAGCAGCTGCAGGCCATCGCTGCGGCCGGCGGCGGCGAGTTCACCGCGGCCGGCTCCCAGCAGGACCTGGAGGACTACTGGGACGAGGAGTACTCCCGGATGATGAGCGCCTGGAACGAGTGGAGGTCCGAGGCGCTGAAGTCGATCAACGAGCAGGGCCGGGCCAACATGCGCGAGGCCGACGAGGTGGGCCAGCGGATCATGGCAGCGGCCAACCGGGAGAAGGACCGCGGGATGGACATCTCCGAGGCCCTGGCCGACGAGCTGGAGTACGAGGTCAAGACCGGGATCTGGAGGTTCTTCTACGACCGCGGCACGGAGATCTGGAGATACGGCTACGACACCAAGACCGCCAACTGGAGCGCCGCGTACGACCAGAAGGTCACTCGCTGGCAGGACGCCTACCGCACCGGCACCGCCAAGTGGAGCGAGTACTACGAGAAGCGGACCGGCTGACCCGGCACTGGACGCACTGGGCGCACTGGGCCGCAGCGCCGTGGCAGCCCGCCGCTACCGCGGGGGGCGAACCGGTCAGGAGCAGCAGGGCGCCTGGACCGGCGTGGTGGGCGTCGCCGGCTTGCCGACCGTGGGCATGCCCAGGCCGACCTTGGGCCGGCCGGCGTCGGGCTGGTCCTGCAGCGCCGCCCAGGCGTCCCCACCGCGGGTGCGGCGGACCCGGTAGGTGCCGCCCTGCAGCGCCGAGTCGGCCACCAGGTGGTGCGGGGCCCCGTAGGTCACCTGCACGGTGACCAGGTCGCCCGGGCGCGGCGCCGCCACGTCGGGCCGCTGCGGCAGCGCGAAGTGCACCAGCCGGTTGTCGCGGGCACGGCCGGACAGCCGGTGGGTCTCGGCGTCCTTGCGGCCCTCCCCGGGCGCGACCAGAACCTCCACCTCACGGCCCTCCAGCTCGCGGTTCCCGGCCCAGGAGACCTCCTCCTGCACCGCGATGAGCCGGTCGAACCGCTCCTGGACGACCTCCTTGGGCAGCTGCCCGTCCATCTCGGCCGCCGGGGTGCCCGGGCGGATGGAGTACTGGAAGGTGAAGGCGCTGGAGAATCGGCTGGCGCGGACCACGTCGAGGGTGCCCTGGAAGTCCTCCTCGGTCTCCCCCGGGAACCCCACGATGATGTCGGTGGTGATGGCGGCGTCCGGGATGCGCTCGCGGACGGCGTCGAGGATCCGCAGGAACCGGCTGCTGCGGTAGGAGCGGCGCATCGCCTTCAGGACCCGGTCCGAGCCGGACTGCAGCGGCATGTGCAGGCTGGGCATGACGTTCGGCGTCTCGGCCATCGCGTCGATGACGTCCTCGGTGAAGGCGGCCGGGTGCGGGCTGGTGAAGCGGACCCGCTCCAGCCCCTCGATCTCCCCGCACGCGCGCAGCAGCTTGCCGAACGCCCGCCGATCGCCGAACTCGACCCCGTAGGTGTTGACGTTCTGCCCGAGCAGGGTCACCTCGACGACGCCCTGCTCCACCAGCGCGCGGATCTCGGCGAGGATGTCGCCGGGCCGGCGGTCGCGCTCCTTGCCGCGCAGGCTGGGCACGATGCAGAAGGTGCAGGTGTTGTTGCAGCCCACCGAGATGGACACCCAGCCGCTGTAGGCGCTGTCGCGCCGGGTCGGCAGCGTGGAGGGGAAGGTCTCCAGCGCCTCCAGGATCTCCACCTCGGCGGCCTTGTTGTGGCGTGCCCGGTCCAGCAGCGCCGGCAGCGAGCCGATGTTGTGGGTGCCGAACACGACGTCGACCCAGGGCGCCTTCTCCACGATGGTGGAGCGGTCCTTCTGCGCCAGGCAGCCACCCACCGCGATCTGCATCTGCGGGTTGCGCTGCTTGGCCGGGCGCAGCTGGCCCAGGTTGCCGTAGAGCTTGTTCGCGGCGTTCTCGCGGACCGCGCAGGTGTTGAAGACGACCACGTCCGCGGTGTCCGGCCGCTCCCCCGGCGCCAGGCTGGCCAGGTCCACGTAGCCCGCGGTCTCCAGCAGCCCGGAGAGCCGCTCGGAGTCGTGCACGTTCATCTGGCACCCGTGGGTGCGCACGTCGTAGGTCTTGGGCGTCGCGCCGGCTGCAGTGGTCATGGCACCCACCAGGGTAGTGGCCGCGCGCGGGTGCCCGGTGTGGCGCCGGCCGCCGCCTCAGAGCGTGGTCAGCCCCCGCACCAGCACCACCGCCCCGCCGGTCAGCGCCACCGACACGGCGACCGCCCGGCCCCGGTGCTGCGGGACGCGCCGGGCGAGCAGGCCACCGGCCAGCACCCCCGCCGCTACCCCCGCGACGACAGCCGGCCACACGGTCCACGGCACCGACCCGGGCGGGATCCCGGTGCCCACCGCCAGCTTGGTGATCACCGAGGTGGCGTTGGCGCACAGGAACAGCGGCTGCAACGTTGCGGCGAAGGAGCGGTGCTCCCACCGGGTCGCCAACGCGTAGACGGTCATGGCCGGTCCGGCCACGCCCGCGGTGGTGTTCATGAACCCCCCGATGACGCCGGCGCCCCAGCCGGCCCCGCGGCCCCCGACGGCGGCCTGCCGGCGCAGCAGCCAGGACGCGCCGAGGGCGGCCAGCACGCTGCCGCCGAGCACGACGTTGAGCACGGCCGGGTCGGCAGCGCGGACCACCGCCGCACCGATGACCGAGCCGACGACGAGCAGCGGCGCCACGTGCCAGAACCGCGACCAGTCGACGGAGCGCCGCATCGCGCCCCAGATCAGCAGCGCACCGGCGACCGCCCCGACGTTGCTGAGCGTGACGCCCACCACCGGCCCGAGCAGCAGCGAGAGGATCGGGGCGGCGACCAGCCCCAGGCCCAGCCCAGCCACCCGCTGCAGGGTGGCGCCGAGGGCGAAGACCACCAGGACGGCGGCGGCGATGGCCACGCTCACCTGCGGGTCGACCCCATCACGCGCGTCAGGATACCCAGCCCTCTAGGCTCGAACGAGAGCGACGAAGGGAGACACCTGATGAGCGACCAGCCTGGTGCCGAGAGCATCGAGGACCACGGCCAGAGCTTCAGCGTCGACGACGAGGACCAGCTGCAGCCGTCGGACACCCTCACCGGCGACGACGTCGACCCGGCCGACCCGGTCGAGCAGGGCTACACCGCCCCGGACCGGTTGCACGGGAGCACCGCGTTCGGGGTCACGCCGTTCGAGCAGGCGCAGGACGAGACCATCGACCAGCGCGTGATGCAGGAGCGGCCCGACCCCGAGACCGCCTACGGCGCCCCGCAGGACGAGAGCGGCCTGGACGCCGACGCCCCGCGCTCGCACCAGCAGGGCCGGGTCGGTGGCGACGACCCCGACTCGATCCCTGCCGAGGACGACTTCGTCGGCCCCGCGGGCTCGGAGGTGGGCCGGCTGGTCGAGCCCGACGAGGGTGTGCGCGAGGATGCCGAGAAGGACGTCGTGGCGAGCGAGCAGAACCAGGTGCAGCCCGACTCCGCCGAGGAAGCCGCCATCCACTACACCGACGAGGACACCGAGGCCGACCTGGAGCGGCCCTGACCGGTGCTGCCGCGCTCCTGCTGAGCGCAGCCGCGGGGTCTCCCCGAGCGCTGCCGGGCCTCAGTCCCGCTGGTGCTCGGCAGCCTCGTCGAGAACCTCGCGAACCACCCCGTAGGCCACCCCGGCGCCGTACCCCTTGCGTGCCAGGAACCCGGCCAGCCGCCGGGTCTGCACGTCGCGGCCGAGCCCGTGCAGCCGGGTGAGGCGTGCCTGCGCCAGCGCCCTGGCCTGGGCACGCTCGTCCTCGGCGGTGGTGTCCTCCAGCGCCGCCTCGATGTGGTGCTCCGCGACGCCCTTGCGGCGCAGCTCGTAGCCCAGCGCCCGGGCCGAGAGGCCCTTGGTCTCCCGGCGGCTGTGCACGAGCATGCGCGCGTAGGCGGCGTCGTCGACGAGCCCGACCTCCTCCATCCGGTCGAGCACGGCGGTCGCGACCTCATCCTCGCAGCCGCGCTGGCGCAGCTTGTCCGCGAGCTGCTGGCGCGAGCGGGGCGCCATGGTGAGCTGGCGGAGCACGATCTGCCGGGCCACGGCGTACGGGTCCGGCTCGTCGTCCTCGCGCACCGCCTCCGGCACGTCGTCCTCGGCGCGGCCCCGTCGCCGGCTGGGCCGCGCGGGCGCCACCGGCTCGGGGCCGGGTGAGGCGGAGGCCCCGGCCCCGGCCTGCTCGGCCTGGGCCAGGGCCTCCTGTGCTCGGCGCAGCCGCTCCTGCTGCTCGGCGCTCATCGGCTCAGCTCAACCTCAGAAGTTGACCGGGACCTCGCCGGTGACCGGGTCGACCCCCTCGGGGACCTCGTCACTGCGGACGCCTACCCCGAGCTTGTCCTTGATCTTGCGCTCGATCTCGTCGGCGATGTCGGGGTTGTCGCGCAGGAACTGACGGGCGTTCTCCTTGCCCTGCCCCAGCTGCTCGCCCTCGTAGGTGTACCAGGCCCCGGACTTGCGCACGAAGCCCTGCTCGACTCCCATGTCGATCAGGCCACCCTCGCGGGAGATGCCGTGACCGTAGAGGATGTCGAACTCGGCCTGCTTGAACGGCGGGGAGACCTTGTTCTTGACCACCTTGACCCGGGTGCGGTTGCCGACCGGGTCCGAGCCGTCCTTCAAGGTCTCGATCCGGCGGATGTCCAGGCGCACCGAGGCGTAGAACTTCAGCGCCTTGCCACCCGTCGTGGTTTCAGGGGAGCCGAACATCACGCCGATCTTCTCGCGGAGCTGGTTGATGAAGATCGCGGTGGTGCCGGACGTGCTGAGCGCACCGGTGATCTTCCGCAGCGCCTGCGACATCAGGCGCGCCTGCAGACCGACGTGGCTGTCGCCCATCTCGCCCTCGATCTCGGCGCGGGGCACCAGCGCCGCGACCGAGTCGATGACGATGACGTCCAGGGCGCCGGAGCGCACCAGCATGTCGGCGATCTCCAGCGCCTGCTCACCGGTGTCGGGCTGGCTCACCAGCAGCGCGTCGGTGTCGACGCCGAGCGCCTTGGCGTACTCGGGGTCCAGTGCGTGCTCGGCGTCGATGAAGGCCGCGATCCCGCCGTCCTTCTGCGCGTTGGCGACCGCGTGCAGTGCCAGGCTCGTCTTGCCCGAGGACTCCGGGCCGTAGATCTCGATGACGCGCCCGCGCGGGATCCCGCCGACGCCGAGGGCGACGTCCAGGGCGATCGAGCCGGTGGGGATGACCTTGATCGGCGGCCGGACGTCGTCACCGAGCCGCATGACCGCGCCCTTGCCGTAGGACTTCTCGATCTGGCCCATGACCGTGTCGAGTGCCTTGGTCTTGTCATTCTGCTGCGCTGGCACCTTGGCCATCTCCTGCTCCTTCACATCGTGGGCGAGCGCGCCTACCTTCGACCGACCGCGGCCGCCCGACCCTGGGGGTCGACGTCTCATCCGTGTCCTGTCAGACGCTAGGTCCCCGCACCGACACCGCACCCGTCCCGGCCGATGGCCTGTGGACGACGGTGGCGCCCGGGCACCTGCCCTTCAGGCTAGTCGTAACTCTGTACGAGCAGGGTGAGGGTGGCCGCGACACGCGGGGCGTGTCGCGGCCGGGAGGCGACGGACCGGCCAGCCGGTGGCCGGGCAGGCAGCGGACTCGGTCAGTCAGGGACGGTGAGCAGGTAGTCACCGGCGTCGTCGTCCCACGCCAGGCCCACGACTCCGGCGGCGGCGGCGCCCTTGCAGAACTGCAGGAACGAGCGGTAGCCGAGCGCCTTCTCGCTGAACTGCGGCCGTTCCCGGCGCAGCCGGTCCTTCAGGCCGGACAGCCCGGTCCCCTTGCCGTCGGACTCCGCGGCCACGACCTGGCGCAGCAGCGCGAAGGCGTCCTCGCGGTCCCCGAGCTCGGCCAGCGTCACCACCGGGTCCCCCTTGGCCGGTCCCTCGCTGAGCTCGACCACGCCGCGCTGCTCCAGGTGGGACAGCAGCTCACCGAAGGCGCGGAAGCCGTGGGCGGCCTCGCTGAAGGTCGGGTCCTTGCGCAGCAGGGTCCGCTTGAGCTCCGAAGCGCTCACCTGCCCGCCACCGGTGCGCTGCAGCCCGGAGACCGTCTGTGCCACCAGCACCGCCACGTCGTCGACGTCGGAGACGGCGGGCCGCTCCTCCTCGGCGACGGTCTCCGCGGCCGGCTCCGAGGGCGGCGCCACGCGGCTACCCTGGCCCCGCGAGCGCGGGGCGGTCTTGGGCTCCCGGTGGCCCTCCCCGCTCTCCCCCGCCGGCTCCACGCCCTCCAGGTCGTCGTAGTAGAGGAACTCGTCGCAGGCCGGTGGCAGCAGCTTGGAGGTCGAGTGCCGCACGCCGACGCCGATGACGCGCTTGTTGAGCTCGCGCAGCTTGTGCACCAGCGGGGTGAAGTCGCTGTCCCCGGTGGCGACCACGAAGGTGGAGATGTAGTCGCGGACGAACGCCAGCTCCAGGGCATCGACGGCCATCTTGATGTCGGCGGCGTTCTTGCGGGCGTAGCCCATCCGCTGCGGCATCTCGATCAGCTCGACGTGCGAGCGGGTCAGCATCCGGCGGTCCTCGTCGAAGTAGGACCAGTCGGCGTAGGCGCGGCGCACCACGACCCGGCCGCGCTCGGCGAGGGCGTCGCTCACCGGGCGCAGCTGGAAGCTGATGCCCCCGAGGTGGTCCCGCGTGCCCAGCGCGAGGTTCTCGTAGTCCAGGAACAGGGCGATGCGCTCTTCTTCGTCCACGGCGCCACCCTACGGCGGCGGGCGCGGTCCCGGCCGGGGCGCCTCAGGACAGCAGCAGCCGCTCGATCCGGCGCGAGGCGCCCCAGACGCCCAGCAGCCCCATCGCCAGCAGGTAGCCGACGTGGACCAGCAGTCCCGGCCCCACGTCGCCCAGCATCAGCGCCCGCTCCAGCGCCACGCCGTGGTAGAGCGGGGTCCACTCCACGAGCCAGCGGACCGACCCCGGGTACTGCGCCAGCGGGTAGAAGGTGGCCGAGAACAGGAACAGCGGCTGGATCACCAGCGTGACGTAGTCGAAGTCGACCCAGGACCGCATGTAGGTGGTGGCCCACATGCCCACGGAGGCGAACGCGAACCCGATGAGCACCGCCCCCGGCAGCGCCAGTAGCGCCCACCAGGAGCGCACGAAGCCGGCCACAGCCGCGACCAACAGGAAGGCGCCGGAGTAGAGCGAGCCGCGCATGAGCGCCCAGGTGACCTCGCCGACCGCGACGTCCCGCGGCCCGAGCGGCGTCGCCAGCACCGAGTCGTAGAGGCGGGCGTAGCGCAGCTTGAAGAAGACGTTGAAGGTGGAGTCGAAGACCGCGCCGTTCATCGCCGAGGCCGCCAGCAGCGCGGGCGCGACGAAGACCGGGTAGGGCACCTCCACGCCGCTGTCGGTGGTGACCGTGCGTACCAGCGCACCGAGCCCGATGCCCAGCGAGAACAGGTAGAACACCGGCTCGACGAAGCCGGACAGCAGCAGCACCCAGAGCCGCCGGTAGGCCATCACGTTGCGCTCGACCAGCACCCGCGCCAGGCCGGCACCGGCCGGGAACGGCATCGCCCGGGCCAGCGCCGAGACCATCCTCGGCGGGCGGCGCCCGGGCGGCCGGCCCGGCGGTGCTGGGCGGCCGGACCGCTCCGGTACCGCGGCGCGGGAGGCCGACGGCGTCATACGACCAGCCTCCGGTGGAAGGCGCGCCAGGCCCACCACAGCGCCAGGGTCAGCACGACCAGCAGGTAGAGGCCGTGCAGCCCCAGCCCGGCCCAGTCCGGGCGACCGGTCGCCAGCATCCGGGAGGCGTCCACGCCGTGCCACAGCGGGGTCGCGTAGGCGACCGCCTGCAGCGGCCCCGGCAGCTGCGAGACCGGGAAGAAGGTCCCCGAGAACAGGAACAGCGGGGTCATCACGAACCGGAACAGCAGCGCGAACCCCTGGTCGGTGTTGTCCTTCACCTGCGCCGCGAAGGCGAAACACGGCACGCTGAAGGCCATGCCGGTCAGCACCACGAACGGCACCGCGAGCAGCACCAGTGGCGAGGACCAGGAGCCGAAGAGCGCCCCGACGCCCACGAACACCACGGTGCCGAAGGTGACGGACAGCGCGACGTAGGCCAGGTGCCCCAGCAGCACGTCGCGCACGGTCAGCGGCGCAGCGAGCATCGCGTGGTACTGCCGGTTCCAGCGGATCGCCCCGTAGACCGAGTAGGTCGACTCCCCCATCGCCACCCACATCGCCTGCGCGGCGAGGATGCCGGGCACGACGTACTGCAGGTACGGGAGCCCCTCCACACCCCCGGCGCGCTCGTCCACCAGGTCGCCCAGCACCAGCCCCATCGAGACCAGGAACATGACCGGCATCAGGAAGCGGCTGATGACGCTGCCCTTCCAGGTGCGCAGGTACTGCACCCACCAGAACTCGAACGCCGGCCGCCACCGCTGCCGCGGCGGCAGCGCGCGGGCCGGCTCCCGGGCCGCCACTGCTGGGTCGGTGGCGGTGCTCATCAGTCCACCAGCGTCCGTCCGGTCAGGTGCAGGAAGACGTCCTCCAGCGTCGAGCGGCGCACCAGCGACGACAGCGGCTGCACCCCGCGGCGGTGCACCTCCGAGGAGGCGGCGTCACCGTCGGCGACGTAGACCAGCAGCCGGTCGGGAAGCACCTCGGTCCGCTCCCCGATCCCCTCGACGGCGCGGGCGTGCCCGGTCAGGTCCTCCTCGGCGAACCGGAGCTCGAGCACCTCGCGGGTCGAGTAGCACTCGATGAGGGACCGGGGCGAGCCCTCCGCGACGATCCGGCCGCCGTCCATGACCACGAGTCGGTCGCACAGCTGCTCGGCCTCGTCCATGTAGTGCGTGGTGAGCACCAGCGTGACCCCGCGCCGCTTGAGCCGGAACAGCCGGTCCCACAGCACGTGCCGCGCCTGCGGGTCCAGCCCGGTGGTCGGCTCGTCCAGCAGCAGCAGTTCGGGGTCGTTGACCAGCGAGCGGGCGATCGTCAGCCGGCGCTTCATCCCACCGGAGAGCGGCTCCACCTTCGCGTCCGCCCGCTCGGTCAGCTGCGCGAACTGCAGCAGCTCGGTCGCCCGGCGCCGGGTCTCGGCCCGGGAGAGGCCGAAGTAGCGGCCGTAGATGCGGATGTTCTCGCTGACCGTCAGCTCCTCGTCGAGGGTGTCCCGCTGCGGCACCACGCCCATCCGGGCCCGGATCTGCGGGCCGTGGGTGGCGGGGTCCATCCCGAACAGCCGCAGCACCCCGGCGCTGGGCGGAGAGACCGCCCCGACCATGCGCATCGTGGAGGACTTCCCGGCGCCGTTGGGCCCCAGGAACCCGAACGCCTCGCCCCGCTGCACCGACACGTCGATCCCGTCCACCGCGACGAGGTCGCCGAAGCGCTTGACCAGGCCGCTGGCCTCGATCATCGGGTCCCCGCTGCCGTCCACGCCAGGAACAATAGACGGCCCCGGTGACACCCCCCACCGGTTTTGTCCCGACCCCGGGACCCCCCGCGGGGCCCCCCACCCCCGTAGACTGTGGCGAGTGCCTTTGCTCGTCCAGAAGTACGGTGGCTCCTCCGTCGCCGACGTCGACGCCGTCCGCCGGGTGGCCCAGCGCGTGGTGCAGACGCACCGCGAGGGCAACCAGGTGGCCGTCGTCGTCTCGGCGATGGGGGACACGACCGACGAACTGCTCGACCTGGCCAGCCAGGTCTCACCCCACGACCCTCCCGAGCGTGAGCTCGACATGCTGCTCACCGCCGGTGAGCGCATCTCGATGGCCCTGCTGGCGATGGCCATCGAGGAGCTGGGCGTCCCCGCCCGCTCCTACACCGGGCAGCAGGCCGGCCTGCTCACCGACGCCTCGCACGGCAGCGCCCGGCTGCTGGACGTGACCCCCGACCGCGTCAAGGAGACCCTCGACAGCGGCGCCGTGGCGATCGTGGCCGGCTTCCAGGGCGTGTCCCAGGACGAGGACATCACCACCCTCGGCCGGGGCGGCTCGGACACCACGGCGGTGGCTCTCGCCGCGGCGCTGGCGGCCGACGTCTGCGAGATCTACACCGACGTGGACGGCCTGTTCAGCGCCGACCCGCGGATCGTGCCGTCGGCCTCGCGGGTGACCCGCATCAGCATCGAGGAGACCCTCGAGATGGCCGCGCACGGCGCCAAGATCCTGCACCTGCGAGCGGTCGAGTACGCCCGGCGGTTCGCGGTGCCGCTGCACGTGCGCTCCAGCTTCTCCGACAAGGAGGGGACCTGGATCCTCGTGGACCGCCCGCTGACCCCGCTCAGCAGCGACGGCACCGGCGAGCACGCGACCGGCGCGAGCCCCGTGACCGCATCGACCACCACCGGGAACGAGGAACCCATGGAAGACCCGATCATCTCCGGCATCGCCCACGACCGTCACCTCGGCAAGATCACCTGCGTCGGCGTGCCCGACAAGCCCGGCTCCGCCGCGACCGTGCTGGGCGCGATCACCCGCGCCGGCGTGGGGATCGACATGATCGTGCAGAACGTCTCGCACGAGGACACCGGCGTCACCGACATCTCCTTCACGATCCCCGAGGCGGACGGCACCCGCACCGTCACCGCGCTGCGCGAGCTGCAGCGCGAGATGGGCTTCGAGGACGTGCTCTACACCTCCCACACCGGCAAGCTGTCGCTGGTCGGCGCCGGGCTGCGGTCCAACCCGCACGTGGCCCACCGGTTGTTCAGCGCGCTGTCCGACGCCGGCATCAACATCGAGATGATCTCCACCTCCGAGATCCGCATCTCGATCCTGGTGGACCAGGCCAACCTCGAGGACGCCGTCCGGGCGGTGCACACCGCCTTCGAGATGGACGCCGAGGACCAGGCCGTCGTCTACGCCGGGACCGGGCGGTGATGCCGGTGACCCACCACGAGCACCCCCGCCCCGTCCACGTCGCCGTCGTCGGCGCCACCGGTCAGGTCGGCGCCGTGATGCGCCGGCTGCTGGCCGAGCGCGACTTCCCCGTGGCCAGCATCCGCTACTTCGCCTCCAGCCGCTCCGCCGGCCGCAGCCTGCCCTGGGAGGGCCGCTGGGACGGCCAGCCGCAGCAGCAGCCGCGCGACGTCGTCGTGGAGGACGTGGCGACCGCGGACCTGTCCGGCATCGACGTCGCGCTGTTCTCCGCCGGCGGGTCCACCTCCAAGGAGCACGCACCGCGGTTCGCCGAGGCCGGCGCCGTCGTCATCGACAACTCCTCGGCCTGGCGGCTGGACGAGCGGGTCCCGCTGGTCGTCAGCGAGGTCAACCCCGAGGCGCTCGACGCCGCGGTGGCCGACGGCGCCGCCCGGATCGTGGCCAACCCCAACTGCACCACGATGGCCGCGATGCCGGTCCTCAAGGCGCTGCACGACGTGGCCGGCCTGCAGCGGCTGGCCGTGGCGACCTACCAGGCGGTCTCCGGTAGCGGCGTGGCCGGCGTCGAGGAGCTCGCCGGGCAGGTGCGCGCCGGGGTCGAGCAGGACCTGGAGGGGCTGGCCCACGACGGCCGAGCGGTCCAGCTGCCCGTGCCGAGCAGCTACCACGCCCCCATCGCGTTCAACGTGCTGGCGCTGGCCGGAGACCTGGTCGACGACGGCTCCGGCGAGACCAGCGAGGAGCAGAAGCTGCGCAACGAGTCGCGCAAGATCCTCGACCTGCCGGAGCTGCCGGTGGCAGGGACCTGCGTCCGGGTCCCCGTCTTCACCGGCCACTCGCTGGCGGTGCACGCCGAGTTCGACCAGCCGCTGGAGCCGGGGCGCGCCCGCGAGGTGCTCGCCAAGGCGCCCGGCGTGGCGCTGGCCGACGTGCCGACACCGCTGGACGCGGCCGGGCAGGACCCCTCCTACGTGGGCCGGATCCGCACCGACCAGTCGGTGCCGGACGGGCGCGGGCTGGTGCTGTTCATCAGCAACGACAACCTGCGCAAGGGCGCGGCCCTCAACACCGTGCAGATCGCCGAGGCGCTGCTGGAGCGCGCCCTGGTCTGAGACGTCACGGCGCCGCCGGGGCTGCGCCTGCCGACGGCGGGCTCAGGCGCGGCGGCGCCGCTCGTCCAGGTAGCGGCGCTCCGGCGGGACGTCCAGGTCGTCGCAGAGCGCCTCCCACACCCGGCGGACGGGCAGCCCGTCCTCGACCGCCTGGTCGGCGGTGCGGTCGCCGAGGGCGTGGATGGCGTGGCTGGCCGCCAGCCGACGGCCGTAGGCGCGGCCGAACTCCTGCTCCAGCAGGGCGGCGAACTCGCTGAGGCGCATGCCTCGACGGTACGTCAGCGGCCCTCAGCCCAGCACTCCGACCGTCACCAGCATCGCCGGCAGGGCGCACACCGTGGTGACGAAGACCGCCTCCCGCGCGACCCGCACCCCGCGCCCGTAGGTGACGGCCAGGATGAACACGTTCTGCGCGGTCGGGAGGGCGGCGAGCACGGTCGCGGCGGCGACCAGGCTGCGGTCGAGGCCGAGGGCGAGCGCGGTGAGGCCGGTCACCACGGGCATCAGCACCAGCTTGGCGCCGAGCACGGCGGCCAGCTCCGGCCAGCCGCCCCCGGAGCCCGGCAGCGGCGCGCCGCGCAGCGAGGCGCCGAACGCCAGCAGCATGGCCGGGATCGCCAGCCCGCCCAGCAGCTCCAGCGGGTCGACGACCGCCGTCGGCAGCACCAGCCCGGTGAGGGCCGCGCCGAGCCCCAGCAGCGACGCCACGGTGAGCGGGTTGCGCAGCGGCTGCGTGGCCAGCCGCCTGAGCGAGGTCCGGTCGCCCCCGACCGCGTCGAGGGCCGCCAGCCAGGCCGGCTGCAGCAGCAGCAGCTGCAGCAGCACGATGGGCGCGGCCAGCGAGCCGTCGCCCAGCACGTAGACCGCGATGGGCAGCCCGAGATTGCCGGCGTTGACGTAGGAGGCGGACATGCCGCTGACGAGGGCGTGGGTGGCGCTGCGCCGCAGCAGCAGCCGGAAGACCGCGACCACCACCGCCCCGCTGACGAGGGCGCCGGCGAGCGTGGCGGCCAGGTAGCCAGAGAACACCACGTGCACGTCCGAGCGGGCCACCAGCAGGAACAGCAGCGCCGGCGCGCCCGCCCAGAAGGTGACGGTGGCCAGCACGCGCTCCTCGCCCTCGCGCAGCAGGCCGGTGTGCGCCAGCAGCCAGCCGACCGCGACGACGAACGCGATCAGCCCGAACCCCTGCAGGACGGCCAGCACCTGAGGCAGTATGTCCTCGCGCCAGTGACACAATGACAGCACCCCCCGTGCCGCGGCCCCGGCCCGGGGACACGAGCGAGGGAGGAAGCACCCGTGAGCAGCGACCGCAAGCTCGCCTGGTGGCAGAAGATCCTGGTCGCCCTGAAGATCTGGGCGCCGCCGCACCGCACCCGGCACCACGAGCTGCGCGACATGCCGCGGCCCACCCCGCCGCCGGTGACCGGCGCCCACGGCAACCGCGTGGTCTCCCCGGACCGGCCGCGGCTGGTGCCGCAGCGCGACCCGCACACCCAGTAGCGGCCCGCGCCCGCCGCTACCGCTGCCTCGCCCGCTCGCGGGGGGCCGGTTGTCAGCAGGGCGTGGCAGGCTGGCCGGGTGAGCGTCCTCGACCGGTTCAGCGAGCCCACGCGGGCGTGGTTCCGGTCCTCCTTCCCGGAGCCGACCCCGGCGCAGACCGGCGCCTGGGAGGCCATCAGCGCCGGCGAGCACACCCTGGTCGTCGCGCCGACCGGCTCCGGCAAGACGCTCTCGGCGTTCCTGTGGTCGCTGGACCGGCTGGCCGCGGACCCGCTCCCCCGGGACGGTGAGCGGCCGCGGTGCCGCGTGCTCTACGTGTCCCCCCTCAAGGCCCTCGCCGTCGACGTCGAGCGCAACCTGCGCTCCCCGCTGGTGGGCATCCGGCACGCCGCCCGGAGGCTGGGCCAGCACGTGCCCGAGGTCTCGGTCGCGGTGCGCTCCGGGGACACCCCGGCCGAGGAGCGCCGTGCCTTCGCCCGGCACGGGGCCGACGTGCTCATCACCACCCCTGAGTCGCTCTTCCTGCTGCTGACCTCGCAGGCGCGCTCGGCCCTGGCCGGGGTCGAGACGGTGATCGTCGACGAGGTCCACGCGGTGGCCGGCACCAAGCGCGGCGCGCACCTGGCGGTGAGCCTGGAGCGGCTGGACGCGCTGCTGGACCGGCCGGCACAGCGGATCGGCCTGTCGGCGACCGTGCGACCCGTCGAGGAGGTCGCCCGGTTCCTGGCCGGCGGACGGCCGGTGCGCACCGTGCAGCCCGCGGCCGTCAAGGAGTGGGACCTGCAGGTGCACGTCCCCGTCGCCGACATGACCGACCCCGGGCTGGTGGGCACGACGGCGGACCGGCACGAGCCCGCCCCTGAGGATATGGCGGGCCTGGCGGGTCAGGACGAGGAGGACGGCGTCGCGGCAGCGGGCACCGGCCCGGTGCTGCCCGACCTGGAGACGGACGACGGGAGCCGCTGGCAGCCGCCGGAGGACCCCACCGAGCGGGCCTCGGTGTGGCCGCACGTGGAGCGGCGGGTCGCCGAGCTGGTCGCCGCGCACCGCTCCACGCTGGTGTTCGCGAACTCCCGGCGGCTGGCCGAGCGGCTCACCTCCCGGCTCAACGAGCTCGCCGAGGAGGCGGCTGCCGGCGACGAGGGAGCGGCGGGCACCGAGCCGGCCGTCGCACCCCGCCGCCCGCCAGCACAGCTGATGGGGCAGGCCGGCTCCGGCGGCGGGTCCCCGCCGGTGCTGGCACGGGCGCACCACGGGTCGGTGAGCAAGGAGCACCGCGCCGAGATCGAGGACGCCCTCAAGTCCGGCCGGCTGCCTGCGGTGGTGGCGACCAGCTCGCTGGAGCTCGGCATCGACATGGGCGCCGTCGACCAGGTGGTGCAGGTCGAGTCGCCGCCCAGCGTCGCCAGCGGGCTGCAGCGGGTCGGGCGGGCCGGGCACCAGGTCGGGGCGGTGTCCCGCGGGGTGTTCCTGCCCAAGCACCGGGGGGACCTCGTGCAGACCGCCGTGGTGGTCGACCGGATGCGGCGGGGCCTCATCGAGGCGCTGCACGTGCCGGCCAACCCGCTGGACGTGCTGGCCCAGCAGGTGGTGGCCATGGTCGCCGTCGACGACTGGCCGGTGCCGGACCTGCTCACGCTGCTGCAGCGCAGCGCGCCGTTCGCGAGCCTGGGCCGCTCGCTGCTGGACTCGGTGCTGGACATGCTCTCCGGCCGCTACCCCGGCGAGGAGCTGGCCGACCTGCGTCCCCGGGTGGTGTGGGACCGGGTCGCCGACACGCTCAGCGCGCGGCGGGGCGCGCAGCTGCTCGCGGTGACCAGCGGCGGGACCATCCCGGACCGCGGGCTGTTCGCCGTGATGCTGGCCACCGGCGACGGGCCGGGGCGCCGGGTGGGCGAGCTGGACGAGGAGATGGTCTACGAGTCCCGGGTCGGTGACGTGTTCACGCTGGGGACCTCCTCGTGGCGCATCGAGGACATCACCCACGACCAGGTGCTGGTCACCCCCGCACCGGGCCAGGTGGGCCGGCTGCCGTTCTGGAAGGGCGACACGCTGGGCCGGCCGGCCGAGCTCGGCGAGGCGGTCGGGGCGTTCGTGCGGGAGACGGCCGCGGCGGGCGAGGCGACCGCACGCGAGCGGCTCCGGGAGCGGGGGCTGGACGAGTGGGCGGCCGACAACCTGCTCGCCCACCTGGCGGAGCAGCGGGAGGCGACGGGGCACCTCCCGGGCGACGACACCCTCGTGGTGGAACGGTTCCGCGACGAGATCGGCGACTGGCGCGTGGTGGTGCACAGCCCCTACGGCACGCCGGTGCACGCCCCGTGGGCGCTGTGCATCGGGGCCCGGCTGCGGGAGCGGCTCGGGGCGGACGTGCAGGCCATGGCCGCCGACGACGGGATCGTGCTGCGGCTGCCCGACCACGGTGAGGAGGAGGGCCGGGCGCTGGACCGCGAGCTGGCCGACCTGCTGGTGCTGGACCCCGAGGAGGTCCACGACCTGGTCACCGCCGAGATCGGCGGGTCGGCGCTGTTCGCCTCCCGGTTCCGCGAGTGCGCGGCCCGCGCGCTGCTGCTGCCCCGCCGCCGGCCGGACCGGCGGCAGCCGCTGTGGCAGCAGCGGCAGCGCTCGGCCCAGCTGCTGGAGGTAGCGGCGCGCTACCCCACCTTCCCCATCGTGCTGGAGGCGGTCCGGGAGGTGGTGCAGGACGTCTACGACGTCGGCGGGCTCACCACGCTGATGCGGCGGGTGGCCGACCGGTCGGTGCGGGTGGTGACCGTCGAGACCCCGACCGCCTCGCCGTTCGCCCGGTCGCTGCTGCTGGGCTACGTCGCGCAGTACCTCTACGAGGGCGACTCCCCGCTGGCCGAGCGGCGGGCCGCCGCGCTGTCGCTGGACCCGGCGCTGCTGGCCGAGCTGCTCGGCCGCGGCGAGGGCGCCTCGCTGGCCGACCTGCTCGACCCGGAGGTGGTGGCCCGCACCGAGGCCGAGCTGCAGCGGCTGGACCCGGACCGGGCCGCCCGGGCCGCCGAGGACGTGCTCGACCTGCTGCGCCGGCTCGGTCCGCTGACGCAGGAGGAGGTGCTGGCGCGCGCCGAGCCGGCCGCCAGGGAGAAGGTGCCCGGCTGGCTCGCGGCGCTGGCCGAGCAGCGGCAGCTGATCGCCGTCCGGATCGCCGGGCAGGACCGGTGGGCCGACGTGCAGGACGCCGCCCGGCTGCGGGACGGCCTGGGCACCGCCCTGCCGGTGGGCGTGCCGGCGACGTTCCTGGAGCCGGTCCCGGACCCGCTCGGTGACCTGGTGGTGCGCTGGGCCCGCACCCACGGGCCGTTCCGTCCCGCGGACCTGGCAGCCCGGCTGGGCGTGGGCGCTGCGGTCGTGCACGACGTGGCCCGCCGGCTGGTGGCCGACGGGCGGCTGGTGGCGGGGCGGCTCCGTCCCGACGGGGCCGTGGCCGGGGACGGCCACCCCGACGGCGAGGCAGACGGCATCAGCACCGGCAGCCACGGCCGGGCGCTGGGTCCTGACCTGTGCGACCCGGACGTGCTCCGGCTGCTGCGCCGGCGCTCGCTGGCCGCGCTCCGCCAGGAGGTGGAACCGGTCGAGCAGGTCGACTACGCGGCGTTCCTGCCCGAGTGGCAGTCGCTGCGTCGGCTACCGGGGCCCGACGGCGTGCTGCGCGCCGTCGAGCAGCTGGCCGGCGCGAGGGTCCCCGCCAGTGCGCTGGAGTCGCTCGTGCTGCCGGCGCGGGTGCCCGACTACGCCCCCGGGATGCTGGATGAGCTGATGGCCGCCGGGGAGGTGCTCTGGCAGGGGCACGGGCCGATCCCCGGCGACGACGGGTGGGTGTCGCTGCACCTGGCCGACCACGCCGCCGTCACCATGGCCCCGGCGGAGCCGGTCGAGGGCGAGCTCCAGTCCAAGCTCACCCTGATGAGCGAGTCGCTGCGCAACGACGGGCGGATCTGGGTGCCGAAGCGGC
>NZ_WIQI01000039.1 GCF_009602535.1 Ornithinicoccus halotolerans | reverse complement strand
ACCACCACCGCCTCGAGCGTCTGCAGCCGCGCCAGGTCCAGCCCCTCCAGCGCCCGCTGGATGCTCGCCCGGGTGGTCGCCCGCGCCGCCAGCGTGGTGACGTCACTGGGCACCGGACGAGCCAGGTCGGGCCGGGCCCGCAACAGCGCAGCCAGCTCCTCGTCCTCGCGGCGGCGCAGCTCATCGGCCAGCGACCGCGCCGAGGCCCGAGCAGCCGGCTGGCCGGGGCGCGCCACCGGCGTCGCGGGCTGGTCGGGCAGGTCAGGCTGGTCGGGATCGGCCACCCGACCTACCGTAGCCGCGACCTCACAGGTGCACGGTGATGTCGGCCTCCTGGCGCAGCTCGGCCACCAGTGCCTGCACCGCCTCGTTCTCCTTCTCGGCCTGCACCTGCTGCTCCAGCTGCGGCTTGACGTCCTTGAACGGCGGCAGGCCGCCCTCGCTGCCGCCCTGGCCGCCGTCGCCGCCCTGCTGCTCGGCGATCTTGTCGTACATCGCCTTCAGCTCTTCCTCGGTGGGCTTCTCCACGTTGCCGCGGTCGGCGATGAGGGCCTCGACGAGGACCTGCTTGCGGACCTCCTCACGGACCTGCTCCTCGGACATGCCCTGCTGCTCCTTCAGCGCGGTGAGCAGCTGGTCCGCCGAGCCCATCCCGTTGGAGGCGGCGAGCTCGTCGAGGGTCTGGTCGACCTGCTTGGCGCCGGCGTCGTAGTCGCCGCTCTCGGCCTCCTGCACCAGCAGCTCGTTGTCGACGAGCCGGTCGGCCGTCTGCTGCTTGAGCTGCTGCTGGTCGACCTCCTCGCCGCTGGCCTGGGCGGTCATCGCGGCCTGCTGGAACTGCGCCTGGTAGGTCTGCACGAACTGGTCCTTGGTGATCTCCTCACCGTTGACCTCGGCGACCACGTCGGGCACGTCGGAGACGTCGGCCTCGGGCGGTTGCGCCTGCTGGTCGCCGCCGGGCTGCTCGGTGGCCTGTGCCCCGGCGGGCTCGCTGGTTGCGGCCTCGTCGGTGTCACCGGTGTCGCCGGAGTCGCCGGAGCCGCAGGCAGCGAGCACGGCGGTGGCGGACAGGGCCAGCGCGGCCAGCCACGCGGTGCGGCGGTGCTGCCTGGTGGGGGTCATGGGTCCTCCTCGGATGGGGACAGGGGAAGGGGTACTGCTCGGGGTCTGGGGTCGGCGGGGCGTCGGTGCGCCCTTGCCTCGGACTACGGTACGGGCTGTTCCTGCGTCCGGTGCCCAGTGCGCACCCACGCGGCGTTCAGGAAGGCGTGGCAGCGCCGCGTCGCGGCCGGGCCCGGGCCGGCGTCCCCGTGCGAGGATCGGCCGGTGACCCCCGCGAGCGCCCTGGCCACCGTCCTGCTCGACGAGCTGGAGCGGTGCGGCGTGCGGGAGGTCGTGCTGGCCCCCGGCTCGCGGTCGGCGCCGCTGGCCTACGCCGCGCACGCGGCCGACCGGGCGGGCCGGCTGCGGCTGCACGTGCGTGTCGACGAGCGTACCGCGGGCTTCCTCGCGCTGGGACTGGCGCTGTCCACGGGTCGGCCCGCGGCCGTGGTGACCACCTCGGGGACCGCGACGGCCCACCTACACCCGGCGGTGCTGGAGGCCCACCACGGCCTGGTCCCGCTGCTGGTGCTGACCGCGGACCGGCCCGAGGAGCTGCTGGAGGCCGGCGCGAACCAGACCACTGCCCAGCCGGGGCTGTTCGGTCCGGCCGTGCGCTGGCACCGGTCGCTGGCTTCTCCCGCTGTGCTCGAGCCGTCCCGGGACGAGCCGCTGTGGCGCACCGTCGCCGACCGGTCCTACGCGGCCGCGACCGGCGTGCTCGGCGGGGACCCCGGTGCGGTGCACCTCAACCTGGGACTGCGGGACCCGCTGGTGCCGGAGCCGGAACGGAGCGGCCACGACGACGACAACGACAACGACGGCGACCCGGGTAGCGGCTCGCGCGCCACCCCCGGTCCCGACCCGGACTGCTACCCGGGCCGGCCCGACCGGGAGCCCTGGACGGCGCTGCCACCGGCGCTGCCGGCAGCGGCGCCGTTGGCCGCCGGCCCGGACGAGGTGCACGCGCTGCTGGACCCGGGCGCCCGCACGCTGGCGGTCCTGGGGCACCTGCCCACGCCGGCGCACAGCCAGCAGGCGCTGGCGCTGGCGCTGCGGGCGCACTGGCCGGTGCTGGCCGAGCCGTTCGGGGACGGCGACCGCACCTCGGTGCTGCCCCACGGCCCGCTGCTGCTGGAGCGTGGCGCCCTGGCCGCCGACCCGGCGCACCGCCCGGAGCGGGTCGTCGTGATCGGCCGGCCCACGCTCAGCCGGGCGGTGGCCCGGCTGCTGCGGGACCCGCGGGTGCGCGTGGAGACGGTCACCGCCTCGCCGCGGTGGCCCGACCCGGGGCACACCAGCACCCGGGTGCACCCGTGGGGCGTGGTCCGGGCGGCCACCGCCCAGCTCGCCGAGGGCGGGCTCCCGCCGCAACCGGCCGAGGTGGCCCGCTGGGGCCGGGACTGGGTCGCCGCGGGCCGCCGGCTGGCCGCGGAGGTCCCCCAGCTGCTCGCCTCGCAGTGGCCCGCCGGGCCGGCGGTCGCCGCGTCCGTCCACGGGGCGCTGGGGCCCGATGACGTGCTGGTCGTCGGCTCCTCCAACGCCGCCCGCGACCTGGACTACGCCGCCGGTGCCCGGCACGGCCCGACGGTGCTGGCCAACCGGGGCCTGGCCGGCATCGACGGCACCGTCTCCACGGCCGTCGGGGTAGCGCTGACCCGCCGGTCCCGCCGGACCGTCGCACTGCTGGGCGACCTGACCTTCCTCCACGACGCCAACGGCCTGGCGATCGGCCCGGAGGAGCCGCGACCACGGCTGCTGCTGGTCGTGGTCAACGACGACGGGGGCGGCATCTTCGCCACCCTGGAGCACGGCGAGCCGCAGCGGGCAGCCAGCTTCGAGCGGGTCTTCGCCACGCCCACCGGCACCGACCTGGCCGCCCTGTGCGCCGCCCACGGCGTGCCGCACACCCTGGTCACCGACCCGGAGCAGCTGGCGCGCGAGGTGCGCGCGCCGCTGCCCGGGATCAGGGTCGCCGAGGTGCGGGTCGACCGCGGCCGGCACCGGGCACTGCGCGCGCAGCTGCGTCAGAAGCCGATCGCCGAGTAGGGGCCGGTGTCGGCCCGCAGTGCCCGGGACAGCTCCCGCACCGCGCCCGCACGCAGCTCGGTGACCCAGCCGGCGGCGGCCTGCGCCGCGACCGGGCGGTCACCGGCGTAGGCGGCGCCGAGGACGTTCACGTCCAGCCGCACGTCCGCGTCGGCGTCGGTGGGCTCGCAGCGGCCGGTGCCGTCCGCGCCCGCGGTGAGCCGCCACCGGCCGGCGTTCCACGGGCACACCGCGTCGCTGACCTCCAGCACGACGTCGCAGCCGGTGGCGTACCCGCGCTCGGTGAGCGCCCTGGGCAGGTCCACCAGCCGCAGCCACAGCGAGTCCCCGACCCGCGTCTGCGTCGACCGGTGCCCACCGGCCCACCACAGCAGCGGGTCGTCCAGGCTGCGGTCCCACAGCGTCACCTTCGCGGTCAGGTCGAAGTCGACCAGCCGCCGGCCCAGCGCCAGCAGCGTGCCGGGGTCCTCGGCGGCCAGCTCGTGCACCTGCACGGTGCCCTCCGGCACGCCGACGTCGGACCACTTGCTCTCCCGCCGCAGCACCGCGTAGCCGGTGAGCTGGTCGTCCACCTGCGCCAGCAGCACCCGCAGCGGCTCCTTGCGCCCGCGGACCGTGGGGAAGTCGTGGAACCAGGTCGCCACCACGTCCTCCCCGCGGGCCACCGCACCCAGCGTGCGGGCCGCGGTCCAGCTGTGGGCGGCGTGCACGGCCGCGCGGCCGGCCGGGGTGTCGAGCGTGGCCAGGTGCAGGCGCACCCGCCGGGCCGCCTCCGCCACCTCCGGCGGGGCGGTGAGCTCGGCGCCACGGCCCAGCGTCGCCTGCACCTGCAGCGTCGCCGAACCGTAGCCGTAGCGCCCGTAGATGGCCGGCTCGGAGGCGTGCAGCCCGGCGACGGCCGCCTCCCCCCGCTCCTTCACCCGGTGCAGGTGGTCGGTCATCATGGCGCGCAGCACACCGCGGCGGCGCAGGTCGGGGTGCACGCCGACCCAGGTCAGGCCGTCCATCGGCAGGTGGGTGAGGCCGCCCAGCGGCCCGGGCACGGTCACGCCCATCAGCCAGGCGCTGTAGAGGCCGGCCAGCGGCTGGTACTCCTCGGGGTCACCGAGCCGGCCGGCACGCTCCTCGTCGGTGAACAGCGCGGCGCGGGTGCGGGACCAGTCCAGGGTCTCGACGTGGTCCTCGGCCGTCAGGCCCGGGTGGGTCTCGAACCAGACCAGGTCCTCGTGCCGGCGGATCCGCTCGGCGTCGGCCGTGCTGAGGTCGGTCATCTCCCGCGTCGGGGCAGCGGCGGGGGTGCTGTCGTCGGATACGCTCACGGGGGTCGATCCTCCCAGCCGTGCCGGGGATCGGCCAGGGGGTTTCCGACACCGGCGTCGCCCCCGCCCTCCCCGCTGCTGCTCCCTCCCGCTCCCCGAAGGGGTGCCCGCCCGTGACCTCCCGACCGACCGCCCGCGGCCGTGCCGCCGCGGCCGGCTCCCCCCGCGCCGTCCTGGTGGTGTTCGCCGTGAGCGGCTTCGTCATGGGGCAGACGCTGGCGCGGGTGCCGGCCGTGCGCGACCAGGTGGGCGCCAGCCAGGCCGAGCTCGGCCTGGCACTCGTGGGCGGCGGGCTCGGGGCGGTGCTGGCGATGCCGTTCACCGCCCGCCTCGTGGACCGGTGGGGGACCCGCCGGGTGGTCACCGTGGCGCTGGCCCTGGGCTGCCTGGGCTGGGGCTCGGTCGGCCTGGCGCCCACCGTGTGGGCACTCGGCCTGCAGCTGCTGCTGGCCGGCGCGGCGGTCGGCATCTGGGACGTCGCGATGAACATCGAGGCCGCCGAGGTCGAGCGGCGCCGCGGGCGCACCTGGATGCCGTACTTCCACGCCGCCTTCTCCGCCGGCACGGTCCTGGGCGCCGCGCTGGCCGGCGTCGCCGCCTGGGTCGGCGTCGGCACCGGGCAGATCCCGGTGCTGGCGCTGCTGGCGCTGGTGGCCGGGCAGCTCGGCGTCCGCCCGTTCCTGGGCGTGACGCCGCCGCCCGAGGGCGAGCCGGACCCACCCGCCCAGGCCGCGGCGCCGGGCGCGGAGGGCCCCGGGACCGGTCGGGGACCGGGCCGCGGCGTCACGCCCGTCGAGCTGGTCATCGGCCTGGTGGCCCTCGGGGCTGCGCTGGCGGAGGGCGCCGCCGGTGACTGGCTGGCGCTGCTGCTGGTGGACGTGCACCGGGCGCCGGAGGCGGTCGGGGCGGCGACGTTCACCGCGTTCGGGCTAACCATGTTCCTGGGCCGGCTGGCCGGCGGCCGGGCCATCGAACGGTGGGGCCGGATCGCGGTGGTGCGCGCCGGGGCGCTGCTGACGGTGGCCGGGATCCTGCTGCTCACCGTGGCTCCGGAGCTGCCCGTGCCGCTGGCCCTCGCCGGCGGGCTGCTGTGGGGGCTGGGCATCGCCGCGACCTTCCCGGCCTGCATGTCCGCGGCCGCCGAGGTGCCCGGCCGCGGCAGCCGGGCCATCGGCACCGTGGCCACGATCGCCTACGGGGCGTTCCTGTTCGGCGCCCCGCTCATCGGCCTGCTCGCCGAGCAGTTCGGGCTGGCCAGGGCGCTGTGGACGGTCGTCGCCTTCCTGGTGCTCATGGCGCTGCTGAGCCGGTCCCTGCGGCCGGGGCCGGCGGTGGCCGCCCCCCGGCCGGCTCAGCTGGAGACCCAGTAGCGCCGCTTGCCGGGCGCGCCGCCCGGCTGCGGGCGGACGTCCTCCAGCACTCCACCGCAGGCCTCGATCACCCGCGCCGAGGCCAGGTTGTCCTCATCGCAGGTGACCAGCACCTCCGCCAGCCCCAGCGCGGCACACCGCCGCAGTGCCAGCGCGAGGATCGCCCGCCCGTAGCCGCGCCGCCGCCAGGCCGGCCGCACCGCGTAGCCGACGTGGCCCCCAAGCTCCAGCAGCGCCGGCGTCAGGGCGTGCCGGACCGAGACCCGGCCCACCACCTCGCCGGACACGTCGGCGAGCAGGTAGTCCGCCGGCACCCGGCCGCGCGGCAGGTCGGTCCCGGCGGCCTCCCGGGCGAGCTCGGCCAGCTGGGCCGGCCAGGGCAGCTCGGGGGAGAACAGGAAGTCGAACCCGTCGGCGGCCAGCTCGGCGTGGGCGGCCCGGCAGGCCGACTCGTCGGCGAGAGTGGGTCGTCGCAGCCGCAGCTCTCCGGCGCCGGGGCCGGCTGCCGGCCCGGGTGGTCCGGTCACGACGCCGCGGGGCCGGCCACCCCGAGGGCGTGCCGCATCGCGGCCAGCTTCATCGTGGTCTCGGTCAGCTCGGCGTCGGGGTCGGACGCGGCGACGATCCCGCCGCCGGCGAACAGCCGCATCCGGTGCCGGTCAGCCAGCAGCTGGCCGCACCGCAGCGCGATGCCCCAGTCACCGTCGCCCGCGGCGTCCACCCAGCCGACGGGCCCGGCGTAGCGCCCCCGGTCCATGCCCTCCAGCTCGGTGATCACCCGGCCCGCCGCCTCGGACGGGGTGCCGCACACCGCCGCCGAGGGGTGCAGCGCCGCCGCGAGGACGAGCGAGGTGGCCCCGTCGCGCAGCTCCCCGGTCAGGTCGCTGGCCAGGTGGTACACGTCCGGCAGCTCCAGCACGAACGGCTCGGCCGGTACGTCCAGCGTGGTGCAGTGCGGCTGCAGCGCCTCGGCGACCGAGCGCACGGCGTACGCGTGCTCGCCGAGGTCCTTGTCGCTGGAGACCAGGTGCAGCCGCGGGTCCTGCCGGTGCGGGTTCTCCAGGTCCGGGTGGGTCTCGGTGACCGACGGCGCCGGGTCGTGGTCGCGCCGGACGGTGCCGGCCAGCACCCGGGACCGGACCTGCCCGTGCTGCAACCGGACCAGCATCTCCGGGGTGGCGCCCACCAGCCCGTCCACGGCGAACGTCCAGGTGGCCCGGTAGCGGCCCGCCAGCCGCCGCAGCAGCCGGTCCACCCGCAGCGGCGTCCGGGAGGTGGCCAGCACGTCGCGGGCCAGCACGACCTTGCCGACCTCCCCGGCCTCGATGCGGCGGATCGCGGCGGCGACCACGCGGGGCCAGCCGGACGCGGCGACCGCGCCGTCCGCCACGCTGACGGCCGTGCCCGGTGGCCCGTCCTCGGTGCCGCCCCCGCCGGGTGCGGGGGCGGGCGGTGGTGCGGCTGGCTCCCGGCCCTCGGCGACGGTGGTGACCCAGGTCCGGCCACCTCGCCGGCCCACCAGGACCTCAGGCACGACCAGCCCGCCACCGTCCCTGGAGTCGGCGGCGAACGCGAACGAGCCGAAGCCGACCAGCCCGGTCCCCGGCAGCCGCACCTCGTCGCGCACGTCGGCGCGGGCCACCACCGCCTGCCACCACCGCTCGGCCTCGGCGAACCGGGCGGGGCCGCGGGCCGGGCAGACGGCGGCGCGGCCCCAGCCGAGCAGGCCCTCGCCCTCGCGCAGCCAGCACAGGACCGACCGCGGATCGACGCCCTGCGGCAGCCAGCCGAGCAGGTCAGCCCGGTCGGGACGGTCGTCTCCGGGCTCGACCTCGACGGTGCGCGCGAGCAGGCGCGGAGCGGTCACGGTCACGAGGGGCCACTGTAGGCCGCTCCTCCGCCCGCCCCGGCAGCCGGTGCGAGGATGGGGCCATGATCCGGGCCAGCCTCGACAAGCAGCCGCGCCAGGTCGCCGCGATGTTCGACGACGTGGCCCGCCGCTACGACGTCACCAACGACGTGCTCTCGGCCGGGCTGGACCGCCGGTGGCGGCGCGCGGTCACCGACGCGGTCGCGCCGCGGCCGGGGGAGCGGGTGCTCGACATCGCGGCCGGCACCGGGACCAGCAGCGAGCCGTTCGCCGCGGCCGGAGCCACCGTGGTCCCGGCCGACTTCTCGCTCGGCATGCTGCGGGAGGGGCGGCGGCGGCGCCCGGGGCTGGCCTTCACCGCCGCCGACGCGCTCGCGCTGCCGTTCGCCGACGGCAGCTTCGACGCGGTGACGATGTCGTTCGGGCTGCGTAACGTGGCCGACCCGGCGGCGGCGCTCGCGGAGTTCCACCGGGTCACCCGGCCCGGAGGGCGGCTGGTGCTCTGCGAGTTCAGCACCCCGACGTGGGGACCGTTCCGGACCCTCTACCGCGAGTACCTCATGCGGGCGCTGCCGGCGGTGGCACGGCGGGTGAGCAGCAACCCGGAGTCCTACCTCTACCTCGCCGAGTCGATCCAGGCCTGGCCGGACCAGGAGCAGCTGGCCCGCACGGTCCGTGCCGCCGGGTGGGGCCAGGTGCGCTGGCGCAACCTCACCGGAGGGGTGGTGGCGCTGCACCACGCGGTCGCGGTCCCTGCCGCCTGACGCCGGCCGGACACCCCGCAACCTGCCCAACGCCGCCGGACACCCGCCTGCCACCCGGGCCCGCCGCCTGGTTAGGACTACCTCAGTGACTGTGGCCGGGGGCGGCTCCTAGACTGGCCCGGTTGAGTTCGTGAAAGTCTTCACAAGCGAGGGACCGTGACCCAGCACGCAGCCGCGACGGAGGCGGAGCGCCCCGCGCCCGGCCGCGACCAACCGCGGCCGCGGTTCGACGAGACCGCTGACGTCATCGTGGTGGGCGCCGGTCCGGGGGGCTCGACCACCGCGGCCTACCTGGCGGGGCACGGCCTGGACGTGCTGCTGCTGGAGAAGACCGCGTTCCCGCGCGAGAAGGTCTGCGGCGACGGGCTCACCCCGCGGGCGGTCAAGGAGCTGATCTCGCTCGGTGTCCCGACGCCGGCCGAGGACGGCTGGATCCGCAACCACGGGCTGCGGATCATCGGTGGTGGGATGCGGCTGCAGCTGGACTGGCCCGACACCGCCGCCTTCCCGCCGTACGGCCTGGTCCGCACCCGGCAGGACTTCGACGACATCCTGGCCCGGCACGCCGCCGCCCGGGGCGCCCGGCTGCACCAGCGCACCAACGTCGCCGGCCCGGTCCTGGACGACCGCGGCCACATCGTCGGGGTGCGCGCCAAGCTGGTGGGCCAGGACGACCGGCCGACCGGGGAGGTGCGCACCTTCGGCGCGCCCGTCGTGGTGGCCGCCGACGGCAACTCCTCCCGGCTGTCGCTGGCGATGGAGCGGCCCAAGCGTGACGACCGCCCGATGGGGGTGGCGGTCCGCACCTACTACACCTCCCCCCGCCACGACGACGACTACCTGGAGTCCTGGCTGGAGCTGTGGAGCGAGTCGCCCGAGACCGGCCAGCGGGTGCTGCTGCCCGGCTACGGGTGGGTGTTCGGCGTCGGCGACGGCACCTCCAACGTCGGGCTGGGGATCCTCAACACCTCGGCCGCGTTCGGCAAGGTCGACTACAAGGACGTGATGCGCCGCTGGGTGGCGACCATGCCGGAGGAGTGGACCTACGGCGACGACACCCAGGTGGGCCCGATCCGTGGCGCCGCGCTGCCGATGGGGTTCAACCGGCAGCCGCACTACGACCGCGGCCTGGTGCTGGTCGGCGACGCCGGCGGCATGGTGAACCCGTTCAACGGCGAGGGCATCGCCTACGCGATGGAGTCCGGCCGGCTCGGCGCCGAGGTCATCGCCTCGGCGCTGGCCCGGCGCACGCCCGCCGAGCGGGAGCGGGTGCTGGCCTCCTACCCGCGGGTGATGAAGGACGCGCTCGGCGGCTACTACACCCTCGGCCGCCACTTCGCCCGCCTCATCGGCCACCCCGAGGTGATGCGGCTGGCGACCCGGTACGGCCTGCCCCGCACCACCCTGATGAAGATGCTGCTCAAGACCATGGCCAACCTCGCCGAGCCGCACGGCGGGCGGCTCGACGACCGGGTCATCACCGCCCTCTCCAGGATGACCCCGGCGGCATGAGCAGCCCCACCACCCTTAGGATTGCACTGCGCCGAGCCGTGCCCGGCACGTGTGGGCTCGCTCCGCTCGCGCGCCCGGGACTGCACCGAAAGGAGCGAGGGCGATGACCGAGTACCACCCGTACCTGCCCGTGCTGATGTTCTTCGCCCTCGGCATCGGCTTCGCCGCCGTGTCGCTACTGGGCGGGGTCCTCGTCGGTCGGCGCACCTACAACCGGGCCAAGGCCGAGCCCTACGAGTGCGGCATCCAGCCCACCCCGCAGGCCCACGGCGGCGGCAAGATCCCGGTCAAGTACTACCTGACCGCGATGCTGTTCATCGTCTTCGACGTCGAGGTGCTCTTCCTCTACCCGTTCGCGGTCGCGTTCGACCAGGTCGGGCTGTTCTCCGTCGTGGCGATGATCCTCTTCCTCGTGGTGGTGTCTGTCCCGTTCGTCTACGAGTGGAGCCGGGGAGGCCTGGAGTGGGACTGAGCGGTCGCGGCTGGGCCACAGCAGGCTGGAACACGGAAGGCTGGGTGTGAGTCATGGGACTTGAGGACAAGATCCCGGGGGGCATCGCGCTGACCTCGGTGGAGACCTTGGTCGGGGAGATGCAGGCCCGGTCGATGTGGCCGGCCACGTTCGGGCTGGCCTGCTGCGCCATCGAGATGATGGCGGTGGGCACGCCCGACTACGACATCGCCCGGTTCGGGATGGAGCGGTTCGCCGCCACCCCCCGGCAGGCGGACCTGATGATCGTCGCCGGCCGGGTGAGCCAGAAGATGGCCCCGGTCGTGCGCCAGGTCTACGACCAGATGGCCAACCCCAAGTGGGTGCTCTCGATGGGGGTGTGCGCCAGCTCCGGCGGCATGTTCAACAACTACGCCATCGTGCAGGGCGTGGACCACATCGTCCCCGTGGACATCTACCTGCCGGGCTGTCCGCCGCGGCCGGAGATGCTCATCAACTCCGTGCTGTCGCTGCACGAGTCGATCCGCAACTCCAAGTTCGGGGTCGACCGGGTCGAGGCCGCCCGCGCCGCCGAGGCGGCCGCGCTGGAGGCGACCCCGACGCACCAGATGAAGGGACTGCTCGCCTGATGGCCGACGAGAAGGACACTCGGGACCAGGAGCACCAGCCCGCGCGCACCGACGAGCAGAAGGTGGACACCACCCACGCGCAGGAGACCGGGGCGGCCTCGGTGAGCGCTGAGGCCGCGCTCCCGGACACCGGTGCCGCCCGGTTCGACACCGAGCCCCGCCGGGTGGGGGAGCGCCGCGGCATGTTCGGCACCTCCTCCGGCAACGACACCTCCGGCTACGGCGGGCTGCGCCAGCCGATCCTGTTCCCCGGCACGTCCCCCCGCCCCTACGGCGGCTACTTCGACGCGGTCGTGGACGCGCTGGCGGAGGCGACCGGAGAGGTCTTCGAGGCGGCCGTCGCCAGTGTCGTCGTGGACCGCGGCGAGCTGACCCTCCACGTGCGCCGGGAGCACCTGCCGACGGTCGCGCGCGCGCTGCGCGACGACGCGGCGCTGCGGTTCGAGATGTGCACCGGCGTCTCGGGCGTGCACTTCCCCGACCACGCCGGCGCCGAGCTGCACGCCGTCTACCACTTCCAGTCGATCACGCACAGCCCCCGCCGGGTGCGCATCGAGGTGACCTGTCCGGAGGAGGACCCGCACATCCCCTCGATCGTGGGCACCTACCCGGGCAACGACTGGCACGAGCGGGAGACCTGGGACATGTTCGGGATCATCTTCGACGACCACCCCGCACTCACCCGCATCCTGATGCCGGACGACTGGCCCGGCCACCCGCAGCGCAAGGACTACCCGCTGGGCGGGATCCCCGTGGAGTACAAGGGCGCGACCATCCCGGCGCCCGACGAGCGCAGGAGCTACAACTGATGTCGACCCGCACCGATCACGACCTCTACGGCGAGGGCGACGCCGTCGAGGGTGCCGTCTTCACCGCCGCCGGCGGCGACTGGGACCAGGTCGTGGCCGACGCGGCCGCGCTCGGCGAGGAACGCATCGTGGTCAACATGGGACCGCAGCACCCCTCCACCCACGGCGTGCTGCGACTGATCCTGGAGCTGGACGGGGAGCTGGTCCGCGAGGCGCGCGCCGGCATCGGCTACCTCCACACCGGCATCGAGAAGAACATGGAGTACCGCACCTGGGTGCAGGGCACCACGTTCTGCACCCGGATGGACTACCTGATGCCGATCTTCAACGAGACGGCCTACTGCCTCGGCGTCGAGAAGCTGCTCGGCATCACCGACCAGGTCACCACCCGCGCCAACGACATCCGGGTGCTGATGATGGAGCTGAACCGGGTCGGCTCCCACCTCATCGCGCTGGGCACCGGCGGGATGGAGCTCGGCGCGACCACCGTAATGACCATCTGCTTCCGGGAGCGGGAGCGGATCCTGCGGTTCTTCGAGGCCGTCACCGGGCTGCGGATGAACCACGCCTACGTCCGGCCCGGCGGGGTCAACCAGGACGTGCCCGCGGAGGCGCTGGACGCCCTGGAGGCCGAGCTGGGCCTGCTCAAGCGGGGGATCTCCGAGCTGGAGAAGCTGCTGCTGAAGAACCCGCTGCTGATCGGCCGCACCCAGGACGTGGGGCACCTGGACCTGGCCGGGTGCATGGCCCTCGGCATCACCGGCCCCATCCTGCGCTCGACCGGGCTGCCACACGACCTGCGTAAGGCCGACCCCTACTGCGGCTACGAGACCTACGACTTCGACGTGGTCACCCGCGACAGCACCGACGCCTACGGCCGGCTGTGCATCCGCATCGACGAGATGTGGGAGTCGCTGCGGATCGCCGAGCAGGCGATCGCCCGGCTGCGCGACTCGGCGGGGGAGCCGGTCATGGTCGCCGACAAGAAGATCGCCTGGCCGGCGCAGATGAACGTCGGCCCCGACGGCCAGGGCAACTCCCTGGAGCACATCCGCCGGATCATGGGCGAGTCCATGGAGGCCCTCATCCACCACTTCAAGCTGGTGACCGAGGGCTTCCGGGTCCCACCGGGGCAGGCCTACGCGGCGATCGAGTCGCCGAAGGGCGAGCTGGGGTGCCACGTCGTCTCCGACGGCGGCACCCGCCCCTACCGGGTGCACGTCCGGGACCCCTCCTTCAACAACCTGCAGGCGATGTCGGTGATGAGCGAGGGCGGCCTGGTCGCCGACGTCATCGTCGCGGTCGCCTCCATCGACCCCGTGATGGGAGGTGTGGACCGGTGAGCGAGGCCCACGTCGAGGCCCGGCAGGGCAACCTGCCCCACGACCCGATCCACCACAAGGAGCCGCTGCACGCCAGCGAGCAGGACTACTCGCCGCAGGTGCTGGAGCAGCTGCGGCGGGACGCCGCCGAGGTGATCAGCCGCTACCCGCAGCCGCGCTCGGCGCTGCTGCCGCTGCTGCACCTGGTGCAGAGCGTGGACGGCTACGTCACCGGCCGGGGCGTGCGGTTCTGCGCCGAGCAGCTGGACCTCAGCGCCGCGGAGGTGTCGGGGGTGGCCACCTTCTACACCCAGTACAAGCGCCACCCCAACGGCGACTACACGGTCGGCGTCTGCACCAACACACTGTGCGCGATCATGGGCGGCGACCAGATCTACGAGGAGGTCAGCGACCACCTCGGCGTCGGCCACGACGAGACCACCCCCGACGGCAAGGTCACCCTGGAGCGGGTCGAGTGCAACGCCGCCTGCGACTACGCACCGGTCGTGATGGTCAACTGGGAGTTCTTCGACAACCAGACCCCCGAGACCACCAAGGAGCTGGTCGACCGGCTCCGCCGCGGCGAGACGGTGACCCCCTCCCGGGGCCCGAGCCGGGTGTGCGACTTCCGGCACATCTCGCGCGTCCTGGCCGGGTTCGACGACGGCCTCGCGGACGAGGGACCCGGTGCCGGCGGGCCGTCGCTGGAGGGACTGCGCATCGCCCAGGAGCAGGGCTGGCGCGCCCCCTCCCCGCAGGAGGCCGCCGACGACGAGCCGGACGACACCCGGTCCGACGTCGAGCCCGAGGCCGGCGAGCAGCAGAGCTCGGCCGACACCCCCGCCAACGCCCCCGGCGAGCGGCCGGAGTCCGGTGGCGGCGAGCCCGAGACCGGGACGAGCGGCCGGGACACCATCGCAGGCACCGACGCCGACGGCGGGAAGGAGGGGCAGGAGTGAGCACCCAGCTGACCCCGATCCTGACCAAGTTCTGGGACCACCCGCAGTCCTGGACCCTGGGCACCTACGAGGACAACGAGGGGTACCAGGCGCTGCGCAAGGCGCTGCGGACGCCGCCGGAGGAGCTGGTGCAGGGCACCAAGGACTCCGGGCTGCGCGGCCGCGGCGGCGCCGGCTTCCCGGCGGGCATGAAGATGGGCTTCCTGCCCCCGCCCGACGGCGGGCCCCGCTACCTGGTGGTCAACGCCGACGAGTCCGAGCCGGGCACCTGCAAGGACATCCCGCTGATGATGGCCGCCCCCCACTTCCTCATCGAGGGCATGATCATCACCGCCTACGCCATCGGCAGCAACCACGCCTTCATCTACGTCCGCGGTGAGGTCGTGCACGTCTACCGGCGGCTGATGCGCGCGGTGCAGGAGGCCTACGCCGCGGGCTACCTGGGCCAGGACATCCTGGGCAGCGGGTTCAACCTGGACATCACCGTCCACGCCGGCGCCGGCGCCTACATCTGCGGCGAGGAGACCGCGCTGCTGGACTCGCTGGAGGGGCGCCGCGGCCAGCCCCGGCTGAAGCCGCCGTTCCCGGCCGTCGCCGGCCTCTACGCGCGGCCGACGGTGCTCAACAACGTGGAGACCATCGCCAGCGTCCCGCCGATCGTGCTGCACGGTGTGGACTGGTTCACCGGGATGGGCACCGAGAAGTCGCAGGGCTTCGGCCTGTTCAGCCTCTCCGGGCACGTCACCCGGCCGGGCCAGTACGAGGCGCCGCTGGGCATCACGCTGCGCGAGCTGCTGGACATGGCCGGCGGCATGCGGAACGGGCGCAAGCTGAAGTTCTGGACCCCGGGCGGCTCGTCCACCCCCATCTTCACCGACGAGCACCTGGACGTCCCGCTCGACTTCGAGTCCGTGGCCAGCGCTGGCTCGATGCTGGGCACCCGCGCGCTGATGATCTTCGACGAGACCACCTCGGTGGTGCGGGCGGTGGCGCGCTGGACCGACTTCTACGCCCACGAGTCCTGCGGCAAGTGCACGCCCTGCCGCGAGGGGACGTTCTGGCTCAAGCAGATCCTGGACCGGATCGAGCACGGCCGTGGCAGCCAGGACGACATCGACAAGCTCGTCGACATCTGCGACAACATCCTGGGCCGGTCGTTCTGCGCCCTGGGCGACGGTGCCACCAGTCCGATCACCTCCGCGGTGAAGTACTTCCGGGAAGAGTTCGAGGCCGGGATGCACACCCCGGCCGCTGAGCTGTTCCCGCCGGAGCGCTCGACGCTGTTCGCGAAGGAGACCCTCCCCGCATGACCGTCAACACCTCTCCCGCTGCCGGGGGCAACGCCGTCTCCGAGGGGGGCGACGCCCAGGTCCCCGCCGAGCCGGACGTCAAGCACGTCAACGCCACCATCGACGGCGTGCCGGTGAGCGTGCCGGAGGGCACCCTGGTGATCCGCGCCGCCGAGCGGATCGGGGTGCAGATCCCCCGGTTCTGCGACCACCCGCTGCTGGACCCGGTGGGTGCCTGCCGGCAGTGCATGGTGGAGGTCGCCATGCCCGACCGCGAGGGCAACGTGCGGCCGATGCCGAAGCCGCAGGCCTCCTGCACCATGACCGTGACCGAGGGCATGGAGGTCAAGACCCAGCACAGCTCGCCGGTCGCCGACAAGGCACAGCAGGGGCAGATGGAGTTCCTGCTCATCAACCACCCGCTGGACTGCCCGGTCTGCGACAAGGGTGGCGAGTGCCCGCTGCAGAACCAGGCGCTGTCCAACGGCCGGCCGACCTCCCGGTTCGAGGACGTCAAGCGCACCTTCCCGAAGCCGATCAACATCTCCTCCCAGGTGCTGCTGGACCGGGAGCGCTGCGTGCTGTGCGCGCGGTGCACCCGGTTCTCGGACCAGATCGCCGGTGACCCGTTCATCGCGCTCATCGAGCGGGGCGCGCTGCAGCAGGTCGGCATCTACGAGGAGGAGCCCTTCGAGTCCTACTTCTCCGGCAACACCGTCCAGATCTGCCCGGTCGGGGCGCTGACCGGCGCCGCCTACCGGTTCCGGTCCCGCCCCTTCGACCTGGTCTCCACCGAGAGCGTCTGCGAGCACTGCGCCTCCGGCTGCGCCATCCGGACCGACAGCCGGCGGGGCGTGGTGCTGCGTCGGATGGCGCTGGAGGACCCGGCGGTCAACGAGGAGTGGAACTGCGACAAGGGCCGCTGGGCCTTCACGTACGCGACCCAGCCGGACCGGCTGCGTGACCCGGTCGTCCGCGGCGAGGACGGCCAGTACCGGGTCGCCCCCTGGGGCGAGGCGATCGGCGCGGCCGCGGCCGGGCTGGCGGCCGCCCGCACCGACGGCGGCGCCGGCGTGCTCGTCGGTGGGCGCGTCAGCGTCGAGGACGCCTACGCCTACAGCAAGCTGGCCCGCACCGCGCTGGGCAGCAACGACATCGACTTCCGCGCCCGGCCGCACTCGGCCGAGGAGGCCGACTTCCTCGCCGCCTGCGTCGCCGGCCGCACCGACGTCACCTACGAGCGGCTGGAGCGAGCCGCCTCGGTGCTGCTGGTGGGCCTGGAGCCGGAGGAGGAGAGCCCGATCGTGTTCCTCCGGCTGCGCAAGGCGAACCGGAAGAACAAGACCGCCGTCTACGCCGTGGCCCCGTTCGCCAGCCGCGGCCTGGCCAAGGCCGGCGGCACGCTGCTGCCGGCTGCTCCCGGCACCGAGGCGGAGGTGCTGCGGGCGCTGGTGCAGCGCTACGGCCGCAGCGAGGGCGCAGCGGGCCCGACCGAGCCCACCGCCGGAACCGAGCCGCTGGCCGCCGCCGGTGACGCGCTCGGTGAGGACTCGGTGATCCTGGTCGGCGAGCGGCTGGCCACCGTCCCCGGCGCGCTGTCGGCCGCCGCGGCCACCTACACTGGCCGCCATGGCAGCCACCTCCACCGTCGACACGGTCGTCTCGCTCTGCAAGCGTCGCGGGTTCGTCTTCCCCTGCGGGGAAATCTACGGGGGGACCCGCTCGGCCTGGGACTACGGACCGCTCGGGGTGGCGCTGAAGGACAACATCAAGAAGCAGTGGTGGCGGGCCATGGTGCAGACCCGTGACGACATCGTGGGACTGGACTCCTCGGTGATCCTGCCGCGGCAGACCTGGGTCGCCTCCGGGCACGTCGGCGAGTTCTCCGACCCGCTCACCGAGTGCCAGTCCTGCCACAAGCGGTTCCGCGCCGACCACCTGCAGGAGGACTACGCCGAGAAGCAGGGCCGCAAGGGCAGGCAGGTCGACCCCGACGCGGTGCCGCTGACGGAGATCAACTGCCCCAACTGCGGCACCAAGGGCGCCTGGACCGAGCCGCGCGAGTTCAACATGATGCTCAAGACCTACCTGGGCCCGGTCGAGGACGAGTCCGGCCTGCACTACCTGCGGCCGGAGACCGCCCAGGGGATCTTCGTCAACTTCGCCAACGTGATGACCGCCTCGCGCAAGAAGCCACCGTTCGGCATCGCCCAGACCGGCAAGAGCTTCCGCAACGAGATCACCCCGGGCAACTTCATCTTCCGCACCCGCGAGTTCGAGCAGATGGAGATGGAGTTCTTCGTCGAGCCGGCGACGGCGGCCGAGTGGCACCAGTACTGGATCGACGAGCGCACCCGCTGGTACACCGACCTGGGCATCGACCCCGGCAACCTGCGCCACTACGAGCACCCGGCCGACAAGCTCTCGCACTACTCCGACCGCACCGTCGACATCGAGTACCGGTTCGGCTTCGCCGGCACCGAGTGGGGCGAGCTGGAGGGCATCGCCAACCGCACCGACTTCGACCTGAGCACCCACGGCCGCCACTCCGGGCAGGACCTGTCCTACTTCGACCAGGCCACGGGGGAGCGGTACGTCCCCTACGTCATCGAGCCGGCGGCCGGGCTGTCACGCTCGCTGATGACCTTCCTCGTGGACGCCTACACCGAGGACGAGGCACCCAACACCAAGGGCGGCGTGGACAAGCGCACCGTGCTCCGGCTCGACCCGCGGCTGGCGCCCACCAAGGTCGCCGTGCTGCCGCTGTCGCGCAACGCCGACCTCACCCCCAAGGCCCGTGACCTGGCCGCCGCGCTGCGCCGGCACTGGATGGTCGACTTCGACGACGCCGGGGCGATCGGGCGCCGCTACCGCCGCCAGGACGAGGTCGGCACCCCCTACTGCGTCACCGTCGACTTCGACACCCTCGAGGACCACGCGGTGACGGTGCGGGAGCGGGACTCGATGGCCCAGGAGCGCATCGCGCTGGACAAGGTGGAGGCCTACCTGGCCGAGCGCCTCGTCGGCTGCTGAGGAGAGAGCGGCCGCGCGCGGGCCCTCACGCGTGCAGCAGCAGCGCGGTGCCCAGCCCCATCATGGAGGCGGCGATCCCGGCGTCCAGGGCACGCCAGGCCGACGGGCGCCGGAAGAGCCGGCCCAGCCGGCCGGCGCCGTAGCCGAGACCGACGAACCAGCTGGTGCTGGCGGCCACCAGCCCGGCGTAGAACCACCAGCGCCCCTCGGGGCCGTGCCCGTTGGCCACCGTGCCCAGCATCATGATGTCGACGTACAGGTGGGGGTTGAGCCAGGTCAGCGCCGCCACCGTGAGCACCGCCCGCCGGGCGGATCCGCTCTCACCCCCGGCGGCGCGCAGGCCGGCGCCGCCCCGCCAGGCCCGCCAGGCGGCGGTGATGCCGTACCCGATCACGAACAGCCCCCCGGCCCAGGTCGCCACCGGGAGCAGGCCCGGCCAGCGCTGCAGCGCCAGCCCCACACCGCCGACCGCGGCCCCGATGAGGACCACGTCGCTGACGATGCAGACGGCGATCACCGGCAGCACGTGCTCCCGGCGCAGCCCCTGCCGCAGGACGTAGGCGTTCTGGGCACCGATCGCCGCGATCAGCGCCCAGCCGGTGAGGATCCCGGCGACCATCAGAGTCAGCTGCTGCACGGCACTACGGTAGACAGCCACGCCGCAACAGTGAAGCGAAAGATTCTTCAGGATCATTAGCATTGCTTCATGACGAGATCCGTGGACCTCGACCCGGTCGCGCTCCGGACGCTGGCGGCGGTCATCCGGGCGGGGACCTTCGACGGGGCCGCTCAGGCGCTGCGGGTGACGCCCTCGGCGGTCAGCCAGCGGGTCCGGGGGCTGGAGCGCCAGGTGGGGCGGGTGCTGGTGCTGCGGACCAAGCCGGTCGAGGCCACGCCGGCCGGGCAGGTGCTGCTCCGGCTGGCCCGGCAGACCGATCTGCTGGAGCAGGAGGCGCTGGCCGCGCTCACCGGGCAGGGCGGCGCCGCGGCGGGGGAGGGGCCTGGGGAGGCCCGGGCCCGGCTGGCCGACGCGGACCTTCCGCACGCCGAGATCCCGGTCGTGGTCAACGCCGACACCCTGGCCGCGTGGCTGCTGCCCGCCCTGGCAGAGGTGCAGCGCAGCCACCGGGTCACCTTCGAGCTGCTCCGGGAGGACGAGGGCCACAGCACCGAGCTGCTCCGGCAGGGACAGGTGATGGCCGCGGTCACCTCCGACCCGCGCCCGGTGCAGGGCTGCCGGGTGGTCCGGCTCGGGGTGCTGCGCTACCTGCCGGTCGCCACCCCGGCGTTCCTCGCCCGGTGGCTGCCGGAGGGGCCGCGGCCGGCGGAGCTGGCGCGGGCGCCGATGATCAGCTACGACCGCAAGGACACCCAGCAGGAGGAGATGCTGCGCCGGCTCACCCGGCAACGGCTGGCGCCGCCGACCTCCTACATCCCCTCCAGCCACGAGTTCGACGAGGCGGTGCGGCTGGGGATCGGGTGGGGGATGCTGCCCGAGGCCTGGATCCGCGCGGACCTGGCCAGCGGCCGGCTGGTGCCGCTCGCCGACCGGTACCAGGACGTGACCAGCTACTGGCAGCACTGGGCGCTGGACTCCCCGCTGCTGGATGCGCTGACCGCCGCGGTGCTGCGGGCGGCCCGGCACGGGCTCGCCCCCGGGTAGCGGCGGTGGCCACCCGGTAGGTGCGGGTGACAACCGCAGCGCGGTAGGGACGAACCTGCTGGGGTGTCCCGCGCGTCACAGTGGCAGAGCGCGACGAGAGCGAGGTGAGCAGGTGGTCCGGTCCCAGCCCCCGGGTGCGGCAGCCGACGACGAGGCGCAGTTCGTGGCGTTCGTCCACGCCCGCCGTGCGGCGCTGGTGCACAGCGCCTCGCTGATGACCGGTGACGTGCACCTGGCCCAGGACCTGGTGCAGGAGGCCCTCATCAAGCTCGCCGACCGGTGGGGTGCGGTGACGCGGGGCGCGGAGTACGCGTACGTGCGCCGCACGCTCTACCGGGACTGGGTCTCCCGGTGGCGGCGGCAGCGCCGCGAGCGGCTGGCCGAGGACCCGGCGCCGGCCGGGGACCGCCGCCACGAGGGGCGGCAGGACCCGGTCGCCGACTGGGAGGCGGGCGCGGCCGTCCGGCAGGCGCTCGCGCAGCTGCCCGAGCGACAGCGGGCCGTCATCGTGCTGCGCTACTACGAGGACATGTCCGAGCACGGCATCGCCGAGCTGCTCGGGATCAGCCCCGGCACGGTCAAGAGCCAGGCCAGCGCCGCGATGCAGACGCTGCGCCGGATCGTGCCCGAGCTGGAGGGACTCAGCACCGGAAAGGGGGAGGCCCGATGAGCTCCCAGGACTTCGAGCAAGCCCTGCGCGCGTGGCTTCGCCAGGGCGAGGGCGCCGCCGGGGGCACCGACCCCGGCTCGCTGTGGCGGGCGGGCCGGCGCCGCCGTACCCGCCGGGTGCTGCTGGGCGGCGCCACCGGGATGGGACTGGTGGCGGCGGTTGCCGCCGGGGTGCTGGCCGTCGGCGGCGGGCTGCTGCCCGAGGCCACCGACACCGGTCCGGCGAACCCCACCGTCACCGTCCCCGCGCCGACCACCGAGGAGGACCTGGACCAGGAGGAGGACCCGGGCCAGGACGAGCAGACCGCGGCGCCCCCCGCTCCCGAGCCCTCCCAGGACGCGGGTGAGGGCCACGAGGAGCCGGGCCAGGACCAGCCGCAGGACTGGGGCGAGCCGCTCGCGGAGTGCTCCACCGGGGCCTACACCCCCGGACCGATGGACACGACGGGGCTGCCCGCGGAGGTCGCCGACACCGTCACCGCCCTGGTGCGTGACGCCATGCGGTGCGACGAGCAGGCCCTTATCGAGCGAGCGGAGCAGGACGGCACCTCGCTGTCCTTCGGCAGCACGCCGGCCGCGGAGGCGCTGGCGATCCCGCAGGAGGACCCGCGCTACCTGTCCATGGTGGTGCTGCTGACCGACACCGAGTGGGCGGTCGACGACGCCGGGGAGGAGCGCTACTACGTGTGGCCGGCGGCCTTCCATGCCGACGCCTCCGAGGAGGACTGGCAGGACGTGCGCGAGGCCGGGCTCCACGAGCCCGCGCTGCTCGACCAGATGCAGCAGGCCGGCAGCTACATGGGCTGGCGGGTCGGCATCACCGAGTCCGGCGAGTGGCGGTTCCTCATCGCCGGGGACTGACCCCCGGCCGCACCGCCGCCCCGTCCGTGCGGGCGGGGCGGCTGCCGTGCTGGGCTGCGGAATGCAGCCGGCCGCCACCGCGTTGGCTGGTTGAAACCGCAACGAGCCTCGGGGTCGCCACCGGCACCGCGGGGCGGCCCGTGGGAAGGTGGAGCCATGCAGTTCGGTGTGTTCAGCGTCAGCGACGTCACGCCCGACCCGACGACCGGTCGGACCCCGACCGAGGGTGAGCGGGTGCAGGCGATGGTGCAGATCGCCCGCAAGGCCGAGGAGGTCGGGCTCGACGTGTTCGCCACGGGGGAGCACCACAACCCCCCGTTCGTGGCCAGCTCACCGACGACGATGCTGGGGTACATCGCCGCCCAGACCGAGCGGCTCACCCTCTCCACCTCCACCACGCTCATCACCACCAACGACCCGGTGAAGATCGCCGAGGACTACTCGATGCTGCAGCACCTGGCCGGCGGCCGGGTGGACCTGATGATGGGTCGGGGCAACACCGGCCCGGTCTACCCCTGGTTCGGTCAGGACATCCGCAACGGCATCGCGCTGGCGGTCGAGAACTACCACCTGCTGCGCCGGCTGTGGCGCGAGGACGTGGTCACCTGGGAGGGGCGCTTCCGCACCCCGCTGCAGGGCTTCACCGCCACGCCGCGGCCGCTGGACGGCGTGCCCCCGTTCGTCTGGCACGGCTCCATCCGCAGCCCGGAGATCGCCGAGCAGGCGGCCTACTACGGCGACGGGTTCTTCCACAACAACATCTTCTGGACCATGGACCACACCTCGCGGATGGTGAACCTCTACCGCCGCCGGTTCGAGCACTACGGCCACGGCCGGGCCGACCAGGCCGTCGTCGGCCTGGGCGGGCAGGTGTTCATGCGCAAGAACAGCCAGGACGCGGTCCGGGAGTTCCGCCCCTACTTCGACGTCGCACCGGTCTACGGGCACGGGCCCTCGCTGGAGGAGTTCAGCCGCGACACCCCGCTGACCGTGGGCAGCCCGCAGCAGGTCATCGAGCGCACCCTCACCTTCGCCGACGCGGTGGGTGACTACCAGCGCCAGCTGTTCCTCATCGACCACGCCGGCCTGCCGCTGAAGACCGTGCTGGAACAGATGGACATCCTCGGCGAGGAGGTCGTGCCGGTGCTGCGCACGGAGTTCGAGGCGCGACGGCCGGCCCACGTGCCCTCGGACCCGCCGAGCCACGCCGACCTGGTCGCTGCCGGCGAGGACCACCCGCACGCCCGCACCAGCCCGCGCGCCCGGCAGCAGGCCGGTGCTGCCCCGGAGCGGGCATGACCCGGCTGGTCGTCCTCACCGCGGGCCTGAGCTCGCCGTCCTCGACCCGGATGCTCGCCGACCGGCTCACCGCTGCCGTCGAGGACCAGCTGCGGACCCGGGGGGAGCAGCCGGAGACCACGGTGCTGGAGGTGCGCGAGCTGGGCACCGACGTCATGCGGGCGATGCTCGGAGGCGGGATGCGGTCGCCGGCGCTGGAGCGCGCCAACGCCGCGGTCGCCGAGGCCGACGCCGTCATCGCCGTCACCCCGGTCTTCAGCGCCTCGGTCAGCGGGCTGTTCAAGTCCTTCCTCGACGTGCTGGAGCCGGGGGTGCTGGCCGGCACCCCGGTGCTCCCCGGCGCGACCGCCGGCACCGAGCGGCACTCGCTGGTCATCGACCACGCGCTGCGCCCGGTGCTGACCCATTTGGGCGCGATGGTGGTGCCCACCGGCGTGTTCGCGGCGACGTCGGACTTCGGCGCCGGCGGCGGGAGCGGTCTGGAGGCCCGGGTGCGCCGGGCCGCGGAGGAGCTGGTGCAGCTGACTGCCCCGGCCACCGGAGCGCCCGGCGTCAGCGGCACCGACCAGCAGCAGACGGAGCCGCAGCGAGGAGGCGGGCGGGCGCGCCACGCCGACCCGCTGGCCGAGGCGGAGGCCGCCGAGGCCGAGGGCAGCTTCACCCCGTTCGAGGAGCTGCTCGGGCGGCCGACCTGAGCACCCGGCCGGGTCTGGGAGAATCGGGCCCGTCATGAGCGCCACCACCCTGCCCCGCGCCGCGTCCGGTCCCGCCCCGACGCCGGTGCTGCCGCCGCTACGCATCGGCGACCACACCATCGACTCGCCGGTGGTGCTGGCGCCGATGGCCGGCATCACCAACCGGGCGTTCCGGCGGCTGTGCCGGCACTACGGCGCCGAGGGACTGGCCGCCGGCGGCGCCGGCGGGGCCACCTCCCTCTACGTGAGCGAGATGGTCACCTCCCGGGCGCTGGTCGAGCGCACCCCGGTCTC
>NZ_WIQI01000038.1 GCF_009602535.1 Ornithinicoccus halotolerans | reverse complement strand
GCTGCACCGGCAGCCCCGAGGGCATGCCCGGCACGTAGAGCAGCAGCAGGCCGAGGGTGAGCACGACGGCGACCGCGGCTCCGGCGACCGCGGCTCCGGCGACTGCTGCGGCTGCGGCTGCGGCGGTGACGGGGCGCCGCTGGCGAGCCGTCGCTCGAGCCGCTCCAACCGGGTGGCGTAGCCCTGCTCCCCCGCGGCACCGGGCAGCAGCAGCCGGGCGCCGATCAGCTCCAGGTGGGTGCGGGCCGAGACCACACCGGTCATCTCGGCCAGGCCGCGGCTGACCACGTCGGCGCAGCGGGTGAGGTCGGCAGGGGTGTAGCCGGCGGCCTGTTGCCGCAGCCGGGTCACCTGGTCGTCGGGCAGTCCCCGCAGCAGCCCACCGGTGCGCTCTCCGACCGCGGTGACGACGATGAGGTCGCGGTAGCGCTCGAGCAGGTCCTCGACGAACCGGCGCGGGTCATGGCCGGACTCGACCACCTTGTTGACCTGGGTGAAGACGCTGGCCCCGTCCCCGGCGGCGACCGCGGTCACCACGGCATCCAGCAGCTCGAGGTCGGTGAAGCCCAGCAGCGCCGCGGTGCGCTCGTAGGTCAGCCCCTCCTCGCCGGCCCCGGCGATCAGCTGGTCGAGGACCGACATCGAGTCCCGGACCGAGCCGCCGCCGGCGCGGGTGACGAACGAGAGCACGCCCGGCTCCAGGGCGACGCCCTCGTCCTGGCACACCTGCTCCAGGTAGGCGGTGAGCCGCTGCGGCGGCACCAGGTGGAACGGGTAGTGGTGGGTGCGCGAGCGGATGGTGGGCAGCACCTTCTCCGGCTCGGTCGTGGCGAAGATGAACTTCACGTGCTCCGGCGGCTCCTCCACCACCTTGAGCAGCGCGTTGAAGCCCTGGTTGGTCACCATGTGGGCCTCGTCGATGATGTAGACCTTGAACCGCGCGACCGCTGGGCCGAACGCGGCCCGCTCACGCAGGTCGCGCGCGTCGTCGACACCGCCGTGGCTGGCCGCGTCGATCTCGATGACGTCGACCGAGCCGGGCCCGCTGCGGGCCAGCGCCACGCACGACTCACAGACCCCGCACGGCTCGGGCGTCGGTCCCTGCTCGCAGTTGAGGCAGCGGGCCAGGATGCGCGCACTCGTGGTCTTGCCACAGCCCCGGGGACCACTGAACAGGTAGGCGTGGTGCACCCGGCCGCTGCGCAGTGCCTGCACCAGCGGCTCGGTGACGTGCTCCTGGCCGATCACGTCGGCGAACGTCTCCGGCCGGTAGCGGCGGTACAGCGCGGTGCTCACGCACCCGACCCTAATGGTCCCCGCCGACGCTCCACGCGGGTCGTCCGCAGCCCGGCACGCGTCCCCTCACGGCACCCGGAGCACGTGCATCCGGTGCGCCGCGCGGGTCAACGCCACGTAGAGCACGCGGGGACCGCCCGGGGACTCGGCGACGATCCCGTCCGGGTCCACGACGACGGTGGCGTCCCACTCCAGCCCCTTGCTGGACAGCGGGTCGACCAGCACCGCCCGCCCCTCGTGTGCCCCGGCCAGATCCTGCAGCGTGGCGCGGTGGCGGGCTGGGGTGATGACGGCCAGCGAACCCTCGACCTCGGCGGCCACGGCCGCCAGCGCCTCCCGGGTGGTGGCCAACAGGTCGGTGGCGGTGTGCTCGACGGGCTCGACGCCGGTCTCGCGGACCGCGCGGGGGATGTCTGCGTCCGGCACGTGCTCCCGGATGAGCCGGGCGGCGTAGCCGAAGATCTCGCGGGCGTTGCGGTAGTTCGTGTCCATGTGGAAGGTGCGCCGCGGCGCGCTGCCGAACGCCTCCTCGCGCGCCCGGTGCGCCTCCTCCGCGCCGGGCCAGGAGCTCTGCGCGGCGTCGCCCACGACCGTCCAGGAGGCGGTCCGGCCACGCCGGCCCACCATCCGCCACTGCATCGGCGAGAGGTCCTGCGCCTCGTCGACCAGCACGTGGGCGTACTCCTGGGCCACGCCGACCCGGCCGGCCAGCAGCCGCTCCCGCGGGTCGCGGGAGAGGCGCTGCGAGCCGACCGGCTGCGCCACGGCGCTGCCGCCGTCGGGATCGCCGCGGTCACCACCGAGCCGCAGCGCGCTCACGCCGTACTGGCTGGCGTCGTCCAGCTCCTCGACCTCGTAGAAGCCGCGTTCCTCCTGCGGCAGGTCCTGCACCGGCCCGGTCCGCGTGACGACCTCGTCCACCAGGGCGGCGTCGGCGACGCTCCAGGTGCCCGACTCCAGCGCCCGCTGCAGCGAGGCGCTGAGGACGCGAACCTCCTCGGCCGTCAGCACGCCGCGGGCGGCCTCGGCCGCCACCTGCTCGTCGGCCAGCCACAACACCACCTCGCGCGGGTCCAGCGGGCGCCACCAGCGGCGGGCGAAGGCCTCGACGTCGCGGGAGTCCACGAAGACGTCGACGAACTGCTCCCGCTCCTCCTGGGCACCGGCGCCGACCTGCGCCCACGCCTCGTCGGCGAGCGCCTGCACGGCGGCGTCGTAGCCGCTGTTGCGCTGGTGGTGGCGCCACACCCGGGCGCTCACCCGCGCCAGCACCGCCGCGTCCAGCCGGATCGCGTGGCCCTGCACGAAGACCCGCAGCTCCTCGGGGGCGTCGGGCACCGGCCGGCGCATCGCGCGGTCCAGCACCCGCCGCATCCGCAGCGAGCCCTTGACGGCCGCGGCGGCCGGGTCGTCGTAGCGGCTGCCGCTCACCCCGGGGACGAACCCGCCGAGCGAGCGCAGCGTGACCGACTCCTCCCCCAGCGAGGGCAGCACCCGCTCGATGTAGGAGGTGTAGGCGGCCGAGGGCCCGACGACGAGCACGCCACCGGCCTCGTAGCGGCGCCGGTCGGAGTAGAGCAGGTAGGCGGCGCGGTGGAGCGCGACCACCGTCTTCCCGGTCCCCGGGCCACCGGTGATCTCGGTGACACCGCGGGCGGGGGCGCGGATGGCCTGGTCCTGGTGCTGCTGGATGGTGGCGACGATGTCGCGCATCTGCTGCCCGCGGCTGCGGGTCAGCGCGGCCATCAGGGCGCCGTCACCGACGACCACCAGGTCCTCGGGCGCCTCGGGCACCATCAGGTCGTCCTCCACCCCGATGACCTGCTCGCCGCGGCAGCGCAGCACCCGGCGACGCAGCACGCCGCGCGGCTCGGCGGGAGTGGCCTGGTAGAACGGTGCGGCCGCGGGCGCGCGCCAGTCGATCACCAGCGGCTCGTAGTCGTCGTCGCGCACCCCGAGCCGGCCGACGTAGCGGACCTCCCGGTCCGGCGAGCCGTCGCCGCCGTGGTCCAGGTCCAGGCGCCCGAAGACCAGCCCTTCGTGCTCGTGCTGCAGCGAGGCGCGACGCCGCGAGGCGCTGTGCACCAGCGCGTCCCGCTCGAAGAGGCCGGACAGCTCCTCCTCCCGGGGGTCGCCGGTGCCGGGGCGGTCGGTCCGCCCCCGGGCCATCCCCTCGGCATGGACCAGCTCGGCCCGGGCGGCCGCCTTGGTCAGCTCCTGGTAGACCCGGTCGACGTGGGCCTGCTCGCGGGCGATCTCCGCGGCCGCACGGTCCTGCGTGGTTGTGCTCACCAACACCATCCTCTGTGGCCGGCTCGCGCGCCCCTCACGGCAGGGCGCGGGTCGGACCACATTACCGGTCCGCGGTCACAGCCAGCCGCGCCGGGCGGCCTGCACGCCGGCCTGGAACCTGGTCGTGGCGCCCAGCCGGTCCATCAGCGTGCGCACCCGCCGCTCCACGGTGCGTACCGAGATCGCGGTGTGCCGGGCGATGACCTGGTCAGAGGCGCCCGCCGCCAGCAGCTCCAGCACCCGGCGGTCCCGGCCGGCGAGCTCCTCGGCGTCGTCGGTCCCGGGCACGACCGGGGTGGCGAACGTGTAGGCGTACTCGAACGCCGCCGTCAGGGCACTGACCGGCGCAGACCGCCGTGCCACGAACGACCCCTGCCCGCCCTCGTCGTGCCGGGTGAGGTCCAGCACCGAGACGGTCCCGTCGCTGATGAGCAGCGAGCACATCAGTCCCGTCGTGACGCGCACCCGCTGCACCGACGACGGGCAGGCCCGCAGCCGCGCGATGACGTCCGGCTCGCGCATGAGCGCCCCCTCCAGGACGCAGCGCAGCGCGGGGCCCGAGCCGTCCAGCCGGTCCGGCCGCTCGGACGCCAGCCACTCCCGGGAGGCGGGCGAGCCGTCCAGCATCACCAGCAGCTCCGACCGCGCCAGCCCCTCCACCGAGCGCAGCCCGTGCACGACCTCGGCCCGGCCGGAGATCATCTCCATGCCGGCGGGCGTGTCCTGCGGGCCCGCGCGCCGGGCCTGCCGCCACAGCGCGCCCAGCTCGGCGGCCGAGTTGCGCGAGCTGTGCGCCCGGTGCTCCAGCACGTCGGCCAGCCGGCCCAGCGCGATCTCCGGCGGCTGGACCGACCACCGCCCCGGGGCGGAGGACTCGACCAGCCCGCGGGCCGCCAGCTCCTGGCCGGCCTGCTCGACGTCCTCGGCGTCGTAGCCCTCCTCCACCAGTGCGGCGGTGGTGGGGGTGCCCAGCCGGATCATCGCCATGTAGAGGCGGGAGAGAAAGTCCTCGTAGGCCATCCCGTACAGCTCCTGGACCGGCGGCATGACTGCCTCCTCGTGTCGGGTCGCCGACACTGACAGTAACCCGCCATCGCTCAACGTGACAGGAGTCGCCGGGTCGTGTCACAGTAGATCCACCGGCTTCGGCCGGCCGCGGGGAATGTGTGAGCCACCAGTGAACCCCCCCTAGCTGGACGGCCCTGCCCCGTGAGCGTGGCCCTCCTGGGAGAACGACCCCCCTGCCTCCCAGGAGGGCCACGACCTTGTTCTGAGTAGGGTGAGGGTCCGTGAGAGTCCTCGTCATCGGTTCCGGTGCCCGCGAGCACGCCCTGGTCCGCTGCCTCTCCCGGGACCCAGGGGTGGCAGAGGTCCTGGCGGCTCCGGGGAACCCCGGCATGGCCGCCGAGGACGGGGCCCGCTGCGTACCCCTCGACCGGCTCACCGACGGCGCGGCGGTGGCCGGCCTTGCGGCCGACCTCGGTGCTGACCTGGTCGTGGTCGGGCCCGAGGCGCCGCTGGTGGCCGGCGTGGCCGACGCGGTGCGGGACCGGGGCATCGGCTGCGTCGGACCCTCGGCCGAGGCGGCCCGGCTGGAAGGCAGCAAGGCGTTCGCCAAGGAGGTGATGGCCGCCGCCGCGGTGCCGACCGCCCGCTCTCAGGTCTGCACCGACGCGGCCCAGCTCCGCGACGCCCTGGACGCGATCGGCGCGCCGTTCGTGGTCAAGGACGACGGCCTGGCCGCCGGCAAGGGGGTCGTGGTGACCGAGTCGCTGCCGGAGGCGCTCGAGCACGGGCTGGCCTGCCTGTCCCGCGGTGGCGACCAGTCGCGCGTCGTGGTCGAGGAGTACCTCGACGGGCCGGAGGTCTCGCTGTTTTGCCTCACCGACGGCCGGACGGTGCTGCCGCTGGCGCCGGCGCAGGACTTCAAGCGCGCCCTCGACGGTGACGCTGGCCCCAACACCGGCGGGATGGGCGCCTACAGCCCGCTGCCCTGGGCGCCCGCCGAGCTGGTCGAGGAGGTGCTGCAGCGCATCGCCCGCCCGACCGTGGCCGAGATGGCCCGCCGCGGCGCCCCGTTCAGCGGCGTGCTCTACGTCGGGCTGGCGCTGACCTCGCGGGGCCCACGGGTCGTGGAGTTCAACGCCCGGTTCGGTGACCCGGAGACCCAGGTGGTGCTGGCCCGGCTGCGGACCCCCCTCGGCACGGTGCTGCAGGCGCTGGCCGAGGACCGGCTGGAGCAGGTCGAGCTGCAGTGGTCGCCGCACGCCGCGGTGACCGTCGTCCTCGCGGCCCCGGGGTACCCGTCCTCGACCCGGACCGGCGGCGAGGTCACCGGCCTGGCGGAGGCGGCCGCCGTCCCCGGCGTGCACGTGCTGCACGCGGGCACCCGGGCGGAGAGCGGCCGGGTGGTGGCCGCCGGCGGCCGGGTGCTGTCGGTGGTCGCCGAGGGCGAGGACCTGGCCGCGGCGCGGGAGCGGGCCTACCAGGCGGTGGGACGGCTGCGGCTGGAGGGCGGCCACTACCGCTCCGACATCGCCAGCGCGGCAGGATGAGGGCATGAGAGATCACGTGCTCGTCCACGCCGGCAAGGTCCGCGAGCTGTACGCGCCACTGGACCCGGGCACCGGCCTGCCCGACGAGACCCGGCTGCTGTTGGTGGCCACCGACCGGGTCTCGGCCTACGACCACGTGCTGGAGCGGCCGGTTCCCGACAAGGGAGCGGTGCTGACACAGCTGTCGCTGTGGTGGTTCGAGCGGCTGGCTGACCTGGTGCCCCACCACGTGCTGTCGACCGAGGTGCCCGAGGAGGTGGCCGGCCGGGCCGTCCACGTGCGGCGGCTGCGGATGCTGCCGGTGGAGTGCATCGCCCGCGGTTACCTGACCGGCGGCGGCCTCGAGGAGTACCGCCGCGCCGGGACGGTGAGCGGGGTGCGGCTGCCGGAGGGACTGCAGGACGGCTCCCGGCTGCCGGAGCCGGTGTTCACCCCCACGACCAAGGCACCAGCCGGCGAGCACGACCGGCCCATGACGTTCGCCGAGACGGTGGAGCTGCTGGGGCCGCGGCTGGCGGAGCGGGTGGGCGACCTCACCGTTGCCCTGTTGCAGCGCGGCCATGACGTGGCCGCCGAGCGCGGGATCCTCATCGCCGACACCAAGGTGGAGTTCGGGATCGACCCCGGGGCGCTCGGGCTCGGCTACGAGGACGAGCTCGACTGGCGGGACGTGGACCCCGACCAGGTGCCGGTAGTCCTCGCTGATGAGGTGCTCACACCGGACTCCTCCCGGTTCTGGCGGGCCGCCGAGTGGGAGCCGGGCCGCCCGCAGATTTCCTACGACAAGCAGGTCCTGCGCGACTGGCTGGCCTCGCCGGAGAGCGGCTGGGACCGCCGGGGTGACGCGCCGCCGCCGCCGTTGCCGGACGAGGTGGTCGAACTGACGCGGGCGCGCTACGTCGAGGCCTACGAGGCGCTGACCGGGCAGCGGTTCGACCCACGTAGGATCGGGTAGTACCGCCCCCCCACCAGGAGTCGCACCGCCATGGGCACCGTGATCGTCGACGTCATGCCGAAACCCGAGATTCTCGACCCGCAGGGGCAGGCCGTTGGCCACGCGCTGGGCAAGCTGGGGATCGACGGGTTCACCGAGGTCCGGCAGGGCAAGAGGTTCGCCCTCTCGGTCGACGGGGAGGTGACCGAGGAGGCGCTGGCCCGGGCCCGGGAGGCGGCCGAGCGGCTACTGAGCAACCCCGTGATCGAGGACGTCGTCTCGGTGCGAGCGGAGGCGGACGCGTGAGGATCGGCGTCGTCACCTTCCCGGGTTCGCTGGACGACGGGGACGCCCAGCGCGCGGTGCGGCTGGCCGGTGGCGAGCCGGTCCCGCTCTGGCACGCCGACAGCGGTGACACCCTCCTGCACGGGCTCGACGGCGTCATCCTCCCCGGCGGGTTCTCCTACGGGGACTACCTGCGGTGCGGGGCGATCGCCCGGTTCTCGCCGGTGATGGGGGCGATCATCCCGGCCGCGCAGGCCGGGCTGCCCGTGCTGGGCATCTGCAACGGCTTCCAGGTGCTGTGCGAGTCCCACCTGCTGCCCGGTGCGCTGGTGCGCAACGACCACCAGCAGTTCCTCTGCCGCGACCAGCTGTTGCGGATCGAGCGCACCGACACCGCCTGGACCAGCGACTTCACGCCGGGGCAGGAGGTGCTGATCGCGCTGAAGAACGGCGAGGGCGGCTACGTCGCCGACGAGGCCACGCTGGATGAGCTGGAGGCCGAGGGCCGGGTCGTGGCGCGCTACCTGGAGGTCAACCCGAACGGGTCCCGCCGTGACATCGCCGGGGTGAGCAACGCCCGCGGCAACGTCGTCGGCCTGATGCCGCACCCCGAGCACTGCGTCGAGGCCGGGTTCGGTCCCTCCCTGGACGGGCTGCCGTTCTTCACCTCGGTGCTGCGCCAGGCGGTGCTGGCGTGACCGCCGTCCACGTCGACACCGTCGCCGCCGCGAGCGGTGACCCCGACCGGGAGCAGCCGTGGGCCGAGCTGGGTCTCCGGGCCGACGAGTACGCCCGGATCCGGGAGATCCTGGGCCGGCGGCCCACCAGCTCCGAGCTGGCCATGTACTCGGTCATGTGGTCCGAGCACTGCTCGTACAAGTCCTCCAAGGTGCACCTGCGCCAGTTCGGTGAGAAGACCACCGACCAGATGCGCGAGCAGCTGCTCGTCGGCATCGGCGAGAACGCCGGCGTCGTCGACATCGGCGAGGGCTGGGCGGTCACCTTCAAGATCGAGAGCCACAACCACCCCAGCTACGTTGAGCCCTACCAGGGCGCCGCCACCGGCGTCGGCGGCATCGTCCGCGACATCATGAGCATGGGCGCGAGGCCGCTGGCGGTGATGGACCCGCTGCGGTTCGGCGCGCTGGACCACCCGGACACCGCCCGGGTGCTGCCCGGCGTGGTCGCCGGCATCGGCGGCTACGGGAACTGCCTGGGACTGCCCAACATCGGTGGGGAGGTCGTCTTCGACAGCTGCTACCAGGGCAACCCCCTGGTCAACGCGCTGTGCGTGGGGGCGCTGCGCGCCGAGGACATCCACCTGGCCAAGGCCTCCGGCACCGGCAACAAGGTGGTGCTGTTCGGCGCGCGCACCGGGGGTGACGGCATCGGCGGGGTCTCGGTGCTGGCCTCGGAGACGTTCGAGGACGCCGGCCCGAGCAAGCGGCCCTCGGTGCAGGTCGGCGACCCGTTCGCCGAGAAGGTGCTCATCGAGTGCAGTCTGGAGCTGTACGCGGCCGGCGTCGTCGACGGTATCCAGGACCTGGGCGGCGCGGGGCTGAGCTGCGCGACCAGCGAGCTGGCCTCCAACGGCGACGGCGGCATGCGGGTACAGCTGGACCGGGTGCCGCTGCGGGACTCCTCCCTCACCCCGGAGGAGATCCTGATGTCGGAGTCCCAGGAGCGGATGATGGCGATCGTGCGCCCGGAGCACCTCGAGGGGTTCCTGGCGATCACCGACCGCTGGGAGGTCGAGGCCACCGTGCTGGGCGAGGTGACCGACGGCGACCACCTGCAGGTGTACTGGCACGACGACCTGGTCGTGGACGTGCCGCCACGGTCGGTGGCCCACGACGGCCCCGTCTACGAGCGGCCGCTGGCCCGCCCCGGCTACCTGGACGAGCTCCAGGCCCACAACACGCGTGTGCTGCCGCGGCCGGTGGGCGGGCCGGGGCTCCGGGAGGACCTGCTCGCGCTGCTCGGCTCGCCGGACGGCTGCGACCTGAGCTGGGTGACCCAGCAGTACGACCGCTACGTGCGCGGCAACACCGCCCGTGCCATGCCGGACGACGCCGGCGTCGTGCGCGTGGACGAGGAGACCGGCCGCGGGGTGGCGCTGGCCACCGACTGCAACGGACGGTTCGCCAAGCTCGACCCCTACGCCGGCGCGCAGCTGGCGCTGGCCGAGGCCTACCGCAACGTCGCCACCACCGGCGCCCGACCGCTGGCGGTCTCCGACTGCCTCAACTTCGGCTCCCCCGAGGACCCGGGCGTGATGTGGCAGTTCGCCCAGGCGGTGACCGGCCTGGCCGACGGGTGCCAGCAGCTGGGCGTGCCGGTGACCGGCGGCAACGTCTCCTTCTACAACCAGACCGGTGACACCGCGATCCACCCCACCCCGGTCGTGGCCGTGCTGGGTGTCGTCGACGACGTCGCCGACACCAACGGCTCCGGCTGGTCGCTGCCCGGCCAGTCGCTCTACCTGCTCGGCCGCACCCGCGAGGAGCTGGACGGCTCCGCGTGGGCCCACGTCGTGCACGCCCACCTGGGCGGCCGCCCGCCGCGGGTCGACCTCGCCGCCGAGGAGCGGCTCGCCGGCACCCTGCTGGCGGCCAGCCGCGCCGGGCTGGTGCACAGCGCCCACGACCTGTCGGCCGGCGGCCTGGCCGTCGCGCTGGCCGAGGGCGTGCTGCGGCACGACATCGGGGCCACCGTGTCATTGGCCGGGCTGCGGGAGCGGGACGGCGTCGACGACTTCGCCGCGCTGTTCAGCGAGTCCACCGCCCGGGTGCTGGTCGCGGTGCCGCCGGAGCACGCGGAGGCGTTCGAGGAGCTGTGCGCCGCGGAGGGCCAGGAGGTCCTCGCGCTCGGGACCACCGGGAGTGAGGGCCCGGAGTCGCTGGTGGTCGAGGGCGCCTTCCAGGTTTCCGCGGCCGAGCTGCGCACCGCCCACAGCGGCGTCATCGAGGCGGCGCTGGCCTCCTGAGCCGCTACCCGGGGAAGGTGAACCGGGTGCAGTCGCGCGGGAACTCGGTCCACGCCAGCACCTGAGCCGGGACGACCACGCGCAGGCCGCCGCCGTGCTCACCCGACCAGGAGTCCGGGCCGGGGGCGTAGCCGGCGTCGTGGTACTTGGTGAAGGCCTCCGCGAGCCGGGCGCCCAGACCGTCGGCGTCGGCGCGCGTCGCGTGTGACTGGCCCTCAACGATGACCGCCTCCGCCCCGCTCTCCAGGGTCACCGTCACCGCCGGGTTCTGCTCGGCGTTGCGGGCGTGCCGGGTAGTCGGCGCGCCGTCGTAGTAGAACCGGCCGTCCACCCAGACGCCCCAGCGCGGCACGGCGTGCGGGCGACCGTCCGGGCGCACGCTGCCGAGCCAGTAGTGGCGGGACTCCCGTAGCCGCCGCTCCACCTCCTCCCACGGGAGCAGGTCGTCGGCGGTCTCCGGCAGGCCGTAGCCCTCCGGCATCCTCGGACGGTCGGCTCTGGGTCGGCTCGCCTTCGGGGTCACCTCCGCGACGCTACCCGGTCAGGACTTCCGGTTGTAGACGTACATCGTCAACGGCCCGAACACCGCCACCAGCGCCCCCGACATCACCAGCACGGTCGCGACCGCGCCCATGTCCGGGCTGCCGTCCATGAAGCCGCGGGTGGCGTCGACCAGGTGAGTCACCGGGTTGACGGTCACCACGCCCTGCAGCCACCCGGGCATGGACTCCTTCGGCACGAACACGTTGGAGATGAAGGTCAGCGGGAACAGCACCGTCATCGAGACGCCCATCACCGACTCCGGCGTCCGCAGCCGCAACCCGAGCAGGGTCCACAGCCAGCTGAGGCTGAAGCAGAACGCCAGCAGCAGCAGCACCGCCAGCACCACCCCGGTCACCCCACCCGGCGCCCGGTAGCCCATCAGCAGCGAGACGCCCAGGATCACCACTGAGGCCATCGTGTAGCGCAGCGTGTCGCCGAGCAACGCCCCCACCAGCAGCGAGGGCCGCCAGACCGGCAGTGCCCGGATCCGGTCGAAGACCCCCTTCTGGATGTCGTTGTTGATCGTCATCGCGGTGTACATGGTGATCATCACCACCGTCTGCACCAGGATGCCCGGCACCACGTACGGCAGGTAGCCGTCCGGGGAGCCCATGATCGCGCCGCCGAAGACATAGGTGAACATCAGGATGAACATCAGCGGGAACATGGTCACGTCCAGCAGCTGCTCCGGGACGTGCTTGATCTTCAGCAGCGCCCGCCACCCGAACGTGAGCGACGTCGACACGCCGCCCGCACCGGCCGGGGCGTCCCCGCTGCCGACGGCGGCCGCGACCTTCTCGTCATAGCTGGGACGGGGCGACGTCGTCACGCTCATCGCACCGGCACCTCCTTCTGCTCATCGGCCCCGGCGTCCTCCGACGCGGTGGGTGTCTCGCTCTCCTCCGTGGAGTGACCCGTGAGAGCCAGGAATACCTCGTCCAGGTTGGGCTGGCCCATCGAGTACTCGGCCACGCCGATCCCGCGCCCGGTGAGGTCGAGCAGCGCCGCCGGCACGTCCGAGGGGTCCTCGAGCCGGAACGACAGCGCGTACGGGTCCGAGCTCAGCGAGGCCTCGGTGCCGAACCGCGCCGCCAGCAGGTCAGCGGCGGTGGTCCGCTGGCCGGCGTCGGCCACCCGCAGGTGGAACGCTCCGGACCCGACCGAGGCCTTGAGCTCGCCACTGGTGCCCTCGGCGATGATCCGGCCGTGGTCGATCACCGTGATCCGGTCGGCCAGCTGGTCGGCCTCCTCCAGGTACTGGGTGGTCAGCACGACAGTGGTGCCGGCGGCCACGAGCGCCCGCACGATGGCCCAGACCTGGTTGCGGCTGCGCGGGTCCAGCCCGGTGGTGGGCTCGTCGAGGAACATCAGCTGCGGCCGCACCACGATGCTGCCGGCGATGTCGATCCGCCGGCGCATGCCCCCGGAGTAGCGCTTGACCTGCCGGCCGGCGGCCTCGGAGAGGTCGAACGCCTCCAGCAGCTCGTGGGCACGCTCCTTCGCCCGCTGCCGGCTGAACCCGTAGAGCCGACCCAGCAGCACCAGGTTCTCCTGACCGGTCAGGTCCTCGTCCAGAGAGGCGAACTGCCCCGTCATCGACACCAGCGAGCGCACCCGCGCGGGTTCGGCGACCACGTCGTGCCCGAGCACCCGTGCGGTGCCGCCGTCCGGCCTGATCAGCGTGGCCAGCACCCGGATGGCCGTCGTCTTGCCGGCCCCGTTCGGCCCCAGGACGGCGTGCACCCCGCCCTGCCCGATGCTGAGGTCGATGCCGTCGACGGCGCGGTTGTCCCCGAACGTCTTCACCAGCCCGACGGTCTCGACCGCGAGCTGCCCTTCCCCACCCGGTCGTCGCCCTGCTGGCTGCGAGTCCTGCAGCATGTCGGCCGTCCCTTCGCTCTGGTCCTGCGTCGTCTGTCGTATCGGACCCACGGGACGCGCAGAACTCATCGACAGCGGCAACAGCCGGGGGTCACGACTTCATCCCGGCCCCGCGGCCGGCCGCGGTCAGCCCGCCGCCACCAGGTCCACGCCCGCCACGGCCAGCACGCCGAACAGCACTCCCCACACGATGATCGACACCACCTGCCAGGCGATGACCTTCTCCTTCGCCGCGCCGAAGGAGACCATCATGCCCGCGGTGATCTGGCTGGGCAGCACGGTCTGACCCAGCAGGCTGACACCGGCGATGCCGTACCGGTCGAACATGCGGCGCAGCCGCTGCCGGCGCGGGGAGAGCGGCGCACTGGGCTCACCGACGAGCCGCCGACGGACGGCGTGCGCCCCGGTGACCACCGCGACCATCGAGACGACGTTGCCGATGATGGCCGCCGCGATCGCCACGACCGGGGTGATGCCCGCGAGCACGCCGAGCACCGAGCCGAAGTAGGACTCGACGAACGGGAGGGCGGACACCGCGATCACACCGAGCCACTGCAGCCACAGCGGCAACCCGGTGATGAACTCCTGCAACGACTCCATCGCTGACGACCCCCTGCGGTTGACCGGACGCCACCAGCCTAGCACGATGTGCTAGTACATCGTGCTAGGCAGCAACGCGGGCGGAGGTGGTGAGGTGCCGGACCGGCGGCGGGAGATCCTCGAGGCCGCGCACGCCCTGCTCGCCGAGAAGGGCGAGCACGGACGGACTGGGCTGAGCGTGCGCGAGGTCGCGGCGCGGGCCGGCATCGGAGCCAGCACGCTGCGCCACTACTTCCCGAGCCAGGGCGCCCTCTACGAGGCAGTGGTGGTCGACGCCTTCCATGCCCAGGTCAGTGACCTGCGCATCGCCGACGCCACCGTGCCGGCCGGCGAGCGGCTCGCCGAGTGCCTGCAGCAGTTCCTGCCCCCGGACGAGGAGGCGCGGCCGCAGCTGGCCGCCTGGCTGGCGATGTACGCGGTTGCGGCCGGCCCCGAGCAGAGCGGGCCGGCGCGCTCGCTGCTGACCACGCTGATCGCCCAGGGCCGCTCCCGGGTCGACGCCTGGCTCGCCTTGCTGCAGGAGCAGGGGGCACTGGCCGACACCGGCCGTGAGCACCTCACCACCCTGCTCACCAGCACCGTCGACGGGCTGTGCCTGGGGCTGCTGGCGCCCGGGAGCACGCTGTCGCTGGCCGAGGCCCGCGGCATGCTGCGCGAGGTCGTCGACGCGGTCGCGGTCCGGCGCGAGGGCGGGGCTCAGCCCAGCAGCGGGTAGCGCTGGATGGTGGCGTCACGGCCGGGACCGACTCCGATGGCCGAGACCCGGGCGCCGATCAGCTCCTCCAGGCGGAGCACGTAGCGCTGGGCGTTGTCGGGGAGCTCCTCGAAGGTGCGGCAGCCGGAGATGTCCTCCGCCCATCCCGGCAGCTCCTCGTAGACCGGCACGGCGTGGTGGAAGTCGGACTGGTTGACCGGCATCTCGTCATGCCGGGTGCCCTGCACGTCGTAGCCGACACAGACCGGCACCCGCTCCAGGCCGGTGAGCACGTCCAGCTTGGTGATGACGAAGTCGGTGATGCCGTTGACGCGCTGGGCGTAGCGGCCCACGACCGCGTCCACCCAGCCGCACCGGCGCGGGCGCCCGGTGGTGGTGCCGAACTCGGCGCCCTGGTTGCGGAGGAACTCGCCGTGCTCGTCGTCCAGCTCGGTGGGGAACGGCCCCTCCCCGACGCGCGTCGAGTAGGCCTTGAGGATGCCGACGACGCGGTCCACCCGGGTCGGGGGGACTCCGGAGCCGGTGCACGCACCGCCGGAGGTGGCGTTGGAGGAGGTGACGAACGGATAGGTGCCGTGGTCGACGTCGAGCAACGTCGCCTGGCCGGCCTCGAAGAGCACCGTCTCACCGCGGTCCAGCGCCTGGTTGAGGACCAGCGCCGTGTCGGTGACCATCGGCCTGACCCGCTCGGCGTGCCGCAACAGCTCAGCCATCACCTCCTCCACCTCGACCGCGCGGCGGTTGTAGATCTTGGCCAGCACCTGGTTCTTGAAGTCCAGCGCGGCGGTGACCTTCTGCCGCAGGATCGACTCGTCGTAGAGGTCCTGCACCCGCACGCCGACGCGGCTCATCTTGTCGGCGTAGGTCGGCCCGATGCCACGGCCGGTGGTGCCGAGCCTGCGCTTGCCGAGGAAGCGCTCGGTCACCTTGTCCAGCACCCGGTTGTAGGGCGGGATGACGTGCGCGTTCGCGCTCACCAGCAGCGAGGAGGTGTCGACCCCCCGGGCCTCCAGTCCGTCCAGCTCCTCGATCAGGACACCGAGGTCGACGACCACGCCGTTGGCGATGACGGGGGTGCAGCCGGGCGTGAGGATGCCGCTGGGCAGCAGGTGCAGGGCGTACTTCTCCTCCCCGATCACCACGGTGTGGCCGGCGTTGTTCCCGCCGTTGAACTTCACCACGTAGTCGACGCTGCTACCCAGCAGGTCGGTGGCCTTGCCCTTGCCTTCGTCGCCCCACTGGGCGCCGACCAGGACGATTGCAGGCATACCTTGGTCCTCAGGGTGAGAGGGGACGGACCGGGCAAGCCTACCCACAGCCCCCTGCGGGCCTCAGCCCTCGTCCAGCAGCCCCTGCCGCGCCACGGCCAGCCCGAGCTGGAACCGGGTGTCGACACCGTGCTGGTCCATCATCGCCGCGATCCGGCGGCGCACCGTGCGCAGGCTGGTGGAGGTGCGCCGGGCGATCCCCTCGTCCTTGACACCCATCGCCAGCAGCTCCAGCAGCTGCCGGTCCAGCTGCCCCGCCCGGGGCGGCAGCGCAGGCACGGCCCGGCTCCACAGCGCCTCAAAGAGGGCGATGAACAGGTGGGTCAGCCCCTGGTGCCGGACCAGCAGGAAGTCGGCCTCGACCCCGGCGCGCTCCTTGACCAGGGTGACACCGTCTCCGAAGATTAGGAACGCTCCGGGGACCCACTCCACGAAGCGCTGCAGCTCGCCGGTGCGTCGGCGCTGCTCGGCCAGGGCCGGCCACCATGGCTCGGACAGGATCGACAGCGGGAAGAGGCTGCGCTGCTCCCGTCCCTCCAGCAGCCCGGCGCGGCGGTCGCTCATCTCGTGCTCCCCCACCGGCCCAGCCGGCACGGTCTCCCGGCACTGCCGCACCGGCCCCTCGGTGGACCGTGCCAGGTACTCGGCCGTCGAGGCGACCTCGGCCCGGGGCACCTCCTCGACCAGCGGCGCCTCGGCCCCTCCCAGCAGCAGGCCGCGCCGGTAGTCCAGCTCGAAGCTCCCGATCGCCTCACGGAGGGTGAGCAGCTCGGCGCGCCGCTCGTCCAGCAACCGGTCCTCGTGATCCAGCAACCGGGCCAGGCCGGCGCGCGGGTCGTCGGCCCGGAGCAGCCCGTCCGGGGAGCGCCGGACCAGCCGGAGCACGGTCAGGTCGTCGAGCACGAGCATCGCGTGCTGCACGTCCCAGCCCAGCTCGGCGGCGTGCCGATCCAGCGGGGCAGGCCCGGTCCGCAGCACCCGCCGGTAGAGCGTCTCCGCGTCGTCGGAAAGCCGTAACCCTGGTTGACCATTCACCTATGACAGGTTAGTGCCAGTGGCAGACCAGTGTCAGCCCTGGCCGTGAGCATACGGCAAGATATCGGGTGCAGCCGTCCAGCAAACCGTCAGGGGACACGGGTAGGACGACAGGCAGGGGGGATGCGGCCGGTGCCGGCATCCCGCGGCGCGGGATACCGGCACCGGCCGCCTCCGTTGCTCCGCTCTGGTCAGCCCAGCAGCTGACGGGCGGCCTCCGGCGAGGAGCCGCGCAGGAAGTCGGCGCAGCGCCGCTGCTCCTCCTCCTCGCCGATGGCGCCGGCCGCGGCGCTGAGGGCTGCCAGCGCCCGCAGGAAGCCCCGGTTCGGCTCGTGCTCCCACGGCACCGGGCCCTGGCCGCGCCAGCCGGAGCGCCGCAACGCGTCCAGCCCGCGGTGGTAGCCGGTGCGGGCGAAGGCGTAGCCCTCCAGGTCGCGGCCGTCGGCGAGCGCCTGCTCGGCCAGCACCGCCCAGGCCAGGCTGGAGGCGGGGTAGCGGCTGGCCGCCTCCCGGGAGGTCTGCTCGCTCTCCTCGGCGAGCACCGCGGCGGCCGGGTCGTCGGGCAGCCGGGTCTCGGGCAGTCCCAGCAGGTTGTCAGTCACCGGTGCTTCCCCGCCGAGCGCAGTGCCTGGCAAGCCGTCACGACCCGCTCGGCCATGGCGGCCTCGGCCTCCTTGCCCCAGGCGCGGGGGTCGTACTGCTTCTTGTTGCCGACCTCGCCGTCGATCTTCAGCACGCCGTCGTAGTTGCGCATCATGTAGCCGGCCACCGAACGGGTGAAGGCGTACTGGGTGTCGGTGTCGAGGTTCATCTTCACGACCCCGTAGTCGACCGCGTCGGAGATCTCCTGGTCGGTGGAGCCGGAGCCGCCGTGGAAGACCAGGTCGAAGGGCCGAGCACCCTCCTGCAGCCCGTACTCCTGCGCGACCGCCTGCTGGGCCTTGAGCAGGATCTCGGGGCGCAGCTTGACGTTGCCCGGCTTGTAGACGCCGTGCACGTTGCCGAAGGTCAGCGCGGTCAGGTAGCGGCCGCGCTCGCCCAGCCCGAGCGCCTTGGCGGTGGCGAGGGCGTCGGCGTCGGTGGTGTAGAGCTTCTCGTTGATCTCGTTGGCGACGCCGTCCTCCTCCCCGCCCACGACGCCGATCTCGACCTCGAGGATGATCTTGGCGGCCGCGGCCTGGTCGAGCAGCTCCTCGGCGATCTGCAGGTTCTCCTCCAGCGGGGTGGCGGAGCCGTCCCACATGTGGGACTGGAAGAGCGGTTCCTGCCCGGCCTGGACCCGCTCCTGGGACGCCTGCAGCAGCGGCCGCACGAAGCCGTCCAGCTTGTCCTGCGGGCAGTGGTCGGTGTGCAGGGCGATGTTGACGTCGTACTTCTTGGCCACCTCGTGGGCGTAGGCGGCGAACCCCAGCGCGCCGGTGACCATGTTCTTGATGCTGGGGCCGGAGAGGTACTCCGCGCCGCCGGTGGAGACCTGGATGATGCCGTCGCTGCCGGCGTCGGCGAAGCCGCGCAGCGCCGCGTTGAGGGTCTGGCTGGAGGTGACGTTGATGGCCGGGTAGGCGAACGACTCCGCCTTGGCCCGGTCGATCATGTCGGCGTACACCTCATGCGTGGCGATGGGCATGGGACCTCCTCGATCGTCGGTCAGGGACCATGATGCTTCCACATCCTGGCCAGGTCGAACCCCACGGGCAGCTCCAGCCGGTGAGCGGCGAGCAGGTCGCTGTCGCCGAGGACCGCGGCGGTCGGCCCGTCGGCGACGACGACGCCGCCGGAGAGGATGACGGCCCGCTCGCACAGCTCGGCGGCGTAGGGCAGGTCGTGGGTGACCATGAGCACGGTGATGTCGAGCGAGCCCAGCACCACGGCCAGCTCCCGGCGGGAGGCCGGGTCCAGGTTGGAGGAGGGCTCGTCGAGCACCAGCACGTCGGGGCGCATCGCCAGCACGGTGGCGACCGCGACGCGGCGGCGCTGGCCGTAGCTGAGGTGATGTGGCGGCCGGTCGGCCACCTCGGTCATGCCGACCGCGGCGAGCGCCTCGGCGACGCGGGCGTCCAGCTCGGGGCCGCGCAGGCCGAGGTTGGCCGGTCCGAACGCGACGTCGTCGCGCACCGTCGGCATGAACAGCTGGTCGTCCGGGTCCTGGAACACCACGCCCACCCGGCGGCGCACCTCCGGGACGGTGTCCGGGGCGACCGGGAGCCCCGCGACCGTGACGCTGCCGCGGCCGGGCAGGTGGATGCCGTTGAGGTGCAGCACCAGGGTGGTCTTGCCGGCGCCGTTGGGCCCCAGCAGCGCTACCCGCTCCCCGCGCTCCACCCGCAGGTCGACGCCGTACAGCGCCTGCCGGCCGTCCGGGTAGGCGTAGGCCAGCCCGCGCACGTCCAGCACCGGAGCGCTCATGGCAGGACCGCCGCGGCCAGGACGAGGCCGGCCGCAGCGGGCAGTGCGACGGCGGCCGCCAGGTCCCGGCCCGTGACCGCGGCGGCTCCCAGCTGCGGGAGGCTGCCCTGGTAGCCGCGGGACAGCATCGCCAGGTGGACCCGCTCACCGCGCTCGTAGGACCGGATGAACAGCGCACCGGCGCTACGGGCGAGCACCCGCCAGGCGGCGGGGCCGCGCGCGGAGAAGCCGCGGCTGGCGCGGGCGGTGCGCATCCGGCTCATCTCCGCAGCGACCACCTCCAGGTAGCGCAGCATGAACGCCAGGATCTGGACCAGGGCCGGGGGCAGCCGGAGCCGCTGCAGGCCGGCGACCAGGCCCCTCGGCTCGGTGGTGGTGGCCAGCAGCAACGAGGCGGCGACGCCGAGGGTTCCCTTGGCCAGCAGCGTCCAGGCGCCCCACAGCCCGGCCTCGGACAGCGAGAACGGCCCGACCGGCACTCGCGGCCCGGTGGCGATGACCGGCATCAGCAGGGCGAACACCACGAACGGGACCTCGACCACCATCCGGACCAGCAGGTAGCCCGGCGGGACCCGGCTGACCACGACGGCGCCGGCCAGCAGCAGCGCGTAGCCGCCGAACGCCGCCACCTCGCGGGCCGGTGTGGCGACCACCACGATGACGAACGCCAGCAGCGCGAGCACCTTCAGGTGGGCCGGCAGCCGGTGGACGACCGAGTGCCCGTGGTAGTGGAGCAGGTGCCCGTGCGGGGCCCCCACGGGTCAGTCCTCGGTCCGGGCCGCGACGCCGCTGCCGCGGCGGCGCAGCAACCAGGCCAGGCCGAAGGCCAGCAGCCCGGTCACCACGACCCCGACCGTGCCGGCGACTGCTTCGGACCAGCCCTCCGGCAGTCCGGCGGTGCCGTAGTCGGCAAACGGCGAGCCGGCGGCCCCGTGCTCGGCCTCGGTGTCGGCGAAGCCGAGCTGCCCGGCGACGTGCTCCAGCCCGTCCGGGGTGGTGGCCGCCCACAGCGAGACGACGGCCGCCAGCAGCAGGCTGACCAGCAGGCCCACCGCAACCAAGGTGCGGGTCCCCACCCGGCCTCTCACGCGCCCACCTCCGCGCTGCTGCCGCTGCGCAGCTGCAGCTGCTGGTCCTCGGCGCGCCGGTAGCGGCGGGCGGCGTGCACCAGGTCGGGCCGCACCGCGAGGACGCTGGAGACGACCAGCGCCGTGATGACCCCCTCGCCGATGCCGATGACCAGGTGCCATCCGGTCATGACCGTGACCAGGGTGCCCAGGTCGACGGGGGCCTGCCCGCCGACCGCGAACAGGCCGACGAAGACCAGCGCCGCCGCGGGCACGGAGACCAGGCCGGCGACGGCCGCGACCGCGGGCAGGACGCTGCGGCGACGGGGCAGCAGCACCTGCAGCAGCCGGGTGACGCCCCAGGCGGCCGCGACCGCGGCGACACCCATGAGGGTGATGTTGGTGCCGAGGGCGGTGAGGCCGCCGTCGGCGAACAGCAGGGCCTGCACGAGCAGCACCACCGACAGGCAGAGCAGCGCCGTCCAGGGGCCCACCAGCAGCGCCGCCAGCGCGCCGCCCATGAGGTGCCCGGAGGTGCCGGCGCCGACGGGGAAGTTGATCATCTGCCCGGCGAAGACGAACACGGCGGTGAGGCCGGCCAGCGGGGCGGTGCGGTCATCGAGCTCGGTGCGCGCCCGGCGCAGCGCCAGGCCCACGGCACCAGCGGCCACCACGCCGGTCGCGACCGAGGTGGTCAGGTCCAGGAAGCCGTCGGGCACGTGCATGCTCCGACAATAGTGCACATCATTCGCATCTGTGGACGTGCTGGTGCACCCAGCTGTGCATCGCGATGGCCGCCGCCGCGCCGGCGTTGAGGGAGCGGGTCGAGCCGTACTGGGTGATGGCGAGCACCTGCTGGCAGGCGGCCAGCGCCGCCGCTGTCAGCCCCGGCCCCTCCTGCCCGAAGAGCAGCACGCACCGGCGCGGCAGCGCCACCTCCTCCAGCGGTCGGGCGCCGGGGACGTTGTCCAGGCCGACCAGCACCAGCTCCCGGTCGCGGCACCAGGCGGCCAGGGCCGCGACGTCGGGGTGGTGGTGCTCGTGCTGGTAGCGGTCGGTGACCATCGCGCCGCGGCGGTTCCAGCGGCGGCGACCGACGATGTGGAAGGCCGCGGCGTTGAACGCGTTGGCGGTCCGGATGACGGAGCCGATGTTGAAGTCGTGGCCCCAGTTCTCGACCGCGACGTGGAAGTCGTGCCGACGGGTGTCCAGGTCGGCGACGATCGCCTCGTGGCGCCAGTAGCGGTACCGGTCGGCGACGTTGCGCCGGTCGCCCTCGCGCAGCAGCTGCGGGTCCAGATGGCTCGGGAGCCGGCCGTCCTCCGCCACCGGCCACGGACCCGGCCACGCGCCGACGCCCACCTCCTCCCCCGGCTGCTCGCTCACCGGGCCATCGTCGCACCCCGTGGCCGGCGCCACCGATCCTGGATACGGTGGCTGCGAGCACCGCTGACCGGCGGTGACGCCCGAGACGGGAGGACGGACCCATGGACACCATGACCTGGCTCATCATCATCCTGGTCGTGCTCGTCATCGCCGCGGCCGCGTGGATGCTGCTGCGCCGCCCCGGCTCTGGCACCGACGGCGGCCGGGAGGAGGCCTCCGGGCTCGGCGCGGACGAGGACCGGGCGCGCACCGCGACCGGTGAGGGCGCGACGGACACCGCGACCGGGGCCCCACCGGCCGGCGCCGCGCCCACCACCCCGACCGCGCAGGAGGGCAGCGGTGAGGCGCCGTTCGACCAGGAGGCCCGCGAGGCGCCCGGGCACCAGGAGGCGACCTACACCGACACTGCCTCGGGCACCGAGGTCTCGGCCGAGGAGCAGGACCCGCACACGGCGCACCTGTCCGAGCCCACCTCCTCCGCGGGCGCCGCCGAGGGCACCGACGTCGGCCACCCCGGCCCCAGCAGCCAGCACCCCGGTGAGGCCAGCTACGTCGAGGAGCCGCTCGCTCCCGCCGGGCCGGACGCCCCGGAGGGCCACCCGGGCCGGGACAGCCAGGCACCGGTCACCGAGGAGGCGCCCGCCCCCGACCAGCCCGGCCACGCCCCGCACGAGACGCCCACCGAGCCCGCGCACCCGGCGGAGCCGCAGCAGCCGGTGGAACCGGCCCGGCCCAGCGAGCCGGTCGAGCCGGTCCAGCCGACCGAGCCGCAGCAGCCGGAGCCGGCCCACCCGGAGGAGCCGCGGACCGAGGCGGTGCCGCCGCCAGAGCCCTACGGGCCCGGGTCGGCGGCACCGGCGCCGGACGGGACCGGCCCCGCCGGCTGGGCGATCAAGGGCAACACCGGCTCGATGCTGTTCCACACTCCCGACTCGCCCTCCTACGAGGGGACCCTGGCCGAGGTGTGGTTCGAGTCCGAGGAGGCGGCCCGGGCCGCGGGCTTCGCCCACTGGGACCGCAAGCGCCGCTGAGCGCGGTTCCTGACGGATGGAGCTGCGCGTCTTCACCGAGCCTCAGCAGGGGGCCGCATACGACGACCAGCTGGCGATGGCCCGGGCGGCCGAGGATGCCGGCTTCGGCGGGTTCTTCCGCTCTGACCACTTCCTGGCGATGGGGGACCGCGCGGGCCTGCCCGGCCCGACCGACGCCTGGCTGACCCTGGCCGGGCTGGCGCGGGACACCTCTCGGATCCGGCTCGGCACCCTGGTCACCTCGGTGACCTTCCGTGCCCCGGGGCTGCTGGCGGTGCAGGTGGCCCAGGTCGACCAGATGAGCGGCGGCCGCGTCGAGTTCGGCGTCGGCGCCGGCTGGTTCGAGCAGGAGCACACCGCCCATGGCGTGCCCTTCCCCGGGCCGCGGGAGCGGATGGACCTGCTGGAGGACACCCTGGCCGTCGCCACCGGCATGTGGGTCACCCCGGAGGGGACGCGCTACAGCTATGAGGGCCGCCGGCTCGCCGTGCGCGACTCGCCCGCCCTGCCCAAGCCGGTCCAGCGGCCGTACCCGCCGGTGATCGTGGGCGGGATGGGGCCCAGGCGCACGCCGGCGCTGGCCGCCCGGTACGCCGACGAGTTCAACGTCGCCTTCCAGCCGGTCGCGGCGGTCGCGTCCCAGTTCGAGCGGGTGCGCGACGCCTGCCGGGCGCAGGGCCGCGACCCCGGCGAGCTGACCTGGTCGGTCGCGCTGACCGGCTGCGTCGGCAAGGACGACGCCGAGGTCGCCCGGCGCGCCGAGGCGATCGGGCGCGACGCCAGCAGGCTGCGCGAGGAGGGCCTGGCCGGCACGCCGGCCGAGGTCGTGGACCGGCTCGGACGGTGGCGCGAGCAGGCCGGCGTCGAGCGCTGCTACCTGCAGCTGCTGGACCTGTCCGACCTGGACCAGGTCGATCTGGTCGCCGGGGAGGTGCTGCCGCAGCTGTGAGCGCGGCTCAGCCGGTCGCGGGGAGGTCCAGCTCGTCGACGCGGTAGGCCGCCCGGTACTCCAGCCCCGCCTCGCGCAGCCGCTCCTCGGCGCCGCTGCCGCGGTCGGCGATGACGGCCACCGCGACCACGTCGGCACCGGCCTCCCGGCAGGCCTCGACGGCCGTCATCGGCGAGCCTCCGGTGGTGGAGGTGTCCTCGACGACCAGCACCCGACGGCCCCGCACCGGTGGACCCTCGATGCGCTGCTGCAGACCGTGGGACTTGGTGGACTTGCGCACCACGAACGCGTCCAGCCGGCTCCCGCGGGCGGCCGCGGCGTGCAGCATCGCGGCCGCCACCGGGTCGGCCCCCATGGTGAGCCCCCCGACCGCGTCCACCTCCAGGTCGGCGACCAGGTCGGTCATCACCTGGCCCACCAGCGGTGCCGCCTCGCCGTCCAGCGTGACGCGCCGCAGGTCGACGTAGTAGTCGGCCACCCGCCCGCTGGAGAGGGTGACCCGGCCGTGCACGACGGCCCTGTCCTTGATCAGCTCGAGCAACCGGTCGCGTACGTCCACGCTGCCGGAGACTACCGGAATAGGGCGCGGGGACACCGGGTTGCACCGATACCCCTCCGGGGTATCCGTCGCTGGGAGGAGCACACCATGGCACACGAGCACACCGACCAGGTCCAGCACACCGACCGCACCGAGCACCCCGAGTCGGGCGAGCACGACGCGGGCCACGCCGCCCACGGTGGGCACGCCGGCCATGGTGGCCACGAGGACCACGTGACCGTGTTCCGTCGGCTGTTCTGGGTGATGCTGGCGCTGGCGGTGCCGGTCACGCTCACCAGCGCCGGCTTCGCCGACCTGCTGGGCTACACCCTCCCGCAGCTGCCGGGGGTGG
>NZ_WIQI01000037.1 GCF_009602535.1 Ornithinicoccus halotolerans | reverse complement strand
TGGCGGTCGGCGGGTGGGCCGACGGCTACACCAACGCCATCTTCCGGCTGCTGGAGAACCTCGACGTCCCGCGCCGGCGGCACGAAGAGCAGCGGCGGCGCCAAGAGCAGCGGCGGCACGAAGAGCACCGGTGGCGCCAAGAGCACCGGCGGCACGAAGAGCACCGGCGGCGCCAAGAGCGCCCGCGGCGCCAGCGGGCGCAGTTCCAGCAGCACCGCCACGAGCGGCGGCACCAAAACCGGCGGCACCAAGAGCGCAGGCGGCACCAAGACCGGTGGTGGCACCAAGGCCGGTGGCAGCACGAAGAGCAGTGGCGGCACCAGGCGCGGTGGCAGCACCGGGGGCGGCAGCCAGCCGGGCAGCGGTTCCTGACCGCGGCGGCTACGCTCGGCGGCCGTGACCTCCGAGCAGCTGCCGTACGCCTCCGCTCCCGTCGTCGCCCGGGTCGAGCGCTCGGGATTCACCGAGTCGGTCCACCACGGGGTGGTCGCCGCGACCGACCCACAAGGGGAGCTGCTGCTGGCCCGCGGTGACGTCGAGGCGCCGTTCTTCCCGCGGTCGTCGAACAAGCCGCTGCAGGCGCTGGCGATGGTCCGGCACGGGCTGGACCTGCCGGACGAGCTGCTGGCGCTGGTGTGCGCCAGCCACAGCGGCCTGCGCTTCCACCGTGACGGGGTGCTGCAGATCCTGCGGGACGCCGGGCTCACCGAGGCCGCCCTGCAGAACACGCCCGACCGGCCGCTGGACGACCAGGAGGCCCGCCGCTGGGACGCCGAGGGCTACGGGCCGGTGAGCCTGGCCCAGAACTGCTCCGGCAAGCACGCCGGCATGCTCGCCACCTGCGTGGCCGCCGGCTGGGACCCCGCGGGCTACCGGGACGCGGCGCACCCGCTGCAGCGTGCCGTCGCGGCCACCATCGAGGAGCTCGCCGGCGAGCGCGTGGCCGCCACCGGGGTCGACGGCTGCGGGGCGCCGGTCATGGCGGTCAGCCCGGTCGGCCTGGCACGGGCGTTCGGGCGGCTGGCCGCCGCGCCGGAGGGGAGCCCGGAGCACCGGGTGGCCCAGGCGATCCGGCGGCACCCCGAGTGGCTGGGGGGCCCGGGCAGGGACGTGACTGCCCTCATCACCGGGGTGCCCGGCCTCATCGCCAAGGACGGCGCCGAGGCCGTGTATGCCGTGGGGCTGCCGGACGGCCGCGGCCTGGCCGTCAAGATCACCGACGGCGGCCGCCGGGCCAGTCCCGTGGTCACCGCGGCGGCGCTGCGCGCCCTCGGCGTGGGCGCGCCGGATGCGCTGGCGAGCCTGTCGCACGCGCCCGTCCTCGGCCACGGCGAGCCGGTCGGCGCGGTCGTGGCCGTCGGGTTGTAGCGGCTCGCATGCGAGCGGTGCTGCAGCGGGTGTCCCGGGCCGCGGTGCGGGTCTCCGGGGAGACGGTCGGTGCCCTGGACGCACCCGGGCTGGTGGCCCTTGTCGGTGTCACCCACGGCGACACCGAGGAGCAGGCGGGCACGCTGGCCCGCCGGATAGCCCGGCTGCGGCTGCTGGAGGGCGAGCGCTCGGTCACCGAGGCGGGCGCCGGCGTGCTCGTGGTCAGCCAGTTCACCCTCTACGGCCGCACCAGGAAGGGCCGGCGGCCCTCCTGGTCCGACGCCGCCCCGGCGGAGGTGGCCGAGCCGCTGGTCGAGACGCTCACCGGGTTGCTGCGCGCGGAGGGGGTGGAGGTGGCGACCGGCCGGTTCGGTGCCCGCATGGAAGTCGAGCTGGTGGCTGACGGGCCGGTGACGGTGTTGCTGGACACCGCCGACTGACCCGGCGATTAGGCTGGGACCATGTCGCCGATCGCTGAGGCCCAGGGGCTCGTCTCCCTCGTGCTGGGGGTGGCTGCCCTCGTCATCCAGGCCTGGGCGCTGCTGGACGCGGCAACCACTCGCTCCGAGGCGTTCGTGGCGGCCGGCAAGAAGACCAAGGGCTTCTGGCTGGTGCTCACCGGGGTCGCGGCCGCGATCGGGTTCGTGTTCTTCGCCAACCCCTTCAACATCTTCAGCCTGGCAGCCATCATCGTCGCCGCGATCTACCTCACCGATGTCCGCCCGGCCGTCCGGGCGGTGCGCGGCGGCGGCCGCGGCAGCCACGCGGGCCCGTACGGCCCGTGGTGAGGTCCACCCCCGTGGGTGCCCGTCCGGACGTGCTGACCGTCCGGCGGCCGTGGGGCCACTTCGACCAGCTCAGCGCCGGGGTCCCGGTCACCGTCAAGACGATCACCGTCCAGCCCGGGCACCGGCTCTCGCTGCAGCGGCACCGCCACCGTGGCGAGTTGTGGCAGGTGCTCGACGACGGCCTCGAGGTCACCGTGGACGACCGCACCTGGCCGGCCTCGCCCGGTGAGCTGGTGTGGATCCCGGCCGGCCGGCTGCACCGGCTCGGCAACACCGGGGTCGCCCCCGCTCGGGTGGTGGAGGTGGCGTTCGGCCAGGTCGAGGAGGGCGACATCGAGCGGACCGACGACGACTACGACCGCCACCTGGAGCCGGAGAGGCCGTAGCCGCCCCCGGCGGTCACCCGCTCCCGTGCCGGTCCAGCCCGGTCAGGAACCGGGGAGCGGCTCGGCCGGCACGCTGGGGTGGGACGAGCGTGGGAGGATGCGGGGAGGCAGCAGCCGGAACCCGCGAGCGACAACGGGAGGTCAGGTGAGCACCGGTCGGATCGGTCGGGTGGCGATGATCAGCGTGCACACCTCGCCGCTGGAGCGCCCGGGCACCGGCGACGCCGGCGGTCTCAACGTCTACGTCGTCGAGACCGCCCGCCGGCTCGCCGCCCGGGGCACCGAGGTGGAGATCTTCACCCGCGCCACCGACGGCTCGCTGCCGGAGACGGTCGGGCTCGGCCCGGGCGTGCTGGTCCACCACGTGCCCGCCGGGCCGTACGAGGGGCTCGGCAAGCACGACCTGCCGGGCCAGCTGTGCGCCTTCGCCGCCGGTGTCATGCGTACGGCGGCCGGGCGGCCGGAGCACTGGTACGACCTGGTCCACTCCCACTACTGGCTCTCGGGCCAGGTCGGGTGGCTCACCGCCGACCGCTGGAACGTGCCGCTGGTCCACACCATGCACACCATGGCGCGCGTCAAGAACGCCCAGCTCGCTGCGGGGGACGCCCCCGAGCCGCCCGGCCGGGAGATCGGCGAGGCGCAGGTGGTGCAGGCGGCCACCGTGCTCGTGGCCAACACCGACGGCGAGGCGCAGCAGCTGGTCGAGCTGTACGACGCGCCACCGGACAAGGTGCGGGTGGTCGAGCCGGGCGTCGACCTGTCCCGGTTCACCCCCGGTGACCAGCAGCAGGCCCGCGCCGCGGTGGGGCTGCCGGGTGACGCCCTGGTGCCGCTCTTCGTGGGCCGGATCCAGCCGCTGAAGGCCCCCGACGTCCTCGTCCGCGCCGCCGCCGAGCTGGTCCGGCGCGACCCCGCGCTCCGGGACCGGCTGGTGGTGCCGATCCTCGGCGGGCCCTCCGGTAGCGGCCTGACCCGCCCCGAGGCGCTCGCCGACCTGGCGGCCGAGCTGGGCGTGGCCGACCTGGTCCGGTTCGTGCCACCGGTCACCCGTGACGAGCTGGTGCAGTGGTACCGGGCCGCCGACCTGGTCGCCGTGCCCTCCTACAACGAGTCGTTCGGCCTGGTGGCGCTGGAGGCGCAGGCCTGCGCGACGCCGGTCGTGGCCGCGGCGGTGGGCGGGCTGCCGGTCGCGGTGGGACCGGGCGGGCTGCTCATCGAGGGCCACACCCCCCGCGACTGGGCCGCCGTCCTCGGCGCGCTGCTGGCCGACCCCCGGCGCCGGCGCCGGCTGGGGTGGTCCGGGGTGCAGCACGCATCCGGCTTCGGCTGGGAGCGCACCGTCGACCGGCTGGAGCGGGTCTATGCCGAGGCGTGCCGGGGCGGGGAGCCGGCCCCGATCGCCGGGGCGGACCGGCTGCAGGGGATCCCCAGGGCGGTCGTGCCGTGACGCAGGGCAGCATCGGCCCCGCCGCCGACCCCGAGGAGGTGCACGAGCTGGTCACCGGCTACTGCGCCGCCGCCGGCCTGGAGTGGGAGCCGGGCGCCCGTGCCCGGGAGGTGGTGGTGACCCTGCCGGGAGAGCACAAGCTCCGCACGGTCTGCTCGCTGCTCGTGGGGGAGCGGGCGCTGTCGGTGCAGGCCTTCCTGGTGCGCAACCCCGACGAGAACCACGAGGCCGTCTACCGCCATCTGCTGCGGCGGAACCTGCGGCTGCCGGGGCTGGCCTACGCGGTCGACGGCTCCGGGGACGTCTTCGTCACCGGCCGGCTCCCGCTGGCCGGGGTGGACGAGCGCGCCCTCGACGAGCTGCTGGGTGCCGTGCTGGCCGCCAGCGACGAGCCGTTCGACGAGGTGCTGGCGCTGGGGTTCCTGACCTCGATGCGCCGGGAGTGGGCCTGGCGCACCAGCCGCGGCGAGTCGACCGCGAACCTGGCGCGGTTCCGCCACCTGCTGGAGGAGGAGCCGCCCTCCGGACCCGAGGACGGCCGCCCGCCCCGTCAGTAGACTCGCGGCCATGACGTCACCGGTCGCGGATCCCAGCACGCACACCCTCGTCCTGCTGCGGCACGGCGAGAGCACGTGGAACGCCAAGAACCTGTTCACCGGGTGGGTCGACGTCGACCTGACCGAGGACGGCCGGGCGGAGGCGCTGCGGGCCGGCCAGCTGATGCGCGCCGAGGGGCTGCTGCCGGACGTCGTGCACACCTCGGTGCTGCGCCGGGCCATCAGCAGCGCCAACATCGCCTTGGACGAGGCCGACCGGCACTGGATCCCGGTGCACCGGCACTGGCGGCTCAACGAGCGCCACTACGGGGCGCTGCAGGGGCTGAACAAGGCGCAGACCCGCGAGAAGTACGGCGAGGAGCAGTTCATGGCGTGGCGGCGCGGCTACGACACCCCGCCGCCGCCCATCGAGGCGGACTCCGAGTACAGCCAGGCGGGCGACCCCCGCTACGCGGACCTGGGCGACCAGCTGCCCACGACCGAGTGCCTCAAGGACGTCGTGGAGCGGATGCTCCCGTACTGGGAGTCAGCGGTCGTGCCGGACCTGCGGGCCGGGAAGGTGGTGCTGCTGGCCGCGCACGGCAACTCGCTGCGTGCCCTGGTCAAACACCTGGACGGCATCAGCGACGAGGACATCGCCGGCCTGAACATCCCGACCGGGATCCCGCTGTTCTACGAGCTGGACGAGCAGATGCAGCCAGTGACCAAGGGCGGGCGCTACCTGGACCCGGCCGCGGCCGAGGAGGCCATCGCCGAGGTCGCCGGCCAGGGCAGCCACTGAGCCCGGCTCAGGGTGCTTCGAACTTGTAGCCCAGCCCCCGCACGGTGACGATGTAGCGCGGCTGGGAGGGGTCCGGCTCGATCTTGGCGCGCAGCCGCTTGATGTGGACGTCCAGGGTCTTGGTGTCCCCGACGTAGTCGCTGCCCCACACCCGGTCGATGAGCTGGCCCCGGGTCAGGACGCGCCCGCTGTTGCGCAGCAGCAGCTCCAGCAGCTCGAACTCCTTCAGCGGCAGCGACACCGCCTCGCCGTCGACGGAGACGGTGTGCCGCTCGACGTCCAGCCGGACCGGCCCGGACTCCACCGTGGCGGGGAGCAGCTCCTCGGGCTCGGAGAGCCGGCGCAGCACCGCCTTGATCCGGGCGAGCAGCTCCCGGCCCGAGTAGGGCTTGGTCACGTAGTCGTCCGCCCCCAGCTCCAGGCCGACGACCTTGTCGACCTCGCTGTCCTTGGCGGTGAGCATGATCACCGGCACCGAGGACCGCTGCCGCAGGCTGCGGCACACGTCCACGCCGGAGAGGCCGGGCAGCATCAGGTCCAGCAGCACCAGGTCGGCGCCGTTGCGGTCGAACTCGGTGAGGGCCTCCTGGCCGTTGTCGGTGACGGCGACGTCGAAGCCCTCCTTGGTCAGCATGTAGGACAGCGGGTCGGAGAAGGACGCCTCGTCCTCGACGACCAGGATGCGGGTCATGACCACCTCTCGGGGGTGTGCGAGCGAGTCTGCGGGCGGGACTGGGACGGTTCGGGGTCGGCCCGCAGCGGCGCCGGCGCGGGCGGGGAGGACAGTGCCTCCGTGCTGGAGGTTATCCGGCCCTGCCCGGCGGGCGCGGTGACGGTCCGCCGCCGAAGCGACGCCGGGGCCGCGGAGCCGAGCGGGCGGTCGTCGTCGTCGGCCGCCGCGGGCAGCCGAATGGTGAACGTGGAGCCGTGCCCCTCCTGGCTCCAGACGGTGACGTCGCCACCGAGGTTGGCGCAGATGTGCTTGACGATGCTGAGCCCCAGGCCGGTGCCGCCGGTGCTGCGGGAGCGGGCGGTGTCGACGCGGTAGAAGCGCTCGAAGATGCGCTCCTGGTCCCCCGGTGGGATGCCGGAGCCCTGGTCGCTGACCGCGACCTCCACCAGGTCCTCGTGCCGGCGGGTGACCACGGCCACCCGGGTGCCGTCCTCGGAGTAGGCGATGGCGTTGGCGACCAGGTTGCGGATCGCGGTGGTGAGCAGCTCAGGGTCGGCGTAGACCCGCAGCCGGCTCCGGTCCGCCGTCGCCGACACGGTCACCTCCCGGTCACCGGCGAGCAGCCTGGTGTGGTCGACCGCCGTGCGGGCGCACTCGGTGACGTCCACCAGGACCTGGTCCTCCAGCGGTGCCGTCGTCTGCAGCCGGGACAGGTCGATGATCTCGCTGACCAGCCGCCCGAGCCGCTCGGTCTCGACCTGCATCCGGCCCGCGAACCGTTGCACCGCCTCCGGGTCGTCGGCGGCGTCGGCGATCGCCTCGGCGAGCAGCGTGATGCCGCCCACCGGGGTCTTCAGCTCGTGGCTCACGTTGATGACGAAGTCGCGGCGGACCTCCTCCACCCGCCGGGCCGCGGTGCGGTCCTCGATGAGGAGCAGCAGCACGTCCTCCCGGATCGGCGCCACCCGCACCCCGACGTGGACCAGGCCGCCTCCCAGCCGGCCGCGGGACAGCTCCAGCTCGACCTCCCGCACGACCCCGTCGCGGAGGACCTCCCGGGCCAGTGCCACCAGCTCGGGGTGGACCAGGGTCCGGTCCCGGGCCAGCCCGTAGGCCACGGTCGAGGCGGACGCGTGCAGCACCGTCTCGCCCGGACCCAGCACGATCGCGCTCGAGCGCAGCGCCCCCAGCACGGCGGCGAGCCCCTCCGGCAGGCCCGACTGGTCGTCCGTGCCGGCGTGCCCGTTCTGGGTCCCGTGGCCGCCGAGCCGGAGGAGCAGCAGCGCGGCGACCACGCCGACGAGCAGGCCGGTGAGGGCGCCCAGCAGCCCGGCGGACAGTGCGTTCACGCCCCCTAGGGTATGGCGCTCAGCTCGCCGGACGGTCCCCGTCCCTCGTCTGGTGCCGGCCGGTGTGGCAGTGTTCACTTGACGTCTGCGGACCGTTCACCTGCGGGTGGGACCGTGCGCAGCACCGAACCGAGGAGGGAGCAGGATGCGGGCAGCATTCGCGGAGGAACTGCAGTTCATCACCGACCAGCTCGTGGAGATGAGCCGGCTGGCGGCGTCAGCCCTCTCCCGGGCGACCCAGTCCGCCCTCGAGTGCGACCTGGAGCTGGCCGAGCGGGTCATCACCGAGGACGAGCACCTGGACGCCGTGCGCCGGGACCTGGACAACCGCGCCGTCGATGTGCTCGCCCGGCAGCAGCCGGTCGCCACCGACCTGCGCACCGTGGTGACCGCGATGCGGATGAGCTCGGACCTGGAGCGGATGGGGGACCTGGCACGCCACGTCGCCAAGCTGACCCGGCTGCGCTACCCGGCCAGCCCGGTGCCCGAGCCGCTGCGTGACGTCATCGTCCCGATGTCCGAGCACGGGGAGCGGATCAGCCGGATGGCCGGGGACGCGATCGCCCAGCAGGACGAGCTCGGCGCGGCCAGGCTGCACCAGGAGGACGAGGCCATCGACCGGCTGCACCGGGAGGTGTTCGCCCGCATGCTGAGCCCCGACTGGACCCTGGACGCCCAGGCGACCATCGACGCCACCCTCCTCGGCCGCTACTACGAGCGCTTCGCCGACCACGCCGTCTCCGTGGGCGAACGGGTGGTCTACCTGGTCACCGGGGAGTGGGGCCGCGGGCTGTAGTCCGGCGCGCGGCTGTTGCTGGCGCGCGCCGCCGAGCCGGGGGAGTGGGTCGGAGGGGCCTCAGCCGTCCTGGCCGGCGGTGCGCTGGGACTGCTCCGGAGCGAGCCCGGTGTACGGCGCGTCCGGCGGCAGCACCGGCGCCGCCGCCGAGACGGTGTCGCCGCCCTCGACGCCTACCCGCAGCGTCAGGAACGCCCCTGGGGGCACGCTGACCTCCTCGATCGAGACCGGCTCGGTGCCCTCGGCGCTCAGCAGCGGCAGCGGCTCGCCGTCCAGCCGGACCGTTTGGCTGGGGGCGAGCTCGATGGTGGCCACCTCGGTGCGGTCCTCCAACGCGATCGTCACCGTGACCGGCTCGGCCCCGGCGTTGGAGGCCAGGCCGCTCACCCGGCCGGGTCCGCCCTCGCTCTCGGCCACGACCAGCAGGTTGCTCACCGTGACGCTGCCGACAGCGGCGGACACCCCGTCGGCAGGGTCGTAGCTCATGTCGGTGGTCATGGGCGACGTCAGCTGGCAGCCGCCGAGGCCGATCCCCAGCACGGCCGTCAGGACAGCGGCCACGAGGCGGCCGCCGGGGGTGCGGAGCAGAGCACGTCGGGTCGTCACGGACGTCAGGCTACCGGGTGCCCGGAGACGACGCCGACCGTGGTCGCGGCGGGGCGGGAGCACCCGCCCGGCCCGCCCCCGCAGCACTGCGAACCCCCTGCTCAGCCCGGGGGCAAGGCGCTGACCAGCACAAACAGCGTCCCGGACATTGAGTGACCCACACCACGCGTGTTATCCTTGAAGTCCGCGAAAGGGGCTAACTGAAGATGACGTTCAAGGTCGGCGAGACTGTCGTGTACCCCCACCATGGGGCCGCACTCATCGAAGAAATGAAGACGCGCACCATCAAGGGTGAGGAGAAGCTCTACCTCAAGCTCAAGGTCGCCCAGGGCGACCTGACGATCGAGGTCCCCGCCGAGAACTGCGACCTGGTCGGCGTCCGCGACGTCGTCGGGCAGGACGGCCTCGACAAGGTGTTCGAGGTGCTGCGGGCCGAGCACACCGAGGAGCCCACCAACTGGTCCCGTCGATACAAGGCCAACCTGGAGAAGCTCGCCTCCGGTGACGTCGTCAAGGTCGCCGAGGTGGTCCGTGACCTGTGGCGCCGAGACAAGGACCGCGGCCTGTCCACCGGTGAGAAGCGGCTGCTGAACAAGGCCCGGCAGATCCTGGTCTCCGAGCTGGCGCTCGCCGAGAAGACCAACGAGGACAAGGCGGAGGCCACCCTCGACGAGGTCCTGGCCTCCTGAGCCTGGGGGCCATCCTGGTCGCTGCCGGCCAGGGCACCCGCCTCGGGGCCGACCAGCCCAAGGCCCTCGTCCCCCTGGAGGGCGAACCCCTCGTCCGGCACGCCGTGCGCGGCCTGCTGGCGGTGGCTTCGCCGCCGGCGGAGCTGGTCGTCGTGGCTCCTCCCGGCCACGAGGCGGAGGTCGAGTCCGCGGTCGCGCCGCTGCTGCCGGGTAGCGGCCCCACCCGCCGCTGGGTCGTGACCGGAGGCGCGGAGCGACCCGACTCGGTGCGGCTGGGGCTGCGGCGGCTGTCGGGGACGGTTGACCGCGTGCTGGTGCACGACGCGGCCCGCGCCGCGACCCCGCCTCCGGTCGTCGAGGCTGTCATCGCGGCCCTCAGCGCGGGATACCGCGCGGTCGTCCCCGCCCTCCCCGTCACCGACACCATCAAGCGGGTCGCCGTCGCGAGGACCCCCGGCCGGCTCGAGCAGGCGACCGCCACGCTGGACCGGGCGAGGCTGCGGGCGGTGCAGACCCCGCAGGGGTTCGACCGGGCGCTCCTGGAACGCGCTCACGAGCAGTGGGCGGAGGCCGGCCCGGCCACCGACGACGCCGGCATGGTCGAGGCCCTCGGCGAGCCGGTCCACCTGGTCCCCGGCGACCCGCTCGGCACCAAGATCACCACCCCACCGGACCTGGCGCTGGTGAGCGCGCTGCGTGCCGAGGCGTCCGCCGGCCGGCCCGTCCCCGGCGGAACGCGCGGGAGCCGGGCGGTCCGAGCGGCCGCTCCGGCGGCACCGGTGCTGCTCGTCCTCGGCGGGCTGCCCGGCACCGGCAAGACCACGCTGGCGCGGGCCTGGGCCCGTCAGCGCGGTGCCGCCCACGTGCGGATCGACACCCTGGAGCAGACGCTGCTGGCCGGGCCTGCCGGGAGCGACGGAGCGAGCGCCGGTGGCGGCACCGGCGGCAGCGAGCGGCCGCTGGCCGGCCCGGAGGGGTACCAGCTGGGTTACGCGGTGGCCACCGACCAGCTGGTGCTGGGGCTGGACGTGGTCGCCGACTCGGTGAACCCGCTGCCGGTCACCCGGGAGGCGTGGCGGTCGGTGGCCGAGCGCGCCGGTGCCCGGCTGGTGGAGGTGGAGCTGGTCCTGGCCGACCAGGAGGAGCGCCGCCGCCGGGTGGCCGCCCGCCGTCCCGACATCGCCGGGCACCGGCTGCCCAGCTGGGCGGAGGCGGTCGGCCGCGAGTACGCCCCCTGGCCCGGGGTGACCCGGCTGGACTCGGCCGCGTCCCCGGAGCGGCTGCTCGGGACCCTGCAGGAGGTGACCGGGTGACCCCCCGGGTCGGCACCGGACTTGACGTGCACCGCTGGGCCGAGGACGGGCGGCCGCTGCGGCTCGCCGGCCTGCACTGGCCCGGGGAGCGCGGCATCGAGGGCCACTCCGACGGCGACGTCGCCTGCCACGCGGTCTGCGACGCGTTGCTGTCTGCCGCCGGCCTCGGTGACCTGGGAAGCGTGTTCGGGGTCGACCGGCCCGAGATGGCCGGCGCCAGCGGCACCGCCATGCTGGTCGAGACCCGCAGGCTGCTGGCCCAGGCCGGCTGGCAGGTGGGCAACGTCGCCGTCCAGATCGTCGGGAACCGACCCAAGGTGGGCCCGCGCCGGGAGGAGGCGCAGGAGGTCATGTCCGGTGCGCTCGGTGACGTGCCGGTGTCGGTCAGCGCGACCACCACCGACGGGCTCGGGCTCACCGGCCGCGGTGAGGGCATCGCGGCCCTGGCGACGGCGATCGTCGTCCCGGTGCCTGCTGAGCGCTGACCACTGCTGGCCCGATCGGGCCGGGGGCCGCGCCCGGGGAGCTCACCAGCGCGGGGAGCACCGGGGCCGCGGCGGGCGCGCCCCGGCGCGCCGAGTCGGTCAGCTGGAGCCGCCCGCCGCGCCGGCCATCACCACGACCGAGGTGGCCGCCACCACGGCGGCCTCGGCGTCGGAGATGGCCTTGCGGACCGCCTCGCTCGACCACGCGCCGTTGCTGATCGTCTTGGCCCGGGCACGCAGCTCGCGGCCGGGCAGACTGCCAGCGCCGCGGAACACCTTGGGCACCACGTCGACCGCGTGCAGCAGCGCCAGCAGGCCGCCGGTGCGCAGGCCGGGGGCGGTCCGGCCGAGGAGCACCTCGACCAGCTCGGCATGGGTGCGGCCCCGTGCCGCGGGGTCCACCGCGTGGCGCACCTGGGGAAAGATCCACAGCACCGTGGTCTCCTCGCGGCGGGCCACGCCACGGGCGACGAGCCGGGCGTAGACCGCGGCGTCCAGCCCCTTGGCCACCTTGGGGAGGGCGTCCTTGGGTTTGCGGCCGGCCCGCCCGGCGAAGGTGGCGAGCGCCTGGTCGAGCAGCACGTCGCCGGTCGGGCGCGGGTCCACGACCGCGAGCCGCCCCCGCTGGTCGACGGTGAGCCGCCCGGCCCCCTCCAGCTCCAGCAGCAGCGCGCCGGCCAGCCCCAGCCGCGCCTTGTCCTTGCCGCCGTACAGGCCCCCGCTGCTGGGGTCGGTGAGCTGGACCAGCAGATCCTCGGCGATGAGCATGGGCACCAGCGTACGTCGCTCCCGCTTGTAGCCTGGTCCGCGTGACCCTGCGCCTGTATGACACCGCCACCCGCGAGCTGCGGGACTTCGAGCCCGTCGTCCCCGGCCACGTCGGCGTGTACATCTGCGGGCTCACCACCCAGGGCCAGCCTCACATCGGCCACGTGCGGTTCACGGTCGCCTTCGACGTGCTGCGCCGCTGGCTGCAGCGCGGTCACGGCTACGAGGTGACGCTGGTGCGCAACGTCACCGACATCGACGACAAGATCCTCACCAAGGCCGCCGACGCGGGCCGGCCGTGGTGGGCCTGGAGCTACCTGCACGAGCGGGCCACCACGCAGGCCCTGGAGACCCTCGGCGTGCTGCCGCCCACCTATGAACCGCGGGCTACCGGCCACATCCCCGAGATGCTGGAGCTGGTGGCGGCGCTGCTGGAGCGCGGACACGCCTACGTCGCCGAGGACGACAGCGGTGACGTGTACTTCGACGTGCGCTCCTGGCCCGACTACGGCTCGCTGACCCACCAGCGGCTGGAGGACATGGAGCCGGCCAGCGATGCCGACCCCCGCGGCAAACGGGACCCGCGCGACTTCGCGCTCTGGAAGGGGCGCAAGGCCAGCGAACCGGTCACCGCCAGCTGGCCCACCCCGTACGGGCGCGGCCGGCCCGGGTGGCACCTGGAGTGCTCGGCGATGGCCCGCAAGTACCTCGGCGACACCTTCGACATCCACGGCGGCGGCGTGGACCTGCGCTTCCCCCACCACGAGAACGAGCAGGCCCAGTCCCATGCCGCGGGACTCGGCTTCGCCCGCTACTGGCTGCACAACGCCTGGGTCACCCTCAGCGGCGAGAAGATGAGCAAGTCGCTGGGCAACACGCTGGCGGTCAACGAGCTGACCCGGCAGGTGCGGCCGCTGGTGCTGCGCTACTACCTGGGCGCCGCGCACTACCGCTCCACCGTCGAGTTCGGCGACGACAGCCTCGCTGAGGCGGAGGCGGCGGTGGAGCGCATCGAGTCGTTCGTGCAGCGCGCCGTGGAGGCCGTCGGGGGCGGGAGCGGCGACACCGCGGCCCAGGCGGTGGCGGACCAGGCCGCGGCGGCCGAGCTGCCGAAGGACTACCGCGATGCCCTCGACGAGGACCTCAACGTGCCGGAGGCGCTCGCGGTGGTCTTCACCGCGGTGCGCGAGGGCAACCGCGCCCTGGAGGCCGACGACGTCGCCACCGCGCGACAGCGGCTGCTCGCGGTGGTGGCGATGACCGACGTGCTGGGGGTCAACCCGCTCGACCCGCGGTGGCGCGGCGGGGGCGGCCGGACCGGTGGCCCCGCCGACCGCGCCGGGGAGGCGCTGGACACGCTGGTGCAGGACCGGCTGGCCGCGCGGCAGGCCGCGCGGGCCGAGCGTGACTTCGCCGCGGCCGACGCCATCCGCGACCAGCTCGCCGATCTCGGCATCGCCGTCGAGGACACCCCCGCCGGCCCGCGCTGGGCCTGGACCCGTTGAGCAGAGGAGACCCGATGGCCGGCAACCAGCGCCGCCGCGGTGCGGTGCGCAAGTCGAACAAGAAGGGCGCCACCGTCGGCAGTGGTGGGCAGCGGCGCCGCGGCCTGGAGGGCCGGGGCCCGACCCCGAGGGCCGAGGAGCGCGTCGGGCACCCAGCCGCCCGCCGCGCCGCCCGCGACTCACGGGACCGGGGCCAGCAGCGCCGCGGCGCGCGCGAGACCGGGGAGGTGCTCTTCGGTCGCAACACCGTCGTGGAGGCGCTGCGCGCCCACGTGCCGGCCACCGCGCTGCACGTGGCGAGCCGGATGGAGGGCGACGACCGCGTCAAGGAGGCGCTGGCCGCCGCGGTCGAGCAGGAGGTGCCGGTGATGGAGGGCACCCGCCAGGAGCTGGACCGGCTCGCCGGGGGCGGGGTGCACCAGGGGCTGGTGCTGCAGGTGCCGCCCTACCAGTACGCCCACCCCGACGACCTGCTCGACGTGGAGCTCCCGGGCACCCCGCTGCTGGTGGCGCTGGACGGCATCACCGACCCGCACAACCTGGGCGCGGTGGTGCGCTCGGCGGCCGCCTTCGGGGGGCACGGCGTCGTGGTGCCCGAGCGCCGGTCGGCCGGCATGACCGCCGCCGCGTGGAAGACCTCCGCCGGCGCAGCGGCCCGGCTCCCCGTGGCCCGGGCCACCAACCTCACCCGCGCCCTGCAGGGCTACCGTCGTGCCGGCTTCTTCGTCGTGGGCCTGGACGCGGACGGCGACGTGGAGCTGCCCGAGCTGGCGCTGGCCGACCAGCCGCTCGTGGTCGTCGTCGGCTCCGAGGGCAAGGGGCTCTCCCGGCTGGTGCGGGAGACCTGCGACCAGGTGGTCTCCATCCCGATGACCGGTGTCACCGAGTCGCTGAACGCCTCGGTGGCCGCCGGCGTCACCCTCTACGAGGTGGCCCGCAGCCGCCGCTAGCCACCGGTTAGGTCAGGGCTGCAGCCGCGCCCGGATCGGGATCTCCTCGGTGTCCAGGCCCAGCACCGCGGCCTCCTCCGGCTTGCCGGGCAGCACCGAGTCCACGTAGTCGCGCAGGGTGTCGGCCATCGAGACGTCGTAGCCGACCTGCTCGGACAGGTACCAGCGGTGCTCCAGCAGCTCGTGGAAGATCTCCGGCGGCTCCAGCTTGCCGCGCAGCTCCGGCGGGACCCCGCGCACGGCCGGCTCGTAGACGTTGACGAGCCAGTCGTGGGCCACGACCGACTCGTCCTCACCCTGCCGGTCGGTCGCGGCGGCGTAGCTGTCCAGGTCGTTGAGCAGCCGCCGTGCCTGGTTCTCCTCCGCGTCCAGGCCGGTGAGCTGCAGCAGCCGGCGGGAGTGATGGCCGGCGTCGACGATCTTGGGCTCGATCTGCAGGTGGGTGCCGTCGACGTCGGTGGTCATCGCCAGCTCGCCCACGTCGAAGCCCAGGTTGTTCAACCGGCGGATGCGGTCATCCACCCGCCACCGGTCGCCCCGCTCGAACCGCTCGCTGGCGGTCAGCTCCGACCACAGCAGCTCGTAGCGGTGCATGATCCGGTCGGCGATCTCCAGCGGGTCGGCCTCCTCGTCGAGCAGGTCACCGGCGGCCAGGTCCATCAGCTCGCCGGCGATGTTGCCGTGGGCGATGTAGAGGTCGTGGGCCCGCTGGCCGTCGCTGAGCTGGTCGTGCAGCTCCGCGGTCTCGGCGTCGACCAGGTAGGCGGCGAACTCGCCGGCATCGCGGCGGAACAGCGTGTTGGACAGCGACACGTCGCCCCAGAAGCAGCCGGCCAGGTGCAGCCGCACCAGCAGCACGGCGAGCGCATCCAGCACCCGGCGCGCGGTGTCGGGGCGCAGCCGCTGGCTGAACAGTGCCCGGTACGGGAGCGAGAACTGCAGGTGCCGGGTGAGCAGGCAGGCGTCCAGCTGCTCGCCCGCGGCGTCGGTGCGGCCGCTGACCACGGCCAGCGGCTCCACGGCCGGCTGGTTCAGCCGGCGCAGCAGCTGCAGGGTCTGGTACTCGCGGCGGGCCAGCTCGGCCTTGATCTCCTTGATCGCGATCACCTGGCCGGAGAGCCGGGCGAACCGGACCACGTGCCGGGAGATGCCGCGTGGCAGCGCCGCCAGCTGGCTCTCCGGCCACTCCTCCAGCGGGAGAGCCCACGGCAGGTCCAGCAGGGCAGGCTCGGGCCGGGCAGCCGTGATGTCGAGGACCATGAGTGAAGCCTAGACGCGCCCGGACGTGGGCGGGCCCGCCCGGACCGGGGTCCGAGCGGGCCCGCCGCTGCCGGTGGGTCGGCCGCTCAGTCGTCGCCGATGCGCTGACCGCTCTCGGCGTTGAAGACGTGCACGTGCTTGGGCTTGGGCAGGAACCGGACGGTCTCGCCCTTCCTCGGCGGCGTGCGGCCGTCCACGCGGGCGATGAAGGGGCGGTCGTCGACCTCGTTGCTGGGCTGACGCCCGTAGACGTAGGCGTCGGCGCCGAGCTCCTCGACCACGTCGACCTCGACCGCGATGCCGTGGCCCTCAGGGTCGATGTCGAGGTCCTCGGGACGCACCCCGACGACCACCTTCTTGCCCGCGGCGGCCAGGTGCTCGCGCGCGATCGGGTAGGTGGTGTTGCCGAACTCGATGCCACCCTCGGTGACCGGCACCTCCATGAGGTTCATCGCGGGGGACCCGATGAAGCCGGCGACGAACACGTTGGTCGGGTAGTCGTACATGCGGCGCGGGGTGTCGCACTGCTGCAGCACGCCGTCCTTGAGCACCGCCACCCGGTCGCCCATCGTCATGGCCTCCACCTGGTCATGGGTGACGTAGACGGTGGTGACGCCCAGCCGGCGCTGCAGCGAGGCGATCTGGGTGCGGGTCTGCACCCGCAGCTTGGCGTCCAGGTTGGACAGCGGCTCGTCCATCAGGAACACCTGCGGCTGCCGGACGATGGCCCGGCCCATGGCGACGCGCTGGCGCTGGCCACCAGAGAGCGCCTTGGGCTTACGGTCCAGGTAGGCCTCCAGGTCCAGGATCTTGGCGGCCTCCTCCACCCGCTGCCGGATCTCGGCCTTGGGCTTGCCGGCGATCTTGAGGGCGAAGCCCATGTTGTCCGCCACCGACATGTGCGGGTAGAGGGCGTAGTTCTGGAACACCATCGCCACGTCGCGGTCCTTGGGCGGCATCGTCGTGACGTCCCGGTCGCCGATGAGGATGCGGCCGCTGGTCACCTCCTCCAGCCCGGCGAGCATGCGCAGGCTGGTGGACTTGCCACAGCCGGAGGGACCGACGAGGACGAGGAACTCGCCGTCGGCGATCTCGATGTCGAGCGCGTCCACGGCCGGGGCCTCCTGGCCGGGGTAGACGCGTGAAGCCTTGTCGAAAGTGACCGTTGCCATCTGTGTGCCTTTCCTTCACCGGCAGGTACGTGCCGGACGATCCGTCGTAAAGGAACTCAACAAGCGGGTGCCTGCGAGCGCGCCGCGGGTGGCCCGTCCCCTCGGGTCCGGCGGTGGCCGGTCACCTGGCGACGTTGCCCGTGACATGTCCGGCACCGACCGCAGCCTGCAAGATCTTGCAGACGACGCCGGACATCAGTCATCCTGACACAACGAGCCGCCAGTTGGCGAGCCCCGCGGCTCCATGGAAAGCGATTGCCCAGCGTGCGGCGCACCCGTGGACCCGACGACGGCAGGCACCTCAGGGAGGTTCTGGTGAGCGGTCGCCTCGACGAGGTCGCCCGGCGTGCCGGCGTCAGCGAGGCCACGGTCAGCCGGGTCCTCAACGGCAAGCCGGGCGTGTCCGCGGCGGCACGAGCGTCGGTCCTCACCGCGGTGGACGTGCTCGGGTACGACCGGCCGAGCCGGTTGCGCCGCGCCGGCGCCGGACTGGTGGGGCTGGTCGTGCCGGAGCTGAGCACCCCAATCTTCCCGGCGTTCGCGCAGGCCGTGGAGGCCCACCTGGCGGCGGCGGGCTACGCCTGCGTGCTGTGCCCGCAGCTCCCAGGAGGCGTTCGCGAGGACGAGTACGTCCAGCTGCTGCTCGACCGCGGGGTCGCCGCGATCATCTTCGTCAGCGGCCACCACGCCGACACCCGCGCCACCGTCGAGCGCTACCACCGGCTGCGCGACCGGCGGCTCCCGATCGCGCTGGTCAACGGCTACCGCGAGGACGTCCCGGCACCCTTCGTCAGCCACGACGGCGTCGCCGCCGCCGGGTTGGCGGTCCGCCACCTGCGCGACCTCGGGCACACCCTGATCGGGCTCGCGACCGGCCCCCGCCGCTACCTGCCCGTGCAGCGCCGGATCGCGGGGTTCCGTGCCGCGGTGGCGGACCTGGTGGAGCCGGACCAGGTGGAGGCGCTGGTCCAGACCACCCTGTTCAGTGTCGAGGGCGGGGCCACCGCGGGCCACCGGCTGGTCGAGTCGGGCGCGACGGCGGTGGTGTGCGGCTCGGACCTGATGGCGTTCGGGGTCGTCCGAGCGGCCCGGCAGGCGGGGCTGCGCGTCCCCGAGGACGTGTCGGTGGTCGGGGCTGACGACTCGCCGCTGTTGGCCTTCACCGATCCGCCGCTGACGACCGTCCGGCAGGACGTCGCCTCGATGAGCGAGGCGGCCGTCAACGCCGTCCTCGAGGAGATCGACGGCGCGCAGCCGCAGCACCAGGAGTTCCTCTTCGCTCCCGAGCTGGTGGTGCGGGGCAGCACGGCGCCGGCGCCAGACACCCGCTGAGCGGCGCGGCGCCGGCTGGGTCGTTCAGCCGCCCGTCCGCAGCCGCAGCACCTCGGTGAGCACCTCGAGGACGCCCTGCTCGTCCTCCACCCGGTGGTCGGCCACGGTGTCACCGGGGCCCACCCTGACCGTCACGTCCTGGGAGCGCAGCGTGGCGAACGCCCGCTCGTCGGTCACGTCGTCGCCGAGGTAGAGCACGGCCTCGGCGCCCTCCTCCTCCGCCAGCCGGAGCAGGGCGGGGCCCTTGCCGGCCTCGGTCACCGCCAGCTCCAGCACGTCCTTGCCGGGCGTGACGATCACCCCCTCCTGGCGCTGCGCGACCTCGGCGCCGGCGGCCAGGGCCCGGCCGGCGGGGTCGCTCTCCAGCCCCCGGGTGTGCAGCACCAGTGAGGTGGGCTTGCGCTCCAGCCGCACGCCGGGGTGCTCGGTCAGGATCGGCGCGACTGCCTGGTCCAGCTCGGCCAGCCGGCGGGTGGCCTCCTCGTCCGGCAGCCGCTGGTCGCGGCTGGACTCGGCGCCGTGGCTGCCGATCAGCACCACGGGTGGGCGCGCGCCGGTGAGGGTGTCCAGGGTGTCCAGCGCCCGGCCGGAGACCACCGCCACACTGACGTCGGGCAGCTCGGCCAGCTCGGCGAGCAGGTCCAGCGAGCCGGTGACGGGCCGGGCGGCCATGGGGTCGTCGACGAGCGGCGCCAGCGTCCCGTCGAAGTCGACGCCGACCAGGATGGAGCGGCGGGAGGCGAGGTCGCGCAAGGCGTGCGCGAGCGAGAGGTCCAGCATCATCTGCTCTCCGGGCGACGACAGGTGTCCGGACCGGCCGCGGCCGCCGACCCGCTCAGGAGCGGCGGGGCGGACGGTCCGGGGCGTGGCCCAACGCCTCAAGATACTGCTCCGCCCACGTCTGCACGTCGTGGGCCGCCACGCGCCGTCGCAGCGTCCGCATCCGCCGGCGCTTGGCGGCCGGGTCATCGCGCATCGCGCGCAGGATGGTCTGCTTCAGGCCCACGATGTCGTGGGGGTTGCACAGGTAGGCCTGTCGCAGCTCCTGTGCCGCCCCGGTGAACTCGCTCAGCACCAGCGCCCCGCCCAGGTCGTAGCGGCAGGTCAGGTACTCCTTGGCGACCAGGTTCATCCCGTCACGGATGGGGGTCACCAGCATCACGTCGGCGGCCTGGAAGAAGGCGGCCATCTCCTCCCGCGGATAGGACTGGTGCAGGTAGTGCACGGCGGTGTCCCCGATGAGGGAGAACTCGCCGTTGATGCGCCCGACCGTGCCCTCGATCTGCGCCCGAAGGTCCCGGTAGGCGGCGACGCGCTCCCGGCTCGGGGTCGCCACCTGCGCGAAGGTCACCTCCGGGGGCCGGATCTCGCCGTCCTCGTACAGCTCGGCGATGGCGCGCAGCCGGTGCCGGATGCCCTTGGTGTAGTCCAGCCGGTCCACTCCCAGCAGCAGTGTCTCGGGGTCACCGAGGGAGTGGCGGATCTCCCGCGCCCGCTCCCGGACCTCCGGCTTGCGGGCCAGCTCCTCCAGGCCCTGGACGTCGATCGAGATCGGCACCGCCGCCGCGCGGACGGTGCGCGGGGCGGCGCCGGGCTCGTCGTCGTCGGCCCCCTGCCAGGTGACCACCTCTCCCTTGCTCGTCGCCCCGAGCAGCTCGCGGCAGGCACGCACGAAGTTGGCACCGTCCTGCCGGCGCTGGAAGCCCAGGAAGTCGGCGCCCAGCAGGCCGCGCAGGATCGACTTGCGCCAGGGCAGCTGGGCGAACAGCTCCACCGGCGGGAAGGGGATGTGGTCGAACCACCCGATCCGCAGGTCCGGACGCAGCTCGCGCACCAGCGCCGGCGCCAGCTGCAGCTGGTAGTCGTGGATCCAGACGGTGGCGCCCTCGGCCGCTACCTCGGCGACCGCCTCCGCGAACCGCTGGTTGACCCGCCGGTAGGTGGCCCACCAGCGACGCTTGAAGGTGGGCGGGACGATGACGTCGTGGTAGATGGGCCACAGCGTGTCGTTGCTGAAGCCCTCGTAGTAGTCGCGGACCTCCTCGCCGCTCAGCGGCACCGGGTGCAGGTGCAGGCCCTCGTTGTCGAACGGCTCCGGTGTCTCCTCCGGCGAGCCGGCCCACCCGACCCAGGCGCCCTCGCGGTGGCGCATGACCGACTCCATCGCGGTGACCAGGCCTCCCGGGCTGGTCCGCCAGGTGGTGGTGCCGTCCGGCGCGACCACGCGGTCGACCGGCAGCCGGTTGGCCGCGACGACGAAGTCAAAGCTCCCCGATGGCATCCATCCTCCTGAGGTCACCCACGGGCGAGCGTAGACGAGCCGCTCCTGCGGCGCGCGGGGAGCCGGCCGCTGACCGGCGACAGGGGGTCCCGTCGCTGCCGGGCGTCAGCCGGCCGGCCGCTCGGCCACCAGGTGCGACCGCTCGCGGTACCGCTCGTAGACCTGCGGGGTGTGCTCCGCCTCCGGTGCGACGACGTCGGAGGACTCCCACCGCGGTGGCGTCGCCGCGCCGGACAGCACCCACGCGGCCTGCCGGGCAGCCCCGTCGGCGACGTACTCGCCCGGCTCCGGAACCTCGACCGGCAGTCCCAGCACCGCCGGGGCGAGCTGCTGCACCGCCTGGCTGCGTGCGCCGCCGCCGATCAGCCGAACCCGCTGGACCGGCACGCCGAGGGCGGTCATCGCCGCGATGCCGTCGGCCTGGCCGCACAGCAGTCCCTCCACCGCCGCGCGGGCGACGTTGGCCGGTGACATCGACCCGAGCGACAGGCCGAGCAGCGAGCCGGTCGCGTGGGGAAGGTTGGGGGTCCGCTCGCCCTCGAGATAGGGCACCAGGGTGAGCCCGGCCGCGCCCGGCTCGGCCGCCAGCGCCAGCGCGGCGAGCCGGTCGTGGTCCACGCCGAGAAGCCGGCAGGCGGCGTCGAGGACGCGGGAGCCGTTCAGCGTGACCGCCAGCGGCAGGAACCGCCCGGTCGCGTCGGCGAAGCCGGTGACCAGCCCGGTCGAGTCGGCGACGGGGTCGTCGGTGACCGCGGAGACCACCCCGGAGGTGCCCAGCGACAGGGTCAGGTCGCCGGGGGCCATGCCGAGCCCCACCGCGGCCGCGGCGTTGTCCCCGGCGCCTGGCCCGAGCGCCAGGTGCCCCAGCCCCAGTGCCGGGTCGCCGGCGCCGGCGCGCTCAGCAGGCGCGAGCACCCGGGGCAGCCGGATCCCCTCGGTCTCCTCCCTCCGCAGCGCCCGGGCGAGCAGGTCGTGGCGGTAGCGGTTCCCCATCGCGTCGAAGTAGCCGGTGCCGGAGGCGTCCGAGCGGTCGGTGGCCAGCAGGTCCAGGTCGCCACCGCCCATCAGCCGCCAGCTGAGCCAGTCGTGGGGAAGCGCGACCGCGGCGACCCGGGCGGCGTGCTCGGGCTCGTGGTCGGCGAGCCAGCGCAGCTTGGTGACGGTCAGCGAGGCGACCGGGACCGACCCGACGGCCCGCGCCCAGGCGGCGGCGCCGACCTCGCGGTCCGCGCCCGGGCCACCCAGCTCGTGGACCAGGTCCTCGGCCGCCCGCGCGCTGCGGGTGTCGTTCCACAACAGGGCCGGCCGGATGACCTGGCCCTCGGCGTCCAGGACGACCATGCCGTGCTGCTGGCCACCCACCGCGGCGGCAGCGACGTCGGCGAGCCCGCCGGCGGCGTCGACGGCGGCCTGCAGCGCCTGCCACCAGGCCTCGGGGTCGACCTCGGTCCCGTTCGGGTGCGCCGCCCGACCCTCCCGGACCAGGCGTCCGGTGTCGGCCTCCCGCACGACGACCTTGCAGGACTGGGTGGAGCTGTCGATGCCGGCGACGAGCGTGCTCATGCGCCTAGCCTGGCAGGGTCAGCCGACCAGGTGGCGCACCGCCAGCTGGTTCAGCCGCACGAACCCCAGGTGGCGCTGCGCCGCACCGTCCACAGCGAAGTCCTCGAACGCGGAGCGGTCCGCCAGCAGGTCCGCGGTCGACTCGCCGTCCCCGAGCGTGGGTCGGGAGAGCTCCAGCACGCCGGCCTGCTCCATGGCCTCCTGCACCTCCGGGTCCGCGCGGAAGGCCCGGGCCTTCCGCGCCAGCAGGTAGGACTCCATGTTGGCGCGGGCCGACTCCCAGATCCCGGGCATGCCCTCAGTGCGCGAGGGCTTGTAGTCGAAGTGCCGGGGCCCGTCGTAGGTGGGACCGCCGCCAGGGAAGCCGTTCTCCAGCAGGTCCACGGTGAAGAACGCCGACAGCACGTCGCCGTGGCCGAAGGCCAGGTCCTGGTCGTACTTGATGGAGCGCTGGCCGTTGAGGTCGACGTGGAACAGCTTGCCGGCCCACAGCGCCTGCGCCAGCCCGTGGGTGTAGTTGAGGCCGGCCATCTGCTCGTGCCCGGTCTCCGGGTTGACGCCGACGATGTCACCGTGCTCCAGCTCGGCGATGAAGCCCAGCGCGTGGCCGACGGTGGGCAGGAAGATGTCGCCGCGTGGCTCGTTCGGCTTGGGCTCCAGCGCGATGCGCAGGTCGTAGCCCTGCTCCTTGACGTATCCGGCCAGCGTGTCCACCCCCTCCCGGTACCGCTCGAACGCGGCGTGGGCGTCCTTGGAGCCGTCGTACTCGGCGCCCTCCCGGCCGCCCCACATCACGAACGTCTGCGCGCCCAGCTCGGCGGCCAGATCCACGTTGCGCAGCAGCTTGCGCAGCCCGAACCGGCGCACGCCGCGGTCGTTGGCGGTGAGCGCGCCGTCCTTGAAGACGGGGTGGGCGAAGGTGTTCGTCGTCACCATCTCCACGACCAGGCCGGCCTCCCGCGCGGCGTCGGCGAACCGACGCAAAATTGAGCGGCGCTCCGGCTCGGGCGTCCCGAACGGGACCACGTCGTCGTCGTGGAAGGTCACCCCCCAGGCGCCGGCTGCGGCCAGCGGGCCGAGGTACTCCCACGGGTCCAGCGCGGGACGGGTGGCGTCACCGAACGGGTCGGCGGCCTGCCAGCCGACGGTCCAGAGGCCGAAGGAGAACCTGTCCTCGGGACGGGGGGTGGGTGACACGGGCTGCCTCCTGAGTTTGTTGTTAGGCGAAACCTAATCCGCCGGCCCGGTAGTGTTCAAGGGTGAGCGCGACGTCCAGCACCCGGGTGCCTTCCGGCGCGCGCCGGCAGCACGACCCTGCCCGCGGCGCCGGCGCCGGCGCCGGAGTCGGGGCGCGGCAAGGGACCATCCGCGAGCACAACCTCGCGCTGCTGACCCAGCAGCTGTTCGGCGCCGGGATCCCGCTGTCCCGGGCCGCGCTGGCCGCCCGCACCGGCATGACCCGCTCGACGGTGTCCCGGCTCGTCGACGACCTGCTCGCGGCCGGGATCCTGCGGGAGGAGGAGGCGGTGTCCCACGGCGGCCGTGGCCGCCCCGCCGTCCCGCTGCTCCCGGCGCGGCGCACGCTGCTGGGACTCGGGCTCGAGGTCAACGTGGACTTCCTGGCCGCGCGGGCGCTGGACCTCTCCGGCGAGGTGGTCGCCGAGGAGGTCGTCCACGACGACCTGCGGGGCAGCGACCCCACTCAGGTGCTGGCGCGCACCGGTGACCTGGCCCGCGCGGTGGCCCGCCGTGCCGGGCGCACCGGCGGCCGGGTCGTGGCCTCCGCACTGGCGCTGCCGGGGCTGGTCCAGCGCGGTAGCGGCCGGCTGCTGCTGGCGCCCAACCTCGGCTGGACCGACGTGGACCCACTGGCCGGGCTCGGCGACACCGACGGCCTCGGCGACGTGGTCGCGGTCGTCAACGAGGCCGACGCGGGCGCGATGGCCGCGACCCGCCCGCGCCGCAACGGCCCGCAGCTGCCGCCGACCTTCCTCTACGTCTCCGCGCAGGTGGGCATCGGCGCCGCCACCGTCAGCCGGGGGGTGGTGGAGGCCGGTACCCACGGGTGGGCAGGGGAGATCGGCCACGTCGCCGTGGTACCCGACGGTCCCCGGTGCCGATGTGGAGCGACCGGGTGCCTCGAGCAGTACGCCGGCAAGGAGGCGCTGGCGGAGGCCGCCGGCCTGCCGCCGACCGCGGAGGCCGAGGAGCTGCTGGAGGTGGCCCTGCGCGACGGCGCCGCCGGCGAGCCCGCCCGCGCCGCGCTGGACCGGGCCGCC
>NZ_WIQI01000036.1 GCF_009602535.1 Ornithinicoccus halotolerans | reverse complement strand
ACACCGTGGTCGTGCACCCCTCCGAGCGCGGCCACCTGAAGCAGGAGCTGGTCAAGGTCGGCTGGGCCGCCGAGGACACCCGCGCGCTGGGGCGGCGGCTCGCGGCCGTGCTGCGGGCCGGGGACCTGGTCGTGCTGACCGGGTCGCTGGGTGCGGGCAAGACCACCTTCACCCAGGGGCTGGGCGAGGGGCTGGGAGTGCGGGGGCCGGTCACCTCCCCGACGTTCGTGATCGCCCGGGTCCACCCGTCGCTGCGCGGCGGGCCCGCCCTGGTGCACGTCGACGCCTACCGCCTCGGGGGCGTCGAGGAGCTGGAGGACCTGGACCTGGAGGCCTCGGTGGCCGAGTCGGTGACCGTGGCCGAGTGGGGCGAGGGGCTGGTCGAGCAGCTGGCCGAGGACCGGCTGGTGGTGCGGCTGGAGCGGTCCGAGGACCCGGCGGAGGAGGCCCGGCTGGTCCGGCTGTCCGGCCACGGGGACCGGTGGGAGTCGGCAGCGATGCGGGTGGCGCTGCACCGGGTGCTGGGTTCGCCGGGCGGGCCGGACCTGGCCCGCTGCTGACGTAGGGTTCCGAGGCGTGAGCGAGGGTCAGGTCCTGGTGGTGTGCACCGGCAACATCTGCCGGTCCCCGCTGCTGGAGCGCGTGCTCCAGCACGCCGTGGACGAGCGGTGGGGGCCGGGCGCGGTCCCGGTGCGCAGCGCCGGCACGCGCGGGCTGGAGGGCAGCCCGATGGATCCGCAGGCCGCTGAGCGGCTCGCCGGCTTCGGGGGGCTGTCGGCCCCGGACTTCGTCGCCCGCCGGCTGACGGCCGCGATGGTGGCCGAGGCCGACCTGGTGCTGACGGCCACCCGGCAGCACCGCGGCCTGGTGGCGCGGGCGCACCCGCGTGCGCTGCGCTACGCGTTCACGGTGCTGGACCTGGCCGACCTGGCCAGTGAGCTGCGGCCGGAGGACGTGGCCGCCGACGGCGAGGATGGGCCGACGTGGGTGCGCGCGCTCGTGCAGGCCGCGGCGGCCCGGCGGGGGATGCGCCCGCCGCTCCCGCCGGAGGCGGCCGACATCGTCGACCCGTACGGGCGGGACGTCGCCACCTACGACCGGATGGCCGCCCAGGTGCGCGAGGCGCTGCCGGTGCTGACCGCGGCGCTCACCGCCCGGCTGCCGGTCGACGGGGTCGGCGGGGCAGGCGTAGCAGCACCCGTGCCCTGACCGCCTCCGGCGCCAGCGCGCCGACCGTCCAGGAGTCCACACCCTCTCCCAGCGCTTCCGACTCGACCCACCAGCGGCCGTCCGGCTCCCGCCGGGTCACCCGCTTCACCGCCACCGGCCGCGGCCCCTCCGGCCCGGGCGGCAGCTCCACCAGCGCCAGGCCACCGACCCGCGGCGGGGCGTCGTGCCAGACCAGCAGCCGGTCACCGGGCCGCAGCGTCGGCCACATCGACCGGCCGCGCACGCGGGCCAGTCCCAGCGGGCGGGTCCACCACCGGCGGCCGGGCACCGGCCTCAGCGCTGCGCGCCGCGGTGGCGCACCTGCTCCGGCACGTGCTCCACCGCGGGGGCGTGCTCCTTCGTCACCCGGCTCAGGAAGCTGCGGGTGCGCTCCTCCCGGGGGGACTGCAGCACCTCGGCCGGCGACCCCTGCTCGACGACCACGCCGGCGTCCATGAAGACCACCCGGTCGGCGACCTCCCGGGCGAAGGCCATCTCGTGGGTGACCACCACCATGGTCATGCCCTGCTCGGCCAGGTCGCGCATGACCGCGAGCACGTCACCGACCAGCTCCGGGTCCAGCGCGGAGGTCGGCTCGTCGAAGAGCATCAGCTTGGGCTGCATCGCCAGCGCTCGGGCGATGGCGACCCGCTGCTGTTGCCCGCCGGACAGGCTGGCCGGGTACTCGTGCGGCTTGTCCTCCAGCCCCACCTGGTCCAGCAGCCGCAGCGCCTCCTCCCGGACCTGCCCGCGGGGGCGGCGCTGCACGACGACGGGGGCCTCGCAGATGTTCTCCAGCACCGTCTTGTGCGGGAACAGGTTGAACCGCTGGAAGACCATGCCGATCTCGCGGCGCTGGGCGGCGACCTCCGCGTCCTTGAGCCGGTGCAGCCGGCCGTCACGCTCCCGGTAGCCCATCAGCTCGCCGTCGACCCAGATCCGGCCGCCGTCGATGCTCTCCAGCTGGTTGATGCAGCGCAGGAACGTGGTCTTGCCGGAGCCGGAGGCGCCCAGCAGGCACACCACCTCGCCCGGGTCCACGGTCAGGTCGATGCCCCGCAGCACCTGGTTGTGGCCGAAGGACTTGGTGACGTTGACCGCCTCGACCAGCGGCCGGGTCGGCGCGTGCCGCTCGCTCGGGGCCGGCGCTGGGGCGCTCACGCGGGTGCCTCCTCGCGCTGGCCCACGGGGGCGCGCCGGGTGCCGAAGCCCCGGTTGAAGTAGCGCTCCAGGTAGTACTGCCCGATCATCAGCAGGCTGCACACCGCCAGGTACCACAGGCACGCCGAGACCAGCACCGGGAAGATCTGGAAGGTCCGGGAACCGATGGTACGCAGCTGGAAAAACAGCTCCGTGGTCAGCGGCAGCCCGATCAGCAGCGAGGTGTCCTTGACCATGGAGATGATCTCGTTGCCGGTCGGCGGCACGATCACCCGCATCGCCTGGGGGAGCACGATCCGCCGCATCGTGCTGCCGCGGTCCATGCCGAGCGCCTCGGCGGCCTCCGTCTGGCCCTTGTCGACCGACAGGATGCCGGCCCGGGCGATCTCGGCCATGTAGGCCGCCTCCGACAGGCCGAGCCCGATCGCGCCGCCGGTGACGCCCATGAAGATCTGGTTGGCGTCCAGGGTGAGGAAGCGCCAGTCCCCGTCGAGCCCCAGCAGGCCCATGATCTGCTGGTCGAACGGCACCCCCAGCGCCAGACCGTCCCGGAACACCACCCCCATGGTGCCCATGATGGTGAGCAGCACCAGGCGGGGCACCGCCCGGAAGAACCACACGAAGACGAACGAGACGGTCGACAGCACCGGGTTGGGTGACAGCCGCATGACGGCGAGCAGCACGCCCATGACGATGCCGACGACCATCGCCAGCAGCGTGACGAACAGGGTCCCCACCGCCAGCCCCCGCAGCACCGGGGCCGAGAAGGTGATCTCCAGGACGAACGGCCAGTTGAACGCGGGATTGGTGACCAGCAGGTGGACGAACATCGCCACCAGCACGCTGATCGCCCCGACCGCCAGCCACCGCAGCGGGTGGCGCACCGGGACGGCGTCGATCCGTCCCGGCCGCTCCTGCTGCGCTGGCCCTCCCCGCTCAGGGGTGGCGGTGGGGTCGCCGGTCATCAGGGGTTGACGGCGAAGTCGTCGATGGCGCCATCCTGCAGGCCCCAGTCGGAGAGGATCTGCTCGTAGGTTCCGTCCTCGGCGAGCTTCTCCAAGGCGCCGACGATCGCCTCGGCCAGCTGCTCGTCCTCGGTGGGGAGCACGTAACCGTAGGGCGCGGAGTCGTAGATGTCCCCGACCGGCTCGATCTGGTCACCGGTCTGCTGCACGGCGTAGGCGATGACGGGGGAGTCGGCCAGCATCGCGTCGGCCTTGCCGGAGACCAGCGCGGCGGTGGCCTCGTCCTGGCCGGTGTAGGGCTGCACCGTCATCGGGTTGCCCTCTTCCTCGCAGGCCTCCTCCTTCGGCGGCAGGTCCTCCTCGAACTGCACGGTGTCGGTCTGCACGGCGACGGTGAGCCCGCACGGCTGCTGCGGGTCCACGTTCTCGGGGTTGCCCGCCGCGACCGCCCACTGCGTGCCGGCGTTGAAGTAGCTCACCATCGTGACCTGCTCCTTGCGCTCCTCGTTGATGGTGAACGAGGAGACGCCGGCGTCGTACTTGCCACCGGTCACCCCCGCGATGATGGTGCCGAAGTCCGCGCTCTGGTACTCGGTCTCCAGGTCCAGCGTGGCCGCGACCGCGTCGAAGAGGTCGATGTCCATCCCGATGATGGTGCTGCCGTCCTCGTCGAGGTACTCGTTGGGCGCATAGCTGGGGTCGGTGCCGATGGTCAGCGTGCCGGCCTCGCGGATGTCGTCCGGGACCATCCCGGCCAGCTCCTCGTCGGCCTGCACCGAGCCCGCGGCGTCGCCGCCGCCTTGCTCGGGACTCTGCCCCGCGGGGTCCTCCTCGGTGTCGCCCCCGCAGGCTCCCAGGACGAGGGCGAGCAGGGCGGTGCTGGCGAGGGTGGCGCGCGTGGTGCGGCGTCGGGTCATGGTCTTCCTTCCAACCAGGGGGATGCGGGTCATTGTCTCACCTGGCGCGGCCGTGGCCGAACCGGTGCGACACGCCGCCGGGAAAACTGATGCCGCGTGAGGGGTAGCCAGGGGCTGGGTCATGCCCTAGTCTGCGTTTGGTCAAGAGACAGTAAAGTTCCTTGACCCGACTGGACGGACTCTGGGGGCCTGACATGTCAGGACATGCACGAACCGCCACCGCTGTGAGCACGCTCGGGGGCATCCCGCGGGTTGACCGCGCGGGGGACGCTGACCAGTTCTTTGTGCTACCCGGCGGGAGCGGGAAGGGGGGCCCGCAGCCGGGCGCCCAGCTGGGGGGCCGGCGGCGGCTGAGCCGCTACCTGTGGGCGCTGCGCATGCTCGACCTGGGCATCGTCGTGGCCGCGGTCGTGCTGGCTCAGCTGATCCGGTTCGGGTTCGAGTCGGCCACGGTGAGCGCCAACGAGCCGATCGCCTCCGGGCTGAGCTACACGCTGCTGTCGGCCGCCCTGGTCGTCGGCTGGGTCGGCCTGCTGCACCTGCACGGTGCCTACGACGGCCGGCTCTCCGGCCACGGGGTGCAGGAGTACCGCGCGGTGGTGAAGGCGTCTGGCTGGCTGTTCGGGGCGCTGGCGGTCGTCGGCTACGCGGCCGGCCTGGACATCGCGCGGGGTTACGTGCTGGTGGCCTTCCCGGTCGGGACGCTGCTGCTGCTGCTCGGCCACTGGCGGGCGCGGCGGTGGCTGGTGCAACGACGGGCGCGGGGGGAGCACAGCGACCGGGTGCTGATCGTCGGGGACCGGGCGCACGCGCCCGACCTGGTAGCGGCGCTGTGCCGCACGCCGGCCGCGGGACTGGACGTGGTGGGGCTGTGCTCGGACGACGTGGACGACGGCGAGCTGTCGGGGGTACCGGTGCTGGGCACCGAGGCCGACGTCCTGGTGCAGGCGATGGCCCAGCAGGTCGACGTGGTGGCGGTCTCCTCCTCCGCGGGGCTGGGCGCGGCCGGGCTGCGCCGGCTCGGGTGGGCGCTGGAGGGCACCGGCATCGACCTGGTGGTGGCACCGGGAATCCTTGAGGTCGCCGGCCCCCGGGTGATGACCCGCCCGATCCGGGGCCTGCCGCTGCTGCACGTCGAGGCGCCCTGCATCTCGGGGCCGCGCCGCGTGGCCAAGGCGGTGCTGGACCGGGTGGGGTCGCTGCTGCTGCTGCTGGTGCTGTCGCCGCTGCTGGCCGTGCTCGCGTTCGCCGTGTGGCGCGAGGACCGGGGACCGGTGCTGTTCCGGCAGGTGCGGGTCGGGCAGGATGGGCGCCCGTTCACCATGCTGAAGCTGCGCACCATGATCACCGACGCCGAGCAGCGGCTGCCCACGCTGATGGCGGCCAACGAGGGTGCCGGACCGCTGTTCAAGCTGCGCGAGGACCCGCGGGTGACGCGGGCGGGCAAGTGGCTGCGCCGCTACAGCCTGGACGAGCTGCCGCAGCTGGTCAACGTGCTGCGGGGGGAGATGAGCCTGGTGGGTCCGCGGCCGCCGCTGCCGCGGGAGGTCGCCGAGTACGACCTGCAGGCGCGCCGGCGGTTGCTGGTCCAGCCGGGGATGACCGGGCTGTGGCAGATCAGCGGCCGCAGCGACCTGTCGTGGAGCGAGTCGGTGCGGCTGGACCTGTACTACGTCGAGAACTGGACGCCGCTGCTGGACCTGATGATCCTGTGGCGGACCGCCCGGGTGGTGGCGGGCAGCGAGGCCGGGGCCTACTGAGCCGGAGGCGCCGGTAGTTTGGGGCCATGCTGGCCGCCTACGTCTCCTCGCTGCAGCCCCAGGACCCGCTCGCCGGCCTGACCGTCGGCGAACGGCCCGAGCCGGCGGCGCCGCCGGGGTGGGCGCGGGTGCAGGTGCGGGCGGCGGCGCTCAACCACCACGACCTGTTCTCGCTGCGGGGCGTGGGACTGCCGGAGGACCGGCTGCCCATGATCCTGGGCTGTGATGCGTCGGGTGTCACCGACGACGGCCGGGAGGTCGTGGTGCACTCGGTGATCAGCTCGCCGGGCTGGCAGGGCGAGGCGACCCTGGACCCGGGGCGGAGCCTGCTGTCGGAGGTGCACCAGGGCACGCTGGCCGAGCAGGTGGTCGTGCCGGAGTCGAACCTGGTCGACAAGCCCACCGAGCTCAGCCACGAGGAAGCGGCCTGCCTGCCGACGGCCTGGCTGACCGCCTACAAGATGCTGCACGTCGGCGCCGGCGTCACACCGGGGGCGACCGTGCTGGTCCAGGGAGCCGGCGGCGGGGTGGCCACCGCGGCGCTGCAGATCGGCCGGGCGACCGGCTACCGGATGTGGGCGACCAGCCGCAGCTCGCAGCGCCGCTCCCGTGCCCTCGAGATCGGGGCCGACGCGGCGTTCGAGCCCGGCGAGCGGCTGCCGGAGCGCGTCGACGCGGTGCTGGAGACCGTGGGCGCGGCCACCTGGGCGCACTCGCTGCGGAGCCTGCGGCCGGGGGGCACGGTCGTGCTGTCGGGCGCCACGACCGGCGATGAGGTGGGCCGCGCCGGCTTCGCCCACATCTTCTTCCGCCAGCTGCGGGTGGTCGGCGCCACCATGGGCAACCGGGAGCAGCTCGGCCGTGTCCTCGAGCTGGCCCGGGTGACCGGGGTGCGCCCGGTCATCGACCGGGTGCTGCCGCTGTCGCGGGCCGCCGACGGGCTCGCCGCACTGGCGGCCGGGGAGGTCTTCGGCAAGGTGGTGCTCGTCCCGTGACCACCGCCGAACCCGCCGGCGCCGCGGTCACCGGCTACCTGGGGCCGGCCGGCACGTTCACCGAGCAGGCCGCCCGGCAGCTGCACCCGGAGGAGGAGCTGTGGCCAGCGCCGTCGGTCGCGGCGGCGCTGGAGGCCGTCCGCGCGGGCCGGCTGGAGCGCGCGGTGGTGCCGTTCGAGAACTCGGTCGAGGGGTCGGTCTCCGCCACCCTGGACGAGCTGGTCCGCGGCGACCGGCTGCAGATCCGGGCCGAGGCCCACGTTGAGGTGGAGTTCTCCGTGCTCGCCCGCGCCGGCACCTCCCTCGGCCAGGTGCGGCGGCTGGCCACCCACCCGCACGCCGCGGCGCAGACCCGCGGCTGGGTGGGCACCCACCTCCCGGCGGCCGAGGTGGTGCCGGAGTCCTCCACCGCCCGGGCGGCGGCGCTGGTGGCCGCCGGCGTCTACGACGCGGCGATCGCGGCGCCCCTGGCTGGCGACCGGCACCGGCTGGAGGCGCTGGCCGAGCAGGTGGCCGACCGTCCCGGGGCGGTGACCCGTTTCGTCGAGGTGGGCCGGCCCGGCCCGCCGCCGGCCCCGACCGGAGCCGACACCACCACCTTGGTCGCCTACATCCGGCAGAACCGGCCCGGTGCGCTGCTGGAGCTGCTGGAGCAGTTCGCGGTGCGCGGGGTGGACCTGACCCGGCTGGAGTCGCGGCCGACAGGGGAGGAGCTGGGCCAGTACTGCTTCACCATCGACGCCGTCGGCCACCTGGCCGAGCCGCGCGTCGCGGAGGCGCTGACCGGGCTGCGGCGCACCTGCGCCGAGGTGCGGTTCCTCGGCTCCTACCCGCGCGCGGACGGCCGGGTGCAGCCGGTCGACCCGGAGGCCGGTGAGGAGGCCTACACCGAGGCGCAGCGCTGGGTGGCCGCACTGCGCGGGTAGCGGCGGGCCGCTACAGCTGCAGCCACTGCTGCCAGCCGGCGTGCAGCACCAGCCAGGCGATGAGGCCGTAGCCGGCCTGCCCGGGGTGCTGGCCGTCGCCGGCGGCCAGGTCGGACTGCCACTGGTCGTGGTCGCGCAGCGGGTGGAAGCAGTCGACGAAGGGCACTCCGCGTCGCTGGCACACGTCGGCCTGGGCGTCGGCGAGGACCTCCACCCTGGCGTTGCGGTCGGCCTCCAGGGTCGGCGGCGGACCGACCACGAACGTGGCGATGCCGGTGCTGGCCGCCTCGTCGAGCACGTTGGCCAGGTTGAGCCGGGAACGGGCGGTCGTGGTGCCGCGGTCGACGTCACCGGCCCCGGCCGAGACCACCAGCCGGCGCTCCTGCCGGCCGGCCCAGCGCGGTTCGCACTCGGTGCGCCAGCGGTCCATCACCTCGGCGCTGGACTGCCCCCGCACCCCCAGGTTGTAGGCGGTGAGGACGTGCCCCTCGGCAGGGGTGCGGGCGACGACGCGGCTCACCCAGCCCAGCGCCTTGGGGTCACCGAACCCGGCGACGTAGCCGTCGCCGACGAAGCACAGCCCGATGTCACGGGGCCCGTCGGCCACGTGGAACTCCGCGCTCGGTGCGAACTCCACGGACGTCTCGTCGCTCCGGGCGGTCACGGCAGTGGTCCTCCTCCTGGGGCCGGCGGCCCCTCGTGGGTGTGGGAGTCGTCTCCCTAGTCCTCGTCGTCGAGGGCGTCATCGTCGTCCAGCCGCGCCAGCCAGGTCGCGAGCCGCTCGACCGGTGTCTCGAACTCCGGGTTCAGGTCGACGAAGACACGCAGCTGGTCGGCCAGCCAGGCGAGGGTGACCTCCTCCTCGCCGCGGCGGCCCGCCAGCTCCTCGATGCCGCGGTCGGTGAAGTACACGCCCGCAGACTAACCCGAGCCGACCGGCAGCTCGCAGTGCCAGGACTGCGTCGTGTACCCGGTGCGCCAGCCCAGCGACCGGTACAGGTCGTGCGCCCCGGTCGGGGAGTCGGCGTCCACCTCCAGGTCCACCCGGTCCCGCCCCCGCGCGGCCGCGTCGGCGATCACCGTGCCCAGCAGGGTACGCGCCACGCCCCGGCCACGGGCGCTGGCGAGCACCCCCAGGTAGTCGACGTAGGAGCCGTCCGGGCGGGCCCGGCCCGCGTCGTCGGCGCCGTGACCCGCCACCGTGCTGGCGACCAGGGCCCCGGCCGGCTCGCCGTCGACCAGCGCCAGCCACCAGTGGTCCCAGCGGTGCCCCGGGTCCTCCCGCAGCCGGGTGAGGAACTCCTCGAAGTCCTCCCGGTGGGAGTTGAAGTGGTCGGTGAAGGAGGCCTCCAGCACGTGGTGGACCGCCCTCAGGTCCGACTCCTCGGGCATGCCCGCCGCTTCCTCCCGTCGCACCCGGCGGACCTCCACGCCGGCGTCGGGCTCCGGCGGGCTGCCCTCGGCGGGGGTGACGGGGCGGCTCATCTGCCACCAGTTGCGCACGTGGCGGTAGCCGGCCCGACCCAGCCAGCGCTGCTGGCGGGAGTCACCGGCGAACGCACCGGAGTCCAGCTGCGTGCGCTCCAGCCCGCGGGCGGCGGCCAGCCAGGCCCCGTCCCGGGCGGCGCGCTCGAAGCACCAGGCCGCGACCGGGTCGGCCGCCTCCTCCGCCAGGTCCGGGTCCACGGTCACCGCCACCAGGACCCGGCCGGCGGCGCGGTCGTGGCTGCTCGTCCACGCCCGCAGCACGCCGTCCGCGTCCTCGACGACCACCTGCTGGCGCCGGGCCGCTCCCGGGCCGGTGACAGTGGCCGCTACCTGGTGCTCGTGCGCACCGGCCCGGCCGCGGGCCGCGCGCTCGTGGGCCCGGAGCAGCCGGGTCAGCGCCGGCACGTCGGGCTCGGCCGGCGGTCGGGCCGACCACCCGGCGGGGAGGTGGGCAGGGGAGGGTGCGGGGTCCGCGGGGGACGTCATCGCCGGGACCTGCCGCCCCTCACCGGTCGAAGGCGCGCTTGAGCAGGTCTGCCTGCTCGACCGCGTGCACCTTGGTGGAGCCGGTGGCCGGTGCGGCCGAGGCCGGCCGGCTGACGACCCGCAGTGGCCGCTTCTCACCGTGCTCGGCCATGGCACCGGGCATGGTGAGGGCCATGTGCGGCCAGGCGCCCTGGTTCTCCGGCTCGTTCTGCACCCAGACCAGCTCGGCGTTCGGGTAGCGGCGCAGCTCCTCGGCCAGCTCGCGGCCAGGGACCGGGTAGAGCTGCTCCACGCGCACCACCGCGGTGCGGTCGTCCTCGCGCTTGCGCCGCTCCTCCTCCAGGTCGTAGACGAGCTTGCTGGAGGCCAGCAGCACCCGCTCCACGCCCTCGCCGTCGAGCTGCTCGGGGTCCGGCAGCACCGGACGCCAGGTGCCCTCGGTGAACTCCTCCGGGCTGCTGCCCGCGGCCTTCAGCCGCAGCATCGCCTTCGGGGTGAAGACGATGAGCGGCGTCCGCGGCCGGTGGTAGGCCTGCCGGCGCAGCAGGTGGAAGTAGGACGCCGGCGTCGAGGGGTAGGCCACCATCATGTTGTCCTCGGCGCACATCTGCAGGAAGCGCTCGATGCGGCCCGAGGAGTGGTCCGGCCCCTGCCCCTCGTAGCCGTGGGGCAGCAGCAGCACCACCGAGGAGCGCTGGTCCCACTTCTGCTCCGAGGCGGAGATGAACTCGTCCACGACGACCTGGGCGCCGTTGGTGAAGTCGCCGAACTGGGCCTCCCACAGCACCAGCGCGTCCGGGCGTTCCACGGAGTAGCCGTACTCGAAGCCCATCGCCGCGAACTCGCTCAGCAACGAGTCATAGATCCACAGCTTGGCCTGGTCCTCCGACAGGTTCCGCAGCGGCGTCCACTCCTCGGCGCTGCGCTTGTCGGTGAGCACCGCGTGCCGCTGCACGAAGGTGCCGCGCCGCGAGTCCTGCCCGGCCAGCCGGACCGGAGTGCCCTCCAGCAGCAACGAGCCGAAGGCGATCAGCTCGCCCATGGCCCAGTCGATGCCTCCCTCGCGCACCATCTGCCCGCGCTTCTCCATCAGCTGGAACAGCTTCGGGTGCACCGTGAAGCCCTCCGGGGGCTGGGTGAAGGCCTCGCCGATCCGCTGCAGGACCGCGGGCTCCACGGCGGTGGCCCGCCGCTGCGGCGGGGCGGCCCGGTCCTCCTCCTGGGCCTGCGGACGGTCCAGGCCGCCGCCGGTCTCGTTCTTCAGCGCGGACTTGGTCTCGGTGAAGACCTGCTCCAGCTGGCGCTGGTAGTCGCGCAGTGCCTCCTCGGCGTCCTCGATGGTGATGTCACCGCGGCCGATGAGCGACTCGGTGTAGAGCTTGCGGACCGAGCGCTTGCTCTCGATGAGGTCGTACATCAGCGGCTGGGTCATCGACGGGTCGTCGCCCTCGTTGTGGCCCCGGCGCCGGTAGCAGACCAGGTCGATGACGACGTCCTTGTGGAACGCCTGCCGGAACTCGAACGCCAGCTGCGCCACCCGCACGCACGCCTCCGGGTCGTCCCCGTTGACGTGGAAGATGGGGGCCTGCACCATCCGGGCGACGTCGGTGCAGTAGACGCTGGAGCGCGAGGAGCTGGGGCTGGTCGTGAAGCCCACCTGGTTGTTGATGACCACGTGGATCGTGCCGCCGGTCCGGTAGCCGCGCAGCTGGGACAGGTTGAGCGTCTCCGCCACCACACCCTGGCCGGCGAAGGCCGCGTCACCGTGCAGCAGCACCGGCAGCACCGTGAACCCCTCGCTGGACAGGTCCAGCCGGTCCTGCTTGGCGCGCACGATGCCCTCCAGCACCGGGTTGACCGCCTCCAGGTGAGAGGGGTTGGCCGCCAGGTAGACCCGGGTGGTGTCCCCCTCCTCGGTGCGGAACTCGCCCTCGGTGCCCAGGTGGTACTTGACGTCGCCGGAGCCCTGCACCGAGCCGGGGTCCTGGGCGCCCTCGAACTCCCGGAAGATCTGCCCGTAGGACTTGCCGGCCAGGTTGGCCAGCACGTTGAGCCGGCCGCGGTGCGGCATGCCGATGCAGACCTCGTCCATGCCGTTCTGCGCCGAGTCGGTGAGCACCTGGTCCAGCATCGCGATGACGGACTCCCCGCCCTCGAGGCTGAACCGCTTCTGCCCCACGAACTTGGTCTGCAGGAAGGTCTCGAACGCCTCCGCCCCGTTCAGCCGGCGCAGGATCCGCAGCTGCTCCTCGGGGGAGGTGCGCGCGTACGGGACCTCCACCCGCTCCTGGATCCACGCCCGCTGCTCGGGGTCCTGGATGTGCATGTACTCGATGCCGACGGTGCGGCAGTAGGTGTCGCGCAGGATCCCCAGGATCTTGCGCAGCGTCAGCCGCGGCTGGCCGCCGAACCCGCCGGTGGGGAAGGTGCGCTCCAGGTCCCACAGCGTGAGGCCGTGGTTGGTGATGTCCAGGTCGTGGTGCCGCCGCTGCCGGTACTCCAGCGGGTCGGTGTCGGCCATCAGGTGGCCACGGACCCGGTAGGCGTGGATCAGCTCCTGCACCCGCGCGGCCTTGGAGATGTCGTCCTCGTGGGAGGCGGACACGTCGGGGGCCCACCGCACCGGCTCGTAGGGGATGCGCAGCGAGGTGAAGATCTCGTCGTAGAAGCCCTCGTCACCCAGCAGCAGCTGGTGCAGGATCCGCAGGAACTCTCCCGACTGCGCGCCCTGGATGATCCGGTGGTCGTAGGTCGAGGTGAGGGTGAGGATCTTGCTGACCGCGTTGCGGGCGATCTGCTCGGGGCTGGCACCCTGCCACTCGGCGGGGTAGTCGAGCGCGCCCACCCCGATGATGGCGCCCTGGCCCTTCATCAGCCGCGGCACCGAGTGCACCGTGCCGATGCCGCCGGGGTTGGTCAGCGTGATGGTGGTGCCCTGGAAGTCCTCGAGGGCGAGCTTGCCGTCGCGGGCCTTGCGCACCAGGTCCTCGTAGGCCGCCCAGAACTCCGCGAAGTCCATCTCCTCGGCACTCTTGATGCTGGGGACGAGCAGCTGCCGGGACCCGTCGGGCTTGGGGACGTCGATGGCCAGGCCCAGGTTGACGTGGGCCGGCTCCACGAGCGCGGGCTTGCCGTCCTCCTCCAGGTAGCCGTTGTTCATCGCCGGCATCGCCTTCACGGCCTGCACCAGGGCGTAGCCGATCAGGTGCGTGAAGGAGACCTTCCCGCCGCGGCTGCGAGCCAGGTGGTTGTTAATGACGGTCCGGTTGTCGATCAGCAGCTTCGCCGGCAGCGACCGCACGCTGGTCGCGGTGGGCACCGACAGGCTGGCGTCCATGTTGCTGACGACGCGTGCGGTCGCGCCCTTGAGGCGCACGGTGCGGGCCTCCGTCTGCGGGCCGGTGGCCCGCCGGGCCGGGGCGTCCCGGGGAGTCGGCTTGCTCTCGCCCTTGGCCTCCTCGGCGCGGTCCTGCTCGCCGCGGTCGCTGGGCGGCTGCTCCTTGCCCTTGTCCTTGGCCTCGTCCGTGTCCGTGTCCTTGTCCTTGTCCTTGTCCTTGGGCTGGGACGCGGCCTTGTCCTTGGGCTTGGCCTCGTCCTTGGACGTGGTCTTCTCCGTGGACGGGGTTGTGGCCGTGCCGTCGCCGTCCTTGGCGGCCCGGTCCCGGACGGTCCGCTCGTGGGCCGCCTTGGCCTGCGTGGCCGGCGCGGGCTCCTTGGGGGCGGCTGTGGTGGTGGCGGCGCGAGAGGAACGGGGCTCCCCGGCGGCGGTGGTGTCCCGGGCGGCCGGCCGCTCGCTGCCGCGGGAGGCCCCGGCCGGCTGGGAGCCGCTCCCGTCGTTGGCCTGCTCGGCGCGGGGGCCGTCGGCGACCTCGGCGGGCTGGGAGGGCGCGGCCGTCGAGGGTCCACCGTTGCTGCCGGAGGCGGAGGCGGGCTGGTAGTCGGCGAAGAACTCGCGCCAGGCCGGTCCGACCGAGGCCTCGTCCTGCAGGAACTGCTGGTACTTCTCCTCGACGAGCCACTCGTTGGTCCCGAAGGCTGCTAGTGGGTTGTCGCTGCTGGTGGGCTGGTCTGCCACGGCCTCTGCGCCTCTTCCTCACTGAGTTGACAGGCGTAACGTGTCCTCCCCAAAGCCTAGCCCTCCGTGTCCGTCCCGGGCGCGTCGGGGCAGCGCGGCCGTCAGGACCCGTCAGAGCACGTCGCGACGGCGTGTCAGCCAGATCCCCGCCAGCGTCATCACCGCCGCGTAGCCGGCCAGCACCAGCAGGCCGCCCCACCACGGCAGCTGCTCCGGGCTGGCGCCCATCGCCGCGGCGATGCGCGGGTCGATGTCGCTGTAGACGTCCATCGCGGCGAGCGTGGCCTGGCTCGGGAAGTACTGGGCCAGCCCGTCACCCCAGTCGAGGAACGACAACCCCCACGCCAGCAGCGGCTCCACGATCCAGGCCGCGGCCACGGCCACGAACAGCGCGGCCACCTGGTGGGGGATCAGCACGCCGGCACCCAGCCCGATGAGCGCCCACAGCGCGAGCGCGACCACCTGCAGCAGCAGCGTCCGCAGCAGCAGGCCGGCGTCCGGGAACACCGGCAGGTCGCCGAGGGCCAGCACGGTGCCGCCGCCCAGCAGCGCGCCGGCGACGAGCAGCGACCCGCCGGCGAGCCCGGCGACGGCGAGGGCGACGGCCTTGGCGGCGACCACGCGCCCGCGCCGGGGCTCGGCCAGGAACGTCGTCGTGGCGGTGCGGTGGCGCAACTCCTGGCCGATCACCACGACCCCCACCACCAGCGTGAGCAGGTAGCCGATCTGGGCGGCACCGGTGTAGACCATGCGGGCCAGCGCCAGCGCCGGCAGCGTGTCGGTGATCTCCAGGCCCTCGCCCAGGCCCGGGACCGAGCCGTGGGTGAGGAAGAACGCGACCAGGGCGGCCAACGCCACGCCGGAGAGCAGCAGCGCCAGCCCCATGCCCCACCACAGCCGGGTGGTCGTCAGCTTGGCCAGCTCGGCCCGCACCAGCCGGATCACGGTGCCTCTCCGTCGGGTTGCGGCTGCGCCAGCACCGGGTCCTGCTGCTGGGTGAGCCGGAAGTAGAGCCGCTCCAGGTCCGTGCGCAGCGCCCGCAGCTCGTGCACGGTCACCCCTCCGGCGCGGGCCGCGTCTCCCACGGTGGCCAGGCTGGCGCCCTCCACGGTGAACGCACCGGGCCCCTGGTCGGGTGCCGGGGCGCCCTCCAGCCCGGCGGTGCGGACCGCCCGGGCGAGCTCCTCCGGCTGCGGGGAGCGAACGAGGACGGTCGGCGGCCCGTGCAGCTCCTCGATCGGTCCCTGCCGGACCAGCTGCCCGCGGGCGATGATGACCACGTCGTCGGCCGTCTGCTCGACCTCCGACAACAGGTGCGAGGAGACCAGCACGGTGGTCCCGCCGTCGGCCAGGTGCCGCAGGAAGCCGCGCAGCCACCGGATGCCCTCCGGGTCCAGCCCGTTGGCCGGCTCGTCCAGCAGCAGCACCTGCGGGTCGCCGAGCAGCGCAGCAGCCAGGCCCAGCCGCTGCCGCATCCCCATCGAGTAGCCGCCCGCCCGTCGCCGCGCCGCCCCGGCCAGCCCGACCAGCTCCAGCAGCTCGTCCACCCGGCGGTCCGGCACGCCGTGGGTGGCCGCGATGACCCGCAGGTGGTCCCGGCCGGAGCGGCCCGGGTGGAACCCCGTCGCCTCGAGCGCGGCCCCGACCGTGTGCAGCGGCTGCCGGAGCGCGGCGTAGGGGCGCCCGCCGATGAGCCCCTCCCCGGCCGTGGGCCGGATGAGCCCGAGCAGCATCCGCAGCGTCGTGGTCTTCCCCGCGCCGTTGGGCCCCAGGAACCCGGTGATCCGTCCGGGGGCCACCTCGAAGGTGAGCGAGTCCACGGCCAGGACCTCCCCGAACCGCTTGGTCAGCCCGCGGACGGAGACCGCGGTCCCGCCAGCCGCGCGCTGGTTCTCAGATGGCACGGGCACAGTCTGGCAGCAGGGCGAGCCGCCGCGCTGGCTAGAGTCCAGTCGTGCCCCCTCCCACCCTGCGCATCATCGCGGGAGCCAGCCTGGTGACCACGCTCGGGGCGCTGCCGCCGTTCCTCGTCGGGGCCCAGGCCGTCGTCATCGCCCGGGACCTGGCGCTGGACCCGGCGCGGCTGGGAGTCGTGGTGGCGACCTTCTTCGGGGCCGCCGCGCTCGGCGCGGTGCTGGGCGGGGGCCTGGTCGACCGGGTGGGCCGCCGCTGGGGGCTGGTGCTGGCCGGGACCCTGGTGTCCAGCGGCGGGCTCGGGCTGGCGCTGCTGGCTCACTCCTGGTGGGCGCTGGTGGCGGCGATGGTGGTGCTCGGCCTGGCCAACGCCGCCTGTCAGGTGACCAGCAACCTGGCCATGGCCAGCGCCATCCCCCCGGGACGGCGCGGGCTCGGGTTCGGCGTGAAGCAGGCGGCTGTGCCGACGGCGATCCTCCTCGGCGGGCTGGCCGTCCCGACCGTCACGCTGACCCTCGGCTGGCGCGCGACCTTCGTCACCACCGGCACCGCCGGGCTGCTGCTGCTGGCCGGGGGCCTGCTGGGCAGCGGCCGGGAGGCCCGGCCGGTCCGCCGCGCGGCCGGGCTAGACCGGCCGGCGACCGCACCGCTGGTCGTCATCGCCGTGTCCATCACCCTCGCCAGTGCCGCCGCGAACTCACTGGGCACGTTCCTGGCCGGGTGGGCCCACCAGGCCGGGCTCACGGTCGCCGAGGCCGGTCTGCTGCTGGCGGCCGGAGCGGTCTGCTCCATCGTGGTGCGGGTGATCGTGGGATACCGGGCCGACCGGCGCCACGGCGCGAACCTGCCCCGGGTGGCGGCGATGATGGCGGTGGGGGCCGCTGGCCTGACCGCCGTGTCGTTCCCGCTCCTGCCGCCGGTGCTCATCGGTGCCCTGGCGGCGTTCGCGGTCGGCTGGGCCTGGCCAGGCCTGCTGCTGTTCGCCGTGGCCCGGCTGGGACGCGACACCCCGGCGCTGGCGTCCGGGGTGGTGCAGGCCGGCGCCTTCGTCGGCGGCGCGCTCGGCCCCGTCCTGTTCGGCGTCGCGGCGGGCGGCCTCGGCTACCCGGTGGCCTGGCGGCTGGCGGCCGGATGCTTCCTCGCCGCCGCCGTGCTGGCGCTGGTGGCCCGCCGGATGTTCCGCGCGGACCTGCGGGCGCGGCCGCCGCGGGAGCCGCTGGGCTACGGCGGGGGCCGGGAGCAGCCGCTGTACTGGGCGGGCCGGCCGGCCGACGACACGAACGGGCCGGAAGCCGCTCCCTCGCGGGAACGATCCGGTCCCGAGGGCTGAGCGCGCCTCAGAGCTTGACGACCACCGTCTTGGTCTGCGTGACGGCGTCCATCGCCTCATAGCCCTTCTCCCGGCCGTAGCCGGACTTGCCCCAGCCACCGAACGGCAGCTCGACGCCGCCGCCGGCGCCGTAGTTGTTGACGAAGACCTGCCCGGCTCGGATACCGGCCGCGAGCCGGTGGGCGCGTGCCAGGTCGCGGGTCCACACCGCGCCGAGCAGCGCGTACTCGGTGGCGTTCGCGAGGGCGAGCGCCTCCTGCTCGTCCTCGAAGGTCATCGCCGTCAGCACCGGCCCGAAGACCTCCTCCTGGGCGATCCGCGCCCTCGGGTCCACGTCGGCGACCAGGGTGGGCAGGAAGAAGGCTCCGCGGGCCAGCTGCTCGTCCTCGGGCGGGCCGCCCCCGCACCGCACCTGAACGGGGTCGACGTCCTCGAGGAACCCGCGGACCCGCTGCAGCTGCTTGGTGGAGACGAGCGGGCCGAGGTCGGGGTCCTGCGAGCCCGGGCCCAGCGTGGTGGCGGCGAAGGCCTCCTCCACGCGGGCCAGCAGCTCCTCCTTGACCGAGGAGTGCACGAGCAGCCGGGAGCCGGCCGAGCAGGTCTGCCCCGCGTTCTGCAGGATCGCTCGTCGGATGGCCTCCGTCGCCTCGTCCAGGTCGGCGTCGGGGAAGACCAGCTGGGCCGACTTGCCGCCGAGCTCCAGGACGGTCGGGACCACCCGGTCGGCGGCCGCGTGCGCGATGCGGGACCCGACCTCCGTGGAGCCGACGAAGCCCAGGTGGGCCACGCCCGGGTGGGCGGCCAGGGCGGCGCCGGCCTCCGCGCCGATCCCCGTGACCACGTTGACGATCCCGGGCGGGAGGCCCGCCTCGACCGCCAGCCGGGCCATCGCGACCGCGGTGCGCGGGGTCTCGTCGGCCGGCTTGAGCACGATGGCGTTGCCGGTCGCGGCGGCCGTGGCGACGCTGCGGGCGAACAGCTGCATCGGGTAGTTCCACGCCACGATGGCCCCGACCACGCCGAACGGCTCCCGCCGGGTGTACACCAGCAGGTCCGGGCCCTTGGGGATGGTCTGCCCGTAGTAGGAGTCGATGGCGTGCCCGTAGAAGCGCAGGTACCGCGCGGCGACGGCGGCGTCCACCCGGGCCTGGCTGAGCGGCTTGCCGGTGTCCTCGGACTCCAGGCGCGCCAGCTGCTCGGCGTCCCGGTCGACCAGCGCCGCCCAGGCGACCAGCAGGTCCGAGCGCTGCTCGGGAGCGGTCGCGGCCCAGGCCGGCTGTGCCCGCGTGGCAGCCTCGACCGCCTGGTCCACCTCCCGCTGCCCGCCGCGGCCCACCGGGCCCAGCGAGCTGCCGGTGGCGGGGTCGATGTTGTCGTAGGTCTCGGCCGAGGCCAGCTCGTGGCCGCCGATGAAGGAGTGGGTCGCTGCGGGCACGGTGACTGCCTCTCCTCGGACGGGCGCGCCCCTCGGGCGGGCGCCACGGGAACGGACGAGGCCCGGGCCCACGGGGCGGCGGGTCCGGGCCTCGGCGATGTCCGGCAGACATCGCAGCGCGCCCCCGGCAGGATTCGAACCTGCGCTCCCGCCTCCGGAGGGCGGTGCTCTATCCCCTGAGCTACGGGGGCAACGGCGTGACACATTACCAGCCGCACCGGGGTGCTCCGGCACCGCCGCGTCCCGGGAGCTGGTCGCAGCGTGCGTAGACTTCTCGGGGTGACTCCGGAACAGCTCGCTGATGCCATCGTCGCCGCGCTGGGCGACGCCGTCGCCGCGGGAGAGGTGGCCGTGGCGGTGCCCCCCGAGGTGCGCGTGGAGCGTCCCCGGAGCAAGGAGCACGGCGACTGGTCGACCAACGTGGCGCTGCAGCTGGCCAAGCAGGCGGGGGTGCCGCCGCGGGAGCTGGCCGGCCGGCTCGCGGACCGGCTGTCGGCGGTACCGGGGGTGGCCGCCGTCGAGGTCGCCGGCCCGGGGTTCCTCAACATCACCCTGGACGCGGCCAGCGCCGGTGAGCTGGCCCGCACCATCGTCACCGCGGGGGACCGGTACGGACACAACCAGTCGCTGGCCGGCCACACCATCAACCTGGAGTTCGTCTCCGCCAACCCGACCGGCCCGCTGCACGTCGGCCACACCCGCTGGGCGGCGCTCGGGGACGCGCTGCGGCGTCTGCTGCTGGCCAGCGGCGCCGACGTCACCGCCGAGCACTACATCAACGACGCCGGCGCCCAGATGGAGAAGTTCGCCGCCTCGATCCTGGCCCGTGCCCGCGGGCAGCAGGTGCCCGAGGGCGGCTACCCGGGGGAGTACGTCACCGACCTGGCCAAGCAGCTGCTGACCGAGCGGCCCGACCTGCTCGAGCTGTCCGAGGAGGAGGCGCTCAGGATCGCCCGAGACCGCGGCTACAGCCTCCAGCTGGCCCACATCCAGGACACCCTGGAGCGGTTCCACGTCCGCTTCGACGTGTGGTTCTCCGAGAAGACGCTGCACGACGGCGGCCACGTCACCGCCGCGGTGGAGCGGCTGCGGCAGCAGGGCCACGTTTTCGACGCCGACGGGGCGGTCTGGCTGCGCACCACCGACTTCGGCGACGACAAGGACCGGGTGCTCATTCGCGCCAACGGCGAGCCGACCTACTTCGCTGCCGACGCCGCCTACTACCTGAGCAAGAAGGACCGTGGGTTCACCGAGAAGGTCTACATGCTGGGGGCCGACCACCACGGCTACGTGAGCCGGCTGAAGGCGATCGCCGCGTGCGCCGGCGACGAGCCCGACCGGAACATCGAGGTCCTCATCGGCCAGCTCATCTCCATCGCCGGGGAGCGGATGGGCAAGCGCCGCGGCAACGCGATCTTCCTCACCGACCTGCTGGAGTGGATCGGCTCCGACCCGCTGCGCTACTCGCTGGCCCGGTTCCCGGCGGACTCGCCGCTGGACCTGGACGGGGAGCAGCTGCGCCGGCGCAGCAACGACAACCCCGTCTTCTACGTGCAGTACGCGCACGCCCGCACCTGCAACGTCTCCCGGCTGGCCCGCGAGGACGGGGTGCACCCCCAGGAGGGCTTCGACCCCGCGCTGCTGCAGCACGAGACCGAGTCGCTGCTGCTGGCGGCGCTCGGCGACTTCCCCCGGGTCGTCGCCCAGGCGGCCGAGCTGCGCGAGCCGCACCGGGTGGCCCGCTACCTGGAGGGCCTCGCCGGCCGGTTCCACAAGTGGTACGACGAGTGCCGGGTGCGGCCGACCGCCGGAGAGACGGACGTGACCGACCTGCACCGCACCCGGCTGTGGCTCAACGACGCCACCCGCCAGGTGCTCGCCAACGGGCTGGACCTGCTCGGCGTGACCGCCCCGGAGCGGATGTGAGCGCGCTGCGGGTCGCCCTGCTGGGCTGCGGGACGGTCGGGTCCGCGGTCGCGCAGCAGCTCATCGAGCGAGGACCGGTGCTCGCCGAGCGGATCGGCCGGCCGGTCGAGCTGGCCGGTGTCGCCGTGCGTGACGGCAGCCGGGAGCGTGACGTGCCCGGGGTCGGGCAACAGCTGTTCACCGAGGACGCCGAGGGGCTGGTCGCCGAGGCCGACCTGGTGGTCGAGCTGATGGGCGGCACGGAGGCCACCGGCGACCTGGTGCGCTCGGTGCTCGCCCGCGGGATCGGGGTGGTCACGGCCAACAAGCAGCTGCTGGCCGCCCGCGGCCCGGAGCTGCACGCGGTCGCGGCCGAGTCCGGGGCGCCGCTGCGCTACGAGGCGGCGGTCGCCGCCGCCATCCCGGTGCTGCGGGTGGTGCGCGAGTCGCTGGCCGGGGACGAGATCGAGACCATCCTCGGCGTGCTCAACGGCTCCACCAACTACGTGCTCGACACCGTCGACCACAGCGGCGTGGCCTTCGACCACGCCGTGGCCGAGGCCGGGCAGCTGGGCTACCTCGAGGCGGACCCGACCGAGGACCTGGAGGGCATCGACTCGGCCGCCAAGATCCTCATCCTGGCCCGGCTGGCGTGGGGCTGTGACCTCACCCTCGAGGACGTGCAGACCACGGGCATCACCGGGCTGACCGACGAGGACTTCGCCAACGCGCGCGGCACCGGCAGCGTCATCAAGCTCGTCGCCTCCGCCCGCCGCGCGGGCCACGGCCGCGACGCCAGCTACGAGCTGGCGGTGCAACCGGTCGCGCTGGACCGGACCCACCCGCTCGCGGGGCTGCGCGGCGGCGGCAACGGCGTCGTCATCGACACCGTCTCGGCCGGCACCCTGCAGCTGTTCGGCGCGGGGGCAGGCGGCCCGCAGACCGCCTCCGCCGTGCTGGGCGACCTGGTCGAGGTGGCCAGAGCCGCGGCCGCGACACGGCGCTGAGGAGACCGTGCCGGAGCGGCACGGGGAAGTGGTAGTCTGAGGGCGCACCCCACGGCCACGCCGAGCGGATCGATGCGATCTCTCCCCGGCTGCGTGGGGCCCCACCGAGTATGCGCCCACGGGCTGCCGAGCCAAGGACGGTCATGGACGGCGCACGGTGGATTCCGCAAGCCCGGCTCTCGGTCGGGACTCACCCTGTATCCCCGGGCCGTCCGATCGGCCGGCCCCGACGAGGGGGAAGGATCCTTCGTGACAGATACCACAGACGTCGCCGCGACGTCGCGCACCAGCGGTGCGCTGAGCGCCATGCGCCTGGCCGAGCTGCAGCAGCTCGCCGGAAGCATGGGCATCCAGGTGACTCCGCGGATGCGCAAGGCCGATCTGGTGGCCGCCATCCGCGATCGGCGCGCCGAGCGCAACGGCAACGCCGCCTCGGCCGGCCGCCCGGACGCGGCTGCCGCCTCGAGCGACACCGAGCAGGCCCCGGGCTCGTCCGCTGCCGAGCGCGGCGAGCGGGAGCAGGCGCCGCGCCAGCAGTCCACCGAGCCGGAGCAGCGCCAGCAGCTGTTCACCGACGGCTCCGGCGGGGACCAGGCCGGCCGGACCCGCAACGGCCGCGAGTCGCGGGAGGCGCCCGAGACCGGTGAGGGGCAGCGGCGGGCCGGACGCGGCGAGCAGGACCGTGCCGACCGGCAGGACGACCGCCGCGAGCAGCGGCAGGGCGACTCGCAGCAGCGGCAGGGTGACTCGCAGCAGCGCCAGGGTGACGCGCAGCAGCGCGACGGCGACTCGCAGCAGCGCCAGGGTGACTCACAGCAGCGCGACGGCGGCGGCGACCAAGGCGGACCGCCCCGGGACGGGGACGACCGCCGTGGCGGCCGCCGGCGCAACCGGCAGCGGGGGCGGGACCGCAAGCGCGGTCGCAGCCGCGGGGGCGAGACCTTCACCGAGGACCAGGAGTCCTACAACCCCGAGGACGTGCTGGTCCCGGTGGCCGGTGTCCTGGACGTACTGGACAACTACGCCTTCATCCGCACCACCGGCTACCTGCCGGGCCCCAACGACGTCTACGTGCCCATGGGGATGGTGCGCAAGAACGGGCTGCGGAAGGGTGACGCGGTCACCGGTGCGGTCAAGGCGCCCAAGGACGGCGACCAGCAGGGCGGCGGTGGCAACCGCCAGAAGTTCAACGCCCTGGTGCGCCTGGACTCGGTCAACGGCCTCACTGTCGAGCAGGCCAGGCAGCGTCCTGACTTCTCCAAGCTCACCCCGCTCTACCCGCAGGAGCGGCTCCGGCTGGAGACCGAGCAGAAGAACCTCACCAACCGGGTCATCGACATCGTGGCGCCGATCGGCAAGGGACAGCGTGGCCTGCTGGTGGCCCCGGCCAAGGCCGGCAAGACGCTGATCCTGCAGTCGCTCGCCAACGCGATCACGACCAACAACCCGGAGTGCCACCTCATGGTGGTCCTCGTGGACGAGCGTCCCGAGGAGGTCACCGACATGGAGCGCGCGGTCCAGGGCGAGGTCATCTCCTCGACCTTCGACCGCCCGGCCGACGACCACACCACCGTCGCGGAGCTGGCCATCGAGCGGGCCAAGCGGCTGGTCGAGATGGGCGGCGACGTGGTCGTGCTGCTGGACTCCATCACCCGGCTCGGCCGTGCCTACAACCTGGCCGCCCCGGCCAGCGGCCGGATCCTCTCCGGTGGTGTGGACTCCGCGGCGCTGTACCCGCCCAAGCGCTTCTTCGGCGCCGCCCGCAACATCGAGAACGGCGGCTCGCTGACCATCCTGGCGACCGCGCTGGTGGAGACCGGCTCCAAGATGGACGAGGTCATCTTCGAGGAGTTCAAGGGCACCGGGAACATGGAGCTCAAGCTCGACCGGCAGCTCGCCAACCGGCGGGTCTACCCGGCGGTGGACATCAACAGCTCCGGCACCCGCCGCGAGGAGATCCTGATGTCCAGCGAGGAGCTCAAGATCCACTGGAAGCTGCGGCGCGTGATGTCCGCGCTGGACCAGCAGCAGGCCATCGAGCTGCTGCTGGACCGGCTGCGCAAGACCCGCAACAACTACGAGTTCCTGAGCCAGGTCCAGCAGACGTCCTCGATCCGGCTGGACGACGAGGACTGACCGCCACGCCGCTGCGGCCCCGTGAGCCCGGTCACCCGCCCGGGTGGGGGAATGCCGGTGGCCGCGGCGGCGTTTGGACCACGGCGGTCCAGCTCTGGCAGACTTGCCCCTTGGCCCTCCGGTTCACGGTCCCACGCCTGCGCGGGCCGACCCGGCGGACGCGATACCCACAGGAGACAGCCCATGAAGAAGAACATCCACCCCGAGTACGTGGAGACCACGGTGACCTGCAACTGCGGGCAGACCTTCACCACCCGCAGCACCGCCACGTCCGGTGCCCTGCGCGCCGAGGTGTGCTCGAACTGCCACCCCTTCTACACCGGCAAGCAGAAGATCCTGGACACCGGTGGCCGGGTGGCCCGCTTCCAGGAGCGCTACGGCAAGAAGGCCGCCAACTAACGACCTCCCCGCCGGCCCTGCGACCACGTCGCGGGGCCGGCGTAGTCGTCTGTGCGCCGCGGCCTGCGACCATGGCACCACCCCCTTCCTGGAAGGCCTGACCCGTGCTCGAGTCCGTCCAGCTGCTGCTGGCCGAGTTCGCCGATCTGGAGCGCCAGCTCGCCGACCCCGAGGTCCACGGCGACCCGGTGCGGCTGCGGCGGCTCAACAAGCGGTATGCGGCGCTGTCGCCCACCGTTGCGGCCTACCGGGAGTGGGAGGCGGCTCGGGGCGACGTCGCGGCCGCCGAGGAGCTGGCCGCCGAGGACCCGGCCTTCGCCGAGGAGCTGGCCGGCCAGCGCGCCCGCGAGGACGAGGCTGCCGAGCGGCTGCGGCGGCTGCTGCTGCCCCGTGACCCCGACGACGACCGGGACGTGATCCTGGAGGTGAAGGCGGGTGAGGGCGGTGCCGAGTCGGCCCTCTTCGCCGCCGACCTGGTGCGGATGTACCTGCGCTACTCCGAGCGGCGCGGCTGGCGCGCCGAGCTGCTCGACGCGACCGAGTCCGACCTGGGTGGCTACAAGGACGCACGGCTGGCGATCCAGGCGGGCGGCACCCCCGGGCCGGGGGAGGCGCCCTGGGCGCGGCTGAAGTACGAGGGCGGTGTCCACCGGGTGCAACGGGTGCCGGTCACCGAGAGCCAGGGCCGGATCCACACCTCCGCCGCCGGCGTGCTGGTCATGCCGGACGTGGACGACCCCGCCGAGGTCGAGCTGGACCCGCACGACCTGAAGGTCGACGTGTTCCGCTCCTCGGGGCCGGGCGGCCAGTCGGTGAACACCACCGACTCCGCGGTCCGGATCACCCACCTGCCGACCGGGCTGGTGGTCTCGTGCCAGAACGAGAAGTCGCAGCTGCAGAACAAGGAGACCGCGCTGCGGGTGCTGCGAGCCCGGCTGCACCAGCTGCGGGTCGAGGCCGCCGAGGCGGAGGCCTCGGCCCAGCGCCGCAGCCAGGTGCGCACGGTCGACCGCAGCGAGCGGATCCGCACCTACAACTTCCCCGAGAACCGCCTCGCCGACCACCGCACCGGGTTCAAGGCCTACAACCTGGACCAGGTGCTTGCCGGGGACCTGGACCCGGTCGTGCAGTCGGCGGTCGACGCCGACGAGGCGGCCCGGCTGGCCGCGCTCGGCGACGCGTGACCGGCGCCGACGTCCTGGTGCGCGCGGCCGCCGCCCG